>DATJNL010000119.1:0-10473 GCA_035508175.1 Myxococcales bacterium
CGACCCTCGACCCTCGACCCCGACCGCATTTGACCTCCGGGTCTCCCGTCTTACCTTCCCGCGATGCCCCGCCCCATCTTGCATCTCGTGGACGATCTTCCCCGCGATTCCCCCGCCCCCGCGGCCGCCGGCCCCTCCGACGAGCGCTTCGACGAAGCCCTGCTCGATGCCTACTCCGCCGCCGTCGTCGGCGTGGCGCAGCGCGTCAGCCCCTCCGTCGTGAAGATCGAGGTCTCCGCCCGGCGCTCGGCGCGCGAGCGCGGCGGCGACGGCTCGGGCTCCGGCTTCCTCTTCACCCCCGACGGCTACGTCCTCACCAACAGCCACGTCGTCCACGGCGCGCAGTCCGTGCACGCCATCCTGAACGACGGCCACCGCGTCCCCGCGTCGCTCGTGGGCGACGACCCCGACACCGACCTCGCGGTCATCCGCATCGAGGCCCCCGGCCTCGTCGCCGCCAAGCTCGGCCGCGCCAGGGCCCTGCGCGTGGGCCAGCTCGTCGTCGCCATCGGCAACCCCTACGGCTTCGACTGCACCGTCACGGCCGGAGTGGTCAGCGCCCTCGGGCGCACCTTCCGCTCGAGCACCGGCCGCCTCATGGACGACATCATCCAGACCGACGCCGCCCTCAATCCCGGCAACTCCGGCGGGCCCCTCGTCAACGCGCACGGCGAGGTCGTCGGCGTGAACACCGCGGTCATCCTGCCCGCGCAGGGGCTCAGCTTCGCCGTCTCCATCGACACGGCGAGCTTCGTGGTGCCCCAGCTTCTGCGGGAAGGGCGCGTGCGCCGCAGCTACCTCGGCCTGGGCGGGCAGAACGTGCGCGTGTTGCAGCGCGTCGTCCGCCACCACCGGCTCGCCACCGACAGCGGCGTGCTCGTGATTGCCGTCGAGCCGAAGGGCCCTGCTGCTACCGCCCGGCTGCAGGAGGGCGACGTGATCGTGGCCCTGGAAGACCAGCCCATCCACGGCATCGACGACCTGCACCACCTGCTCACCGCGGACCGCGTGGGCAAGGCGCAGAAGCTCACGGTGCTGCGCGGCGGCGTGCAGCGCCTGGAGCAGTCGATCGTGCCGGCCGAGACGCCGGTTCGCTAGATCTCAGGGGACGTGCGTGAGCACGCGGTCGGGCCCGCCCGTGGGGCCGTCCTGCTCGCCGATCTGGTACAGGTAGTTGCCGTCCGTCGAGAACGTGAAGTGGTACTGGTCCACGCTCCAGCTCGCGCCGAGCGCGCTCGGCTGCAGGGTCCAGCGGTAGCGGTAGTTGTTGCCCACCTGCCCCACGAACGCGAGCCAGCTCGTCACCGGCGCGGCGTCGTCCAGCGTGGAGGTCACCTGGGCCTGGATCAGCTCCGGGTGCAGCGCCGCCTGGTCCGTCAGCCCGGGCACCCAGACTTCCGCGTCAACGAAAAGGCAGCTCTCGGCCAGCTGCGCCGCGCCTAGGTCCACCGGCTCGGTGAGGCCGTCCTCGTGCGTGCAGCTCCCGTCGAAGCTGCCGCCCCAGTTGCCCGCCCAGCCCACGCGGGGCGGGGGCTGCGCGGCGATCGGGTACACGAAGTTCTGCCCGTAGTTGCTGTCCCAGGAGGGGCCCACGCATTCGTCGCCGGTCTGCATGTACCAGAGCGCCACGCGCTGCGCGCCCGCGGGGATGTCGGTCTCGATGGGCCAGGCCGTCCAGCTCGCGCCGTCCTGGTAGGCTGGCAGCACGTACTGCAGGGGCGGCGCCTGGTCGAACTGCACGAAGGCGATGGTCGCCCAGGTGGGGAAGCCGTTGTAGTTGCTGCCCAGGCACAGCGGCAGGCGGTTCGGGTCGTAGACGATGTCGAGCTTCCCCGACTCCACCAGCGCGCCCTGCTGCGCGTTCTGCCAGCTCACCGGGAAGTCGAGCTCCGCGTGCCCCTGCGGCTGCGGCCCCGGGCAGATGGGCGCATCGGGGGGCTGGACCGTCCAGTTCTCGTTGGGCCCCACCTCGTAATTGGCCGAGGGATCGGCGAGCGCGTTGTGGTCGAAGACGCGGCCGCCCGCCGGGGTCTGGAGGTACGGGATGAGATCGACGATCTGCCGCTCGACCCCCGGGGTGAAGGTGCTGCTCGCGAGCTGGAAGGCGTAACGGCGGAAGCCCTCGCCGGCGCCGGGCGCCGGGGTGGTGGGGGCGTATTGCCAGGCGCCGCTCGAGCCCTGGTACCAGATGCGCACGGGCAGCTCTTCCAGCACGGCCTCGGCGGACACGTCCACCGTGCCGTCGACGATTGCCCAGCAGGTGCCGCTCGAGCAGTCGGTGACGAAGCCGCCGTCGCCCGCCCGCTCTGCCTGCGCTTGCCTCAGCACCACGTTGCAGCCGCGGTCGGCCGTGTCCTGCTGGCTGCCGTTGCCGATGAGGGACGCGGTGGTCTGGCTGCTGGGCGGCGCGCCGGCGTGCACCGAGGGGCCGCACGCCGTGGCGAGGGCGAGGTAGCTGGCGGCGAGGAGCGAGCGCATGGGCGGCGGGCTTGTAACGCCGGCGCGCCGACCTGTCAAACCGCGCCGCTAGCTCACGAGCGGCGCGGTGCCCGACATCGCGCGCAGCCGCCGCACCCGCTCCTCGATGGGCGGGTGCGTGGAGAAGAGGCCGGTGAGTCCGCGCCCCGAGAGGTGGTTCACGATGAAGAGGTGCGCCATCGCCGGAGCGTTGTCGAAGGGGCGCGCGCGGTTGCCCGCCTCGAGCCGTTCGAGCGCGTCGGCCAGGGCGTCCGGGCTTCCGGACAGCTCCGCGCCCGCCTCGTCGGCGGCATACTCGCGGCGGCGGCTGATGGCGAGCTGGATGAGCATCGCCACGAGGGGCGCGACGATGGCCATGAAGAGCAGCTCGAGGCCCGAGGCGCCGCGGTCGCGGTCGCTCCCGCCGCCGAAGCCGCCGAAGATGGCCGTCCAGCGCAGGAGGCTGCCGATCATGGAGATGGCGCCGGCGAGGGTGGCCACGACGGTCATGGTGAGCGTGTCGTGGTTCTTCACGTGGCCCAGCTCGTGGCCGAGCACCCCCTCGAGCTCGCGCCGATCCATGAGCTGCAGGATGCCCTGCGTCACCGCGACGGCGGCGTGCTTCGGGCCACGGCCCGTGGCGAAGGCGTTGGGCGTCATCGTGGGGATGACGTAGATCGGCGGCGCGGGGATATCCGCGCGGGCGGCCAGCCGCCCGACCATCTCGTAGAGCCACGGCGCCTGCTCGCGTGGCAGCGGCTGGGCGTGGTGCACGCGCAGGGCGATCTTGTCGCTCCACCAGTAGGAGACGAAGTTCATCACGAGGGCGAAGGCGAGCGCCACCACGACGCCTTGCGCCCCGCCGATCGCCTGGCCGATCCAGAGGAGCAGGGCCGTCAGAAGCGCCAGCAACATCGCGGTCTTGACGCCATTCCAGATCCCGCCGCCGTGGGGCAGCAGGAGATGCTCGGTCGCGGTCGACATGACGGCGCAAATCTAACCGCGCCCGCCTCCGGGTCAATCCGATCGCGGGAAATGCCCTTGTCTCAATTGATGTTTGTCGGAGCCGGATGCTAAGAGCCTTCTTCCTATGAAAGCGACCGCCGCCAAGAAGAGCGCGAAGGGCAAGGGCGCGAAGGTGCCCGTCGCCAAGCGGCAGCTCGAGTTGCTGCCGACCGCGAAGCCGACCGCGACCCCGACCGCGACCGCGACCGCGACCCCGACCAAGCCCACCAAGCGCCGCGCCACCGCCGAGCAGATGGCGCAGGGGCAGCGCGAGATCTCCATCAGCGAGTTCTTCACCAAGAACCGCCACCTGCTCGGCTTCGACAACCCCAGCAAGGCGCTGCTCACCACCGTCAAGGAGGCCGTCGACAACTCGCTCGACGCCTGCGAGGAGGCCGGCATCCTGCCCGACGTGAAGGTCGAGGTCGTCGAGCTCACGGCCAGCCGCTACCGGGTCGCCGTGGAGGACAACGGTCCCGGCATCGTGAAGGCGCAGATCCCGAAGGTCTTCGGCAAGCTCCTGTACGGCAGCAAGTTCCACAGGCTCAAGCAGAGCCGCGGCCAGCAGGGCATCGGCATCTCCGCCGCCGTGATGTACGGGCAGCTCACCACCGGCAAGGCGGCCATCGTGGTGAGCAAGACCGGCAAGGGCCGGCCCGCCCACCACTTCGAGATCCAGCTCGACACGCGCAAGAACGCGCCGGTGGTGCTCGCCGACGAGGAGCTCGAGCTCGAGAAGCCGCACGGCACGCGCGTCGAGATCGAGATGACCGCGGACTACCTGCACGGCCAGCGCTCGCTCCTGCGCTACCTGGAGCAGACCGCGCTCGCCAACCCCCACGCGGCGATCACCTACGTGCGGCCGAAGGAGCCGGAGCCGCTCGTCTTCCCGCGCGCCAGCGACCAGCCGCCCAAGGAGGCCGTGGAGATCAAGCCGCACCCGCACGGAGTCGAGCTGGGTGCGCTGATGCTCATGCTCTCCGAGAGCAAGAGCCGCGAGCTGGGCGCCTTCTTGCAGCAGGAGTTCAGCCGCATCTCCTCGAAGATCGCCGACGAGATCTGCGAGCGGGCCAAGCTGAAGCGGACCAAGCGGCCCGCGTCGCTCGATCGCGCCGAGGCCGAGGCGCTGCACCAGGCCATCGCCGACACCAAGATCATGGCGCCGCCGCTCTCCTGCCTCTCGCCCATCGGCGAGGAGCTGGTGCGCAAGGGGCTGATCAACTTCCTCTCGGTCACCGAGGCCGAGCGGAAGGCCAACGAGGAGGAGGGCGAGCCCGCGCCGCCGCCGGAGGCTGCGCCCGCCGAGCAGAAGAAAGAGGAGGGCGTGACGGCCGGCGAGGAGGCCATCAAGGGCCACACCTTCTTCATCGCCACGGTCACGCGCCCGCCCAAGGTCTACCGGGGCAACCCGTTCCAGATCGAGGTGGGGCTCGCCTACGGCGGGGACTGGCCGGCCGACCGGCCCATCGAGCTGTACCGCTTCGCGAACCGCGTGCCGCTGCTCTTCCAGCGCTCGGCCTGCGGCATGACCGAGGCCATCGTGAAGACCGACTGGCGCAACTACCTGCTCTCCCAGCCCAAGGGCGCGCTGCCGGTGGGGCCCATGGTGCTCTTCGTGCACATCGCCTCGGTGTGGGTGCCGTTCACCTCCGAATCCAAGGAGGCCCTCGCGCACTACCCGGAGATCCTCAAGGAGATCCAGCTCGCCGCGCAGGAGTGCGGCCGCAAGCTCGCGGCGCACATCCGCAAGCGGCAGCACGCGGACTACGAGGCGAAGCGGCGCAGCATCTTCGAGCTCTACATCCAGGAGCTGGCGAAGTCGCTGCACCAGATCACCGACAAGCCCGAGGAGAAGATCAAGAAGAAGCTCATGCAGCTCGCGAAGGGCTTCACCGGCGCCGAGGACGACGAGGCCATCGAGGCCGCCGCGGCGCCGAAGAAGAAGGCCCGGGCCGAGGCCGAGGAGGAGGCCTAGATGGACGCCAGCGCCAAGAAGACCACTCAGAAGCTGGTGAAGCTGGCCGACGGGGTGATCACGCAGACGAACGCGGGAAAGAACCCGACGGTGGAGATCCCCACGCGCACCCTCGCCAACGTGCGCTTCAACGAGAAGAAGAAGATCATCGAGCTCAAGGGCGACAAGCAGAAGCGGCTCTTCTTCAACGTGGGGCAGGCCAAGAAGTTCATGCAGACGTTCCTGATCGGCGGGGCGTGCAAGGACCTCATCGCCTCCGGCAAGACCACCAGCATCCGCGACCTGTACTACATGACGAAGCACACCCTCGGGGACACGCACCAGAACACCTTCGAGGAGCAGGAGGAGAGCGACCCGATCATCGAGGACCTCGAGGTCACGGTGGACGCGCTGCGCGAGGAGCTGCACCTCTTCGCCTCCAACAAGGGCAACCTCGTGGGCGAGATCACGCTCGTCGACGCGGGCGACACCATCGACGCGCGCCGCATGGGCTCCGGGGGCTGGGGTGTGCCTTCCATCGTGGAGGCGGACGTCATCCAGTTCAAGAAGCACGAGGCCAAGTTCGTGCTGCTCGTGGAGAAGGACGCCGTCTTCCGGCGGCTCAACGAGGACCGCTTCTGGAAGAAGCACCACTGCATCCTGATCCACGGGGGAGGGCAGCCGCCGCGCGGCGTGCGGAGGCTGATCAACCGCCTGCACGAGGAGCTGCGGCTGCCGGTGTACGTGCTGGTCGACAACGACCCGTGGGGCTTCTACATCTACTCCGTGGTGAAGCAGGGCTCGATCAACCTGGCCTACGAGAGCATGCGCATGGCGGTCCCGACCGCGCGCTTCATCGGCCTCTCGTCGTTCGACAAGGAGAAGTTCGACCTGCCGAACAACGTGACGATGAAGATGACCGAGGAGGACGAGCGCCGGGCGAAGCAGATGCTCGCCTACCCCTGGTTCGAGAAGAAGCAGTGGCAGAAGGAGATCGAGCGGATGCTCAAGAGCGGCATCAAGCTCGAGATCGAGGCCCTGTCGGCGAAGGACATCAGCTTCGTGACCGACGAGTACCTCCCGAAGAAGCTCCGCGACGGCGACTGGCTGGAATAGATGCCGCTCGCCGCGGCCGCCCTCGCGCTGGCGTTCGCCGCGCTGCCGCCCTTCGAGCAGTACACGCTCGAGTCCTTCCCCCGTGCCCTCCAGCACGAGCTGCGGGGCTCGGGGATCTGGCAGGTGCGGCGCTTGCCGGCGGGGGCCGAGGGCAAGCTGTGGATCCTGGGCCAGTCCTGCGGCGAGCTGGGTTGCCGGCGCACGCTGCTCTTCCTCCAGCAGGGCAAGGGCTTCAGGAAAGTGGGGGAGGCCAGAGGGGAGGTCGTCGAGGCGGCGGGCGGCGAGGCCGGGTTGCCCGGCCTCACCATCGAGCGCCGGCTGCAGGGCGGGCGCCTCGAGCGCTTCGATCTCGCCTTCGCCAACGGTGCGTACGTCGCGGGCGCGGCCGCGAAGCTGGTCGTCGATCCGCTGACCGGGGCGGAGGTTCCCGCGGCGAAGCTCGACCAGTCGGCCGAGGACGATTTCGTCGCCGGCAGCGACGCCTCCGCCGCAGGCCGCTGGGCGGCCCTCTGCGCCGCGGGCTGCACGCCCGCCCAGCACGCGAAGGAGGGCCGGGCGGCCCTTCGCGCGCAGCTCTTTCCGCAGGCGGAGAAGGCCCTGCGCCTCGCGCTCAAGGCCGACCCCTCGCTCGCCGAAGCCCGGCTCGATCTGGGCGACGCGCTCGCCGCGCAGGGCAAGCTCGGCGAGGCCCGTTCGGCCTACGAGGCGGCGTCACGCCTGCACGACGAGGCGGTCTCGGCGCAGGCCAAGGACCGCCTCGCGCGCCTGCCGCGCCAGAAGTAGTTTCAAAACCCCCAGCCGTAGCGAGAAAGCCGAGACCGAAGCGAGCCGGGCACCCGAGAAGTGAGCAGCGGAAACGTGCCCTCTGAGGCACGTCGAGCAGCGGAGCGACGAGGCCGCCCGGCGCAGCGAGAGCATCGGCTTTCGCAGTAGGCCGGGGGTCTTGAAACTGGTTCTAGGGAGCCGGGGGACAGCTGCCGGCGCCCGCGGCCTGGCTGCACGCCGGCGTGGCCGTGATCCCCGAGATGAAGCCGCCCGAGTAGTTGTAGTCGACGCCCTGAGTGGGGGTCGCGTTGGCCCACGAATTCTCGCTCGCGTCGATCGTCGCGCCGAAGCCCGAGCCGCTCAGCCGCAGGCCCACGGAGCCGGCGGCGTAGCAGAAGATCTGGTTGGCCGTGCTGCAGCTCCCGCTCGCGCCGTTCAGCTGCCAGCCGCCGCTGCCCGAGACGAGGATCTGGTCGCCGCCGTTCCCGGCGACCTTGTTGTCGTAGAAGTTCGACAGCGTGGCGGCCGTGCCGGTGAAGGTGAAGCCGCCGCCGGCGCCCGTCGCCGCCGCGGCGTCGTTCAGCTCGACGGTGTTCCCCTCGACCGCGACCTGGACGGTCTTCCCGTTGGGCTGGGCCACGTTCACGCCGACGCCGGTGTTGCCGCTCACGATGCAGCTGCTCAGGAAGGCGCCCACGTTTCCGTCGTCTCCCAGCACGTCGATGCCGGCCGCGCCGTTCGACGCGATCGTGACGCCGTCGACCTGCAAGGGGAACGCGCCGCCGCTCGGGGTGGGAACCTGATCGACCTTGATGCCGTCGGCGCCGTTGCTCGAGATCGTGCCGTCGGTGATGGTGATGGCGCTGGACGCCGCGTCGTCGACCCGGATCCCGTTCACGGCGTTGCCGTCGACGGAGACGTCCGTCAAGGCCGTGATGGCGCCGACGAGGTTCAACCCTTGGCCCATGATCGCTCCGGAGATGGTGACTGGCAGCGCCGTCGTGCCGGTGACGTTCAGCTTGCCCGAGCCTGCTCGCACGTTCGCGTCGTTGGTGGTGGCGCCGTTCGCGGTGATGATCGTGCCGCCGGCGAGCGTCCCGTTGTCGATGTTCACGGTGGCGAGGTTGGAGGCCTGGTTGCCGGTGGCCAGCTCGACGCCGCGCGCGCCATTGACGGAGATCAGGGCGCCGTGGACGTTCACGGTGGTCGTGGCCGGCGCGAGGACGTAGAGGCCATCGAAGCCGTTGCCGGCGTAGGTCGCTCCCGCGGCGTCGTTGCCGAGCGTCACGCCGGTCAGGGTCACCGACGTTCCGCCCGTCACGCTCACGCCGCTGCCCATGTTGCCGCTCACGTCCGCGCCCGTGGCCGTGACGGTGCCGCCCGCCACGTTGAGGCCGGCGCTGACGGCGTTGTTCAGCCCGTTGTCGTCGAACGAGGCGTTCGCGCCCGCGCTGTCCGGTGCGATGGTGACCGTGCCGCCGGTGACGTTGAGGCCGTTCAGGCCGTTCACGGTGACGCCCGTGCCGTCGAGGGTCAGGCTGCCGAGGACCAGGTCGATGCCATCGCCGGCGTTGTCGGTCACGAGCCCGTCGACGAACGTCACCGTCGGAGGCGCGCCGGTGCCCGGGTTGATGATGACGCCCGCGCCGCTCCCGCTCTCGACGGTGGCGTTCGTGAACGTGAAATGACCGCTTCCCGTGATCGCGATCCCGACGTCGTTCTGGAAGACCTGCAAGCCGGCCGTCGCGCCGAAGGCGCTCGTCCCGGTGCCGGTCAGCGCGAGACCCTGCGCCGCGGTGTCGCTGACCTGGAGGTCGTTCGCGGTGACCGCACAGGTCCCGCCCACGGTGAAGCCCGTGGACAGCCGGGAGAGGCTGCCGTGCGCCTGGCCGTCGACGTCGACCGCGTTCACCGTGACCGCTCCGGTGGTGCAGGAGAGGGCGTCGGCCGCCGCGTTCCCGCCGGCATTCGCGATGGTGAAGCCCTGGATCGCGGCCCCGGCGCCGCCCAGGATGACTGCATGCGGGGCCGCGGTGTCGTCGAAGGAGACGACGAAGTCGACGGGGTTGGGAGTGGGGTCAGTCGTGGTGAGGGTCACGCCCGCCGGGACGGTGATGGGGAAGGTCTCGCTGTTGCCGGTCGCTTGCTTCGTGAAGGTCGCGGGCGGAGTGCCCTCCGCCTCGACGGTCTGCGCGCCGCCCGCGCCGCCGGCGACGGCGAGGGCGTTGGTGAGGGTGCCGAAGCTGCACTGCGCCGGGCTCTGCAGGCCCGTCGGAAAGATGCCGCTCGCCGAATCGCTGCCATTGACGGGATCGACGAAATACGGCTGCCCGGCCGTGTGGAGCGGGCACTGACAGGCGGCGGACGCGCCACCCTGGGTGTTGCAGACGAGCTGCTCGGCCGAGCAATCGTTGGGGTCGCCGGCGCCCGTGGGCCCTTCCCACACGAGGCAGCCGCCGACGAGCGTGCAGGTGTCGATGTTGCCGCTGGACGCGTCGCAGGCCGTCGCATTCTGCAGGGTGCAGCCCGTCGCCACGGCGGTCGTGGCCGAGCCGGCCGCCGGGCAAGCACAGGCCGCCTGGCCCGCCGCGCCCTGGCACGTCTCCGGAGCGGGGCAGGCCTGGGAGGGTCCGAGGTCGATGCAGGAATCGGCGTTGGCGGTGCAGCTGGCGAAGTCGGTGGCGTCGAGGCAAGTCGTGCCGGTCGCTCCGGCGCACGCGTTCGCGTCGCAGTTGCAGGAGCCGTCGCTGCACGTCTGGTCGCTCTGGCACGCCACCGCGCCGGTGACGTGGAGGCAGCCGTCGGCGCCGAGCGTGCAGGTCCCGAGATCCCCGGAGGCGTCGCAGGCCGCCTCGCCGGAAGAGTTGCACCCAGGGTCGTTCTGACACGTCGCCCCGGTGGTGCTGCCGCCGCTGGAGGAGCCGCCGGTGCTGCCTGCCGACGTGGTGCCGCCGCCCGTGGAGCCGCTCGACGTCGAGGCGCCGCTCGAGCCGCCCGTCGTGGACGCGCCGCTCGACCCGTTGCCCGTGGTCGCGGCGCCCGTGCTGCCGCCCGTCGAAGCCCGACCCGTCGAGCCGCCGGTGCTCGCCCGCCCGGTGGATCCGCCGGTGGAGGAGGCGTGACCGGTCGAGCTGCCGCTCGAGGCCGCGCCGGTCGACGCGCCGGCGCCGGTGCTC
>DATJNL010000120.1:0-19045 GCA_035508175.1 Myxococcales bacterium
CGGAACTGGTAGACGCGCTAGATTCAGGGTCTAGTCCGCGCAAGCGGGTGCAGGTTCGATTCCTGTCCTCGGCACCGTGAGAGCCCTCCGACCCGTGAGGCCGGAGGGCTCTCGCCTCTTCGCGCCTTCCCTCGCGATTGCAGCGTTCCTATCTCAGTGCTGGTGGTGGATCCGTGACAATCGCGCCGGGGAGGAATCCTCCGGCCGAAGGAGGATTCTCATGGCAGTGGAATCGTACGAGCGCCCCATCCGACACATCAGCTGGAGCGCGATCTTCGCCGGCACGCTGGTGGCGCTGGCGCTGGAAGGCGTGCTGACCTTTCTCGGCAACGCCATCGGCTTGCAACTCGTCAACCCTCTCAACCTCGTGGCGGCCCGGACGCCCGACACCGGCGCGGTGCTCTGGACGCTCGGGATCCCGCTCGGCTGCTTCTTCGTGGGCGGGCTCGTCGCGGGCGTGGTCTGGGCGCATCACAGCGCGGTCGAGAGCTTCGTCACCGGTCTGATCGTCTGGGCGCTGATCGGCCTCTTCGAGATCGGCCTGGTGTCGCTCATGTCGTTCGGGACCGGAAGCAACCTGATCCACGGCACGGCGGCCCTCGCGCCGTACAACGGAGCGCTCTGGCTCATGTTCTTCTCCGCGTGCCTGTCGCTGCTGGGCGCGGTGGCGGGCTCCATGGTGGCCGTGCGTCCGAGCCTCCGGGTGCCGTTCTACCGCGAAGAGCGGCGGCCGTTGACCCAGTAGCAGCGGGGAGCGCGCTAGCGGTTGAGCTCGGCCACGATCTCCCGAGCCACCGCGCGCGCGCGCTCCGTCTCGCCGGGCGGAAAGCTGATGGCGGCGACCACGGCGTGGCCGCCGCCGCCCCATCTCTCGCAGATCTTCGAGAGGTCGTGCTTGCGCCGCTCCGGATGCCAGGGGTCCGAGCCCACGGAGACCTTCGCGCGCGCCTTCCCGGCGGTGACGCCGACGGAATAGGCCGCCTGCGGGAACAGGTAGTACGCGATGAACTTGTTGAACGTCTCGAGCCCGTGGGCGACGAGGTCGAAGTGGACGACCGCACCCTCGAGCTTCGCTTCGGCCTTCATGATCTCGAGCGTGCGGCGGTGCGCCGCGAGCGCCGGCTCGAGGCTCGCGCGCACGTACGGCAGCGCCACGAGCTCGGCGAGCGGCAGTCGCTGCATGTCGCCGATGAGCCGGTGCCGCGCCGCCTCGTCCTGCGACGCCTCGATCGCCAGCATGAGCTGGAGCGCGGGCTCCCTGAGCTCCACGGCGGTCTTCGCGTCCGGGAAGAGCGCCCCGTCGATGATCTCGGCCCAGTGGACCAGCTCGCCCATCGGCTTCGCGTCGAAGGAGAAACGCTTCACGAGCGTGTCGCAGAGGAACTTCGCGCAGCTCTTCGCCTCGGGATCGAAGAACTTCTTTCCCGTCCGATCCGCCTCGAAGCTCTTGCGATCTTCGGGCGTGGGAAAGGCGCTGCGGTGGTGATCGAACCACCAGGTGAGCCTGGGGTCCGAGCTGTAGCGAAAGTCGACGACCGCGTTCTCGTCGCCGCTGAAGGAGCCCGGCGGGAAGACCTGACCCGCCTGGTGCGCCAGCCCTTGGTAGGAGATCTCGACCGCCGGGTCGACCTTCTCCCGGTAGAAGCGGGAGAAGACCGCGGCCGAGGAGAGGCCGTCGAAGCAGCGATCATGGTACAGGACCTTGAGCTTCACGGGTGGACCTCCGGGGGAGCGAAGCCGGCCATTGTGGCCAAAGAGGGCGAGCGTTACAACCTCGAAGCGATGATGGCGACGGACGTCACCTGCGGCGGACACCCGGGCGTGCCGGCGGCGGCGCACTGCCAGATCTGCGGCTCACCCACCTGCGACGTCTGTGCCCTGCCCGGGGTGGCCGGCGCGCGGTGCCCCCTCTGCTGGTCCCGGAGGATACCCTGGGAGGAGCGGGAGCGCCTCGGGGCCGGCAAGGCCTTCGCGCTGACCTTGCGCCAGTCGCTGCTCGCGCCCGCCGCATTCTTCGATCGGCTGGGAACGCCTGGGCCCGTGCGACCGGCGCTCCGCTACGCCCTCTGGACGCACGCCATCGGCGCGAGCTCGGCGGTGGCCATCTCCGCGGCCAGCGGCGCGGGCCTCAAGGGGGCGGGCGAGCTCTCCCTGCCCGAGCGCGCCATCGTGGCCCTCATCCTGCTCGTCACGGTGTCGACCCTGTGGCTCGCAGCGGACGTCCTGCTGGCCCTGCTGGTTCACGGCGTGCTGCGGCTGCTCGGCGACGCCCGCGGCGGCCTGGCCGGCACCGTGCGCGCCATCTGCTATGGCGGGGGAGCGGGCGTTCTGTACGCCACGCTGGTCCTGCCTTCCCTGCTCGTTCCCCAGGTCTGGGCGGCGCTCACCTCCGTCCAGGCGGTGCGGGGGGCTCATCGCGTGACCCTCGGGCGCGCGGCCACCGCCGTGCTCGCGCCGACGCTCGCGGGGACGTTCGCGCTCGCCGCGCTCCTGGCGTGGCTCGACCCCTCCCTGCTAAAGGCGATGGGGCGCTAGCTCCGCCGCAGGCGGAGACGGAACACCGGGTCGCCGCTCGCGAGGTAGCGCTTCTCCCGCGTGCTGGGGATCTCGTCGTCCGGCCGTTCGCTGAAGCGGCCGGGGCCCGCTTCGTTGACGAAGCCCGCCGCCTCCAGCACCTCGCGCATGTCGAGGCCGCGTTCGAGGACGTCGGTCCGGACGTCCAGCAGCCCGCCCGGCTCGAGGCGCACGAGCAGCTGCGCGGCATAGGCCTCGTCGACGATCCGGCGCTTCTGGTGCCGCCGCTTCCACCACGGATCCGGAAAGTGCAGGTGGATGGCCGCGAGGGAGCCCGGGCGAAAGAGCCGGGGCAGCTCGTCGCGCGCATCGGCCCCGAGGACGAGCAGGTTGCCGAGCCCGCGCGCCGCCGCACGTGCCCGCGTCCAGTCGGCGAACTTCCGGCGCCACTCCAGGGCGACGAGGTCCGCGCCGCGGTGGGCCTCGGCGAAGGCGAGCGCGAAGCCGCCGTGACCGCTGCCGATCTCGAGGTGCAGCGGCGCCCGCCGCCCGAAGACCGCGGCCCAGTCGGGCAGATCGGGGAGCGAGGGGCTGGGCGGGATGGGCAGCTTCGGCCGGCGCACCTAGGAGGGGTCCTCCAGCATCGCGCGCACGCGCAGCAGCTCTCCCAGGGACCAGGCCTGGAAGGGACAGCCCCTCGGCGCGTGCGGCGGATCGCCGTCGGCAATCTCGGGGAGGTGCCCCATGCCGCCGTGCTCGAGCTGGCCGATGAGCGGCGCCAGGAAGCGCCGGCGGGCGTCTTCCTTGGCCGCGCTTCCATGAACGCGCAGCCAGGCTTCGATGAAAGGCCCGGCCAGCCAGACCCACGCCGTTCCCTGGTGGTAGGCCTCGTCGCGCTCCCGGAGGGTACCCTGGTAGCGTCCGAGGTAGTCCGGGTCGTCGGGATCCAGCGAGCGCAAGCCGAGCGGCGTCCACAGGCGCGCCTCGACCGCCTCCACGATCCGGCGGGCCCGGTCGTCGGTGACGAGCTGGAGCGGCAGGCCGCCCACCGCGAAGATCTGATTCGGCCGCAGCGTCGCATCGCAGGAGCCCGCTCGGCCTTCGGCGTCCACCACGTCGAAGAGGCAACCCCGCTGCTCGTTCCAGAAGCGCTGCAGGAAGGCCTTTCGCCCGGCCTCGAAGGGCGCCCGCCAGCGCGGGGCGGTCCTGGCCTGCAGCCACAGCGCGTTCAGCCACAGCGCCTGCACCTCCACGGCCTTGCCGGCCCGCGGCGTCACGGGCCGACCCTCGTAGCAGGCGTCCATCCAGGTGAGCTGCGTGTGGCGCGTGCCTGCGGCCAGCAGCCCGTCGCGGTCGACGTGAATGCCGGCGCGCGTGCCGCGCACGTGCCCGTCGAGGATGGCCTCCACGGCGTCGAGCAGCGCTCGGGCGTCGCGATCGCCGAGGGGCTGGCCCGCCTCGGCCGCCGCGGCGAACGTCTCGTGCACGGCCACGACGAACCAGAGCGCGGCGTCGACCGAGTTGTACTCCGGGGCTTCGCCCGAGTCGGGAAAGCGGTTCGGCAGCATGCCGTCCGAGACGTGGCGGCTCCATTCGACGAGGATCTCGCGCGCCTCCGTCAGACGCCTCTGCGCGAGGCACAGGCCCCGCAGGGCGATGAAGGTGTCTCGCCCCCAGTCGCCGAACCACGGGTAGCCGGCGATGATCGTCGTGCCTTCGCCGCGCCGGACCAGGTAGGCCTCCACGGCACGCCCTTGCGGGCCGCCCAGGCTCGCCCGGCGGGCTCGCTCCCGGTCGCGCAGCGCGGGGAGATCACCCGGACCGGCGCCGGCCACCTCGAACGAGAGCCAGGCTGCGCCGCCGTCGAGATCCCATTCGAATACGCCGGGGGAAGCGAGATCCTCCTCGAAATCGAGTCCCCGTTCGCGCTCGCGATCGTACTGGAACCGGCGGTACCAGTCCGGCGCGTGCCGGTAGCGGCCGTTGCCCCGCGCGACCACGCCGGGGAGGCCCCCGTACGGCCGCCAGGCCACGCCGCCACCCGGCGCTTCTGCCGCCGCGAAGCTGAAGCCCGCGTTCTCGTGGTGGAGGGAGTGGAAATCGCGACCGGACAGCAGCGGCCGCACGCGCAGCGGCAGCCGGCCGCCCGCCCCGGTGGCCTTCCAGGACAGCACCACGCGCGCCGTGCCGCGCGCGACGAAGAGCTCCTGCGTGACGTCGCAGCCGTCGACGCGGTAGGTCCACGCGGGCCAGGGCTCGCTCGTGAAGCCGCGCAGGCGGCTCACGCCGTCCGGGTGGATCACGTCCGGGACGTACCGCTGCGTCGACAGCGGCACGGCGCCGCCGGCGGTCTCGATCCACGCCTCGACCCCGTTGACCAGCACGGTCCGGCCGCTCGGGGGCGTCGTCGCCGCCAGCAGCAGGGCGTGGTAGCGCCGCGTGCGCACACCCGAGACCGTGCCCGAGGCGAACCCTCCCAGCCCGTCCGCCTCCAGCCACTCGTCCTGGTCGTTCAACAGCATCCGTCAACCGCCCTTCGCCGGCGGGACCTCGCGCGCCTTGGCGAGGCAGCGGGTCACGAGCGCCGTCCAGCCGGTCTGGTGACTCGCTCCGAGGCCACGGCCCGTCTCGCCGTCGAAGTACTCGTGGAAGAGCAACAGCTCCTTCCAGGCCGGATCCGACGCAAAGCGGGGGTCATCGCCATGGCAGGCCCGCCGCCCGCTCGCGTCCGGGAGGAAGAGATTGACCAGGCGGGCCGCGAGCTCCTGGGCCACCTCGTGCAGGTTCATCAGCCGGCCGGAGCCCGTCGGACATTCGACGCGGAGTCCGTCGCCGTAAAAATGGTGGTAGCGGTCGAGCGCCTCGATCAGGAGGTAGTTGATGGGGAACCAGACGGGTCCGCGCCAGTTGGAGTTGCCGCCGAAGAGCGCCGTGGTCGATTCGGCCGGCTCGTAGTCGACGCGCGCCTCCCCCCCGTCCACGGGGAAGACGTACGGGTGATCGCGGTGCCAGCGCGACATGGATCGCACGCCGTGCGGCGACAGGAACTCGCGCTCGTCGAGCACGTAGCGCAGCACGCGCTCGAGCCGTTCTCGGGAAGGAATGGCCAGCAACCGGTGGGCGTGCGCCGGCGCGCCCGGATGGGACTCGGGAGTCGCCAGGCAGGAGATGGGGGCCGCCAGATCCGGACGGTTCTCGACGAACCATTGCAGCCGCTTCTGGAAGCCCGGGAGGTTCGCGATCGCGGCGTCGTCGAGGACGCCCACGGCGAGGAGCGGAATGACGCCGACCAGCGAACGGATGCGCAGGGGCTGTGCCTCGCCGCCGGCCCGCAGGTGGTCGTAGTAGAAGCCGTCCGCCTCGTCCCAGAGGCCGCCGCCGCCGAAGCGGTTCATGGCGTCGGCGATGGCCACGAAGTGCTCGAAGAACTTGGAGGCCATGTCGGCGTACGCAGGATCGTCGCGCGCCAGCTCCAGCGCCATCTCCAGCATGGTGATGCAGAAGAACGCCATCCAGGCGGTGCCGTCGGCTTGCTCGAGCACGGCCCCGCCGGGCAGCGGCCGGCTGCGATCGAACACGCCCACGTTGTCCAGGCCGAGGAAGCCGCCGGAGAAGAGGTTGTCGCCTTCCGCGTCCTTCCGGTTCACCCACCAGGTGAAGCAGAGGACCAGCTTCTGGAAGGTGCGCGCCAGGAAGAATCGATCGTGCTTGCCGCGGCTCCCCGAGAGCTCGTAGACCCGCTTGCACGCCCAGGCGTGAACGGGCGGGTTCACGTCGGAGAAGGCGAACTCGTACGCCGGGATCTGCCCGCTCGGGTGCATGTACCACTCGCGCAGGAGCAGCACGAGCTGGTCCTTCGCGAACGCCGGGTCGATCTCGGCGAAGGGCACCATGTGGAAAGCGAGGTCCCAGGCCGCGAACCAAGGGTACTCCCACTTGTCCGGCATCGAGAGCACGTCGCGGGCATAGAACAGCCCCCACTCGCGGTTGCGTCCGCGGACGCGCGACGGCGGCGGCGGGGGGCTCGCGGGGTCGCCCTCGAGCCAGTCCTTCACGACGTAATGGTAGAACTGCTTGTTCCAGATGAGGCCGGCCCACGCCTGCCGCGCCACGCGCTTCTCGTCGCTGGAGTAGCGTTTCAGCCGGGCCTCGTAGAACTCGTCGGCCTCCGCCAGGCGCCGCGCGAAGGTGCGCTCGAACTCGGGGCCGAAGGGCTCGGCCGTGGCCTGATCCCGCGCGGTGAGGCGCAGCCGCAGCGAGGCCTGTGCGCCGGGTGCGAGCTCGAAGCGCTCGTGGACGGCGGCCTTCGTGCCTCGCCCCTCCGGCGAGACCGCCTCGCGCCGTCCCTCGATGACGTAGTCGTGAAAGGCGTCCTTCACGTGCGGCACGGGCCCGTCGATGCCGTAGAGCCGCCGGTAGTTGGTCTCGTTCTCGGTGAAGAGGGGCGTCCGGTCGCCCTCCCAGGCGAAGACGAACGGGCCGAGCGACGCATGCTCGGCGTGGATGCGCCCCGGGCCTTGCGTGGTCAGGAGTCCCTTGGGCCAGTAGCCCTCGCCGCCACGGCCCCAGGCCCAGCTGTTGCGCAGCCAGAGGGTGGGCAGCAAGTGGAGCGTCGCGGCGTCGGGTCCGCGGTTGACGACGGTGAGCCGGATCAGGACGTCGTCCGGCGAAGCCTTGGCGTATTCCGCGACGACGTCGAAGAAGCGGCCGCCGGCGAAGACGCCGGTGTCGTCCAGTTCGTATTCACCGAGGCGGCGGTCGCGCCCCCGGTTCCCCTCGACCAGCCGGGCATAGGGAAACTCGGCCTGCGGGTAGCGGTAGAGCGCGCGCAGGTACGACGCGGTGGGAGTGGCGTCCAGGTAGAAGTAGCACTCCTTGACGTCCTCGCCGTGGTTGCCCTCGGGGCCCGTCAGGCCGAACAGGCGCTCCTTGAGGATCGGGTCCTTGCCGTTCCAGAGCGCCACCGCGAAGCACAGGCGGCACTGCCGGTCGGTGATCCCCAGCAGACCATCCTCGCCCCAGCGATACGCGCGGCTGCGCGCGTGATCGTGCGGGAAGTAGCCCCAGCAATCGCCGTCGGCGGAATAATCCTCGCGGACCGTCCCCCACTGCCGCTCGGCGAGGTAGGGTCCCCATCGCTTCCAGTCGCAGAGGCGCTTCTCGTCCTCGGCGAGGCGGGACACCTCGGCCCCCGGTGCGGCTCCCTCCGCCACGGGTCAGCGACTCATCGATTCGAGAAACTCCTGGTTCGTCTTCGTCGGCTTCATCTTCGAGAGGAGGAACTCCATCGAGTCGATGGGGTTCAGGGGGTGCAGGAGCTGGCGCAGCACCCAGATGCGGTTGAGGTGATCCGCTTCGAGCAGCAGCTCCTCCTTCCGTGTCCCCGACTTGTTGATGTCGAGGCAGGGGAAGATGCGCTTCTCCATGAGCTTGCGGTCGAGGACGATCTCCGAGTTGCCGGTCCCCTTGAACTCCTCGAAGATCACCTCGTCCATGCGGCTGCCAGTGTCGATGAGCGCGGTGCCGACGATGGTGAGGCTGCCGCCCTCCTCGATGTTGCGGGCGGCGCCGAAGAAGCGCTTCGGCTTGTGCAGGGCGTTCGCGTCGACGCCGCCGGACAGGATCTTTCCCGACGGTGGGACGACGGAGTTGTACGCGCGCGCGAGGCGCGTGATCGAATCGAGGAGGATCACCACGTCGCGGCCGCACTCGACGAGCCGCTTCGCTTTCTCGATGACCATCTCGGCGACCTGCACGTGCCGGGTGGCGGGCTCGTCGAAGGTGGAGGACACGACCTCGCCCTTCACCGAGCGCTCCATGTCGGTGACCTCCTCGGGCCGCTCGTCGATCAGGAGCACGATGAGGACGACTTCCTTGTGGTTCGCGGTGATGGCGTGCGCGATGTCCTGCAGCAGCACCGTCTTGCCGGCGCGCGGCGGCGCCACGATCAGGCAGCGCTGCCCCTTCCCGATGGGCGTGAGCAGATCGATGATCCGCGTGGTCATGTTCGCGGCGTCGTGCTCGAGCCGCAGCCGCTCGTTCGGGTACAGCGGCGTCAGGTTGTCGAAGAAAACCTTGTCGCGATCCTCCACGGCCGGGTCGCCGTTGATCGCCTCCACGGTCGAGAGCGCGAAGTAGCGCTCGCCCTCCTTGGGCTGGCGCACGTGGCCCGCCACGGTGTCGCCCGTGCGCAGCGAGTACCTGCGGATCTGCGAGGGCGACACGTAGATGTCGTCCGGCCCGGGGAGGTAGCTGAAATCGGGGGAGCGCAGGAACCCGAAGCCGTCGGGCAAGACCTCGACGACGCCGTCGGCGAAGACCTCGCCGGCGCGGCTCGCGTTGGCCGAGAGGATCGCGAAGATGAGGTCCTGCTTCTTGAAGCCCGCCCCGTCGACGTTGAGCTGGCGCGCCATCTTCGCCAGCTCCGTGGCCTTCATCTCCTTGAGCTTGGGGAGCGACAGGACCGCGCCGCCCGCCTCGGAGCCCTTCGCTGCGACGGCCTCGGCCGGGTGCGGCTCCTCGGCGGGGGTCTCGTCGTCATCGGCGCTCGCGGGGGAAGGCGCGGGCGCGCCGCCGGCGTCCTCGGCCTCCGCCTCGTGCTTGGCCGCCTTGGCCTTGCGGCCGCGCGCGTGCTTGCGTGGCTCCTCGGCCGTGCCGTCCTCGGCGGGCTTCTCCGCGTGCCGCGTGCGGCCCTTCTCGTCCTTCGATTCGGCGGCGGCCTCCGAGTCGCTCGTACGGCCGGAAGCTTCGGGATGTCGCATGGGTGTCTCGGAGTGCGGGGATTCGCCGCGTCGGCGGGCGCCGGGCGCGGCTGAAGGTCGACTGCTGGAAACGTTGCGGGTGAAGACCTTTGGGGGAGAAACCGGCTCCCAGCCGGCGTCTTTTGAAGCTAGACCCTGGCCCCCGGGGGAGTCAAGGGCAAGGTGCCAGCTCGGTCAGAGGTACCGCTCCACCTGTCCGAGCACGTCGATGCGGTCGACGAAGTTGGTCAGGTAGTCGAGGCGGTCGCTCTCGAGCACGACGAGCGGCGAGAGCTTGTAGCGGCGCATCCAGTCTTCGTAGAGGACGTTCAACCGGCGCAGGTACGCCGTCGACACGCCTTGCTCGAAGCTGCGGTTGCGGCGCTTGATTCGCTGGCGCAGCGTCTTCACCGGCGCGCGTAAGTAGATCATGAGATCCGGGGGCCGCAGCGTGCCGCTGACGACCCGGTAGAGCTCCGAGTAGGTCTGCCAGTCGCGCTTGTCGATGAGCTTCTGGCGGAAGAGGTTCTGCGCGAAGATCTCCGCGTCCTCGTAGATGGTCCGGTCCTGCACGGCGGCGCCCGGCGCCTTCTCGAGCTCGCGGTGGAGGCGAAACTTGTGGGTCAGGAAGTAGATCTGGGACTTGAAGGCGAAGCCCTTCATGTCGCGGTAGAAGTCAGCGAGGTAGGGGTTCTGCTCGTTCGGCTCGTAGAAGGGCTCGAGGCCGTAGCGCCGGCAGAGGAACTGGCAGAGCTCGGTCTTGCCTGCCCCGATGTTGCCCGCGAGGGCGATGAAGCGCTTCGACACCTTGGGCTGTCTACCCGATCCGCGTTGAATTGCAAACGCCGTTCGAGTAAGTCCCTCAGCGATGATGCAGCTGCGCGCCGCGCCGGCCTTCGCCGCGATCGTTTGCCTAGCCGCCTGCCACGAGGAGGCGCAGACGCACCTGGCGCGCGGCAACGTGCTCTGGAACGAGGGCAAGAAGGCCTCGGACCCCGCGAAGGTCGCGCAAGCCGTCGCCGAGTACCAGGCCGCCGCGGCGGCGGACCCCTCGATCTCGGCGCCCTGGCTGCGGCTCGGCGACCTCTTCTACGATCAGGGCAAGAAGGCGCAAGCCCAGGCGGCCTACCAGCAAGCGACGGCCCGCAACCCGGGTCAGGTGGATGCCTGGATTGGCCTCGCCCGGACGCAGAGCGAGCAGGGGCAGGACGCCGCAGCCCGCGCCTCGCTCGGACGTGCGCTCGAGGTGGCCCCGAAGAACCTCTACGCCCGCCTCTCCCGTGCCCAGCTCGCGCTCGAGGCCGGGGACGTGACCGCGGCGCTCGCGGACGCGAAGCTCGCCAGCGCCATCGACGATCGCGATCCCAGCGTCCTGTACGTCTATGGGAGTGCGATGCTCGCCGCGAAGGACTACTCCGGTGCGGCCGCGGCGTTCGACCGCATCGCCGAAGTGGCTCCCGCTTCCGAGCTGGCAGCCTACGGCCGGGCGCGCCTGGCGGCGGCGCAAGGCAAGAGCGCCGAGGCCCTGTCCGCGCTCAAGACCCTCGTGGCCCGCGCCCCCGACCAGAAGGCGGCCATCGCCAAGGATCCCGCCTTCGCCGCCCTGCGCGGCGATCCGGCGTTTCGCGATCTGGCCGGGCCTCCCGGTGGCTGAGCTCTCTCCAGCACGGGCGCTCGCCCCACCCTTCCCCGGACCCGCCGCCTTGCGCTCCCTGCTCGTCATGACCTTCACGGCGCTCTGGACGCTTGTCCTCCTCGTGCCCGTGAGCCTGTCGCTCCTGCTGACCTGGTCGGGCGACGCCGCGGGCTGGATGGCCCGCCGGCTCTGGGCGCCGGCGGTGCTCGCGGTGGCCGGCGTTCGGCTGGCGCCCGACCCCTACCCCGCGCTCGATGGGACGCAGCCCTACGTGTTCGTCAGCAACCACCAGGGCTACTTCGACGTTCCGGTGCTGTTCGCGACGCTGCTGCACCCGGTGCGCTTCGTCGCGAAGCGCTCCCTCGGCTTCGTGCCGATCCTGGGCTGGTACCTTCACCTCGCCGGCCACGTGCTGATCGATCGCGGCCACCGCGAGCGCGCCGTCGAATCGCTGCGCCGCGCCGCCGAGAGGGTGGCGCGCGGCACGAGCATCCTCGTCTTCCCGGAAGGCACGCGGGCCGAGGACGAGCGTGGCGAGGTCCGCGCGTTCAAGAAGGGCGCCTTCATGCTGGCGATCGCCGCCCAGGTTCCCATCGTGCCCGTCGCGGTGGACGGGAGCCACCGCATCAAGCACAAGGGCGAGTTCCGGATCCGGCCCGGCACCGTTCGCATCCGCGTGGGCGACCCCATTCCCACGGCGGGGTTGACCACCGCCGACCGCGACCGATTGATGCGAACCGTGCACGATCGGCTCATCGATCTCCACCTGTCCATCGGCGGCGCCGGCGGTGACCGGGAGGCGGCGGTGGCCGGCGACGGGGGAAGGGCCTCGTGAAGCGGCTCGTGCTCGCGGCGACGCTCCTGGCCGGCTGCGCCACCACGACGCAGGCGGAGCAGGCGCACAAGCTCGACGAGGAGGGGCTGGCCCTGCTCGACGACGGCAAGCCCTGCGAGGGCTTGAAGCGGTTCCAGCACGCCATGGACGAGCAGCCGGACGATCTCGAGCCCCTGCGGCACTCGATTCGCGCCGCGCGCGAGTGCGGCCGGCTGGAGGTGACGACGGCCGCTGCACGGGACGCCGTGACGAAGGAGCCGGGGTCGGCTCGCGCGCACTACGTGCTGGGGCTCTGCCTGCTCGCGGGCACCCGGGGCGAAGGCCGAGGCATCGACGAGCTGCTCGAGGCCCATCGCCTGGCGCCGAAGAACGCGGAGTTTGCGCTTCGGGCCGGCCTCGCCCTGCTGGACGCGGAGCGCTTCGCCGAGGCGGTGGCGCCGCTTCGCGAGGCCGCCGCGCTCTCGGCGTCCGACCCGCACCCCCACTTTCCGCTCGCCGTGGCGCTGCACCACGTCGGGCAGGACGAGGCGGCCATCGCCGAGATCGGCTCGGCGCTGTCGCTCGAGCCGAGCGAGCACGACCTCGCCGAGGCACGCAAGCTCATCGACTTGATCCACGACCCGTACCGGGTCCTGCCGGAGGCCGCGCGGGGAAAGTTCAGCGAGGGCCTCGGATGGCTCGAGCGAGTCGAGGCACCCCAGCGCGCGGTCGACATCTTCGAGGAGCTGCAGTCGGACTACCCGCAGGTCGCCGGCGTGCAGTCGGCCCTCGGCCTCGCCTACGAGCGCATGGGCGACAACTCGGAGGCCGTCGAGCACTTCGAGCGGGCGGCGCAGCTCGACCCGAGCCTTCCCGAGCCGCACCTGTACCTGGGCGAGCTCTACTACGGCCTGCGCCGCTACGATCAGGCGATCGAGCAGTACCGCGCCGCCCTGAGGGAAGATCCCTTGCTGGGGCAGGCCCGCGAACGCCTCGCGCAGCTCTCGGCGGAGGGCGGCGACCTCGCCACCACGGTGGCCCAGCTTCGCGCGGTCGTCGCCTTGCACGGCGGCGACGCCCAGTCCCGCCTCGCGCTGGCCGACGCGCTCGCCGCCGAGGACGACCTGCGGGGCGCCGAGAGCCAGCTCCAGCGCATCCTCGACGGCGACGGGAAGAACCTCCAGGCCAAGCTGAGCCTGGCGGCCGTGCTGGAGCGGCGCGCCGAGGAGACGCACGACGTGGTCGAGCGCCGACGCCGCGCCCAGCGCGCCCGCGCGCTGGCCGAGCAGGTCCTCGCCGTGCAGCCGGACAACGTCACGGCCAGCCGGGTGATCGCCGCGATCGACAAGGCGAAGTGATGGTATCCTCGGCGGGACGATGGCACCCGCCGCCGCCCCAGCGACCCAGTCCAGCAAGCTCCGGGTGGCCCTGGACTCGGCGCTCGAGTCGTTCCGCTCGCAGGACCGTTACTTCAAGCTGCAGGCGGCGCTCGTCGCTGCCTGGCTCGCCGTGTCGCTGGCGACCGTCGTCGGCGTGGCCTGGACGTCCAGCTCCGGTGATCGGCTGGGCGCCGACGTCCGCGCGGAGATGGCGGTGGGCGGCCCCGTGCTCCTCATCACGAACAACAGCTCGTCCCGCTGGACGGACGTGACCTACACGCTGAACGACGCCTACGTGTATCGACAGGCGGCCCTCGAGGCCGGGGATCATCTCACGGTGCCGGTGGGCCGGTTCCGCAAGGGAGGCTCCGGAGGCCGGCGCGCGCCCCGTGACACGGAGCCGAAGGCACTGACCATCGCCTGCGAGGAGGGCCAGACGCGAGTCGTCCTCGGGAAAGGCAAGGGCCCCTGACGGTGGCCGCGCGGCGTGTCCTGGTCGTCGACGACGATCCCGAGGTCCTCGACTTCCTCGAGGTGCTCCTCTCCGTGGAGGGCATCGGCACCCTGCGCGCCGCGGGCGCCGAGGAAGCCTTGACGCGCCTCGAGGACGGCGTCGGCCTCGTGCTCGTCGACATCGCCATGCCGGGCCTCGACGGCCTGGAGCTGTGCCGCCGCATCAAGGCCTCTCCGAAGACGGCCAGCCTGCCCGTGGTCGTCCTCTCTGCCCGGCCCGGGCAGGTCGCGGCGTCGGAGGCCCAATCGGCGGGTGCGGACGACTTCCTGCGCAAGCCGTTCGACAACGACGAGCTGCTGGCCCTTGTGCGCAGCAAGCTGCTCTAGCGTGACGGGGGCAGCAGGCGGTCGAACGCCGCGCGGAGGCGCTCCCAGGAGCGATCGACGTGCTCGATCATCACCTTGGTCTCCGCGACCACCGGCATGAAGTTGGTGTCGCCGTTCCAGCGCGGGACCGCGTGCCAGTGCAGGTGATCCGCGATCCCGGCCCCCGCGATGCGCCCGAGGTTCATGCCCAGGTTGTAGCCTTCCGGTCGGTAGCTCTCGGCGAGCGCGCGCAGCGCGAGCTGCAGCAAATGGCCGAGATCGTCGGCCTCCTCGGCGGGGAGGCCGGCCAGGTCGGCGGTGTGGCGCCGCGGCACGACCATGAGATGGCCGTTGTTGTAGGGAAACTTGTTGAGGATGGCGAAGCTGTGCCGCGTGCGCCCGAGGATCAGGTTCTTGCGATCGGCCTCGAGCCCCTCCTGGGCGGGGAAGTCGCAGAAGATGCAGCCCGGCGCCGCCTTGCCTTCGATGAACTCGACCCGCCAGGGCGCCCAGAGCTGGTTCATCGACCGCTGCCGGCGGCCTCGGGCGCCAGGAACAGGAGGCCGAGGGGCGGCGTGGCCGCCTCCTTCAGCCCCGCCACCGCGGAGCCGCTCGCCTGCTTCACGAAGTCGGAGAGGCGGAACTCCATCTCCTCGGGGGGATAGACCAGGCGCGGCTTGCCGGTCTCGTGGGCGAGGTCGACCGCCGCCTGTGCCGCGTCCTCGAAGCCCCCGAGCTCGTCGATGAGGCCCAGCGCCTTGGCCTGGGCGCCCGAAAACACGCGGCCATCGGCGATGGGCTTGACCTTGTCCACGGGCAGCTTGCGCCCCTTCGCGACCGCGTCGAGGAACTGGCCGTAGACGTCGTCGATCAGGCTCTGAAAGTAGGCCTGGTCGTCGGCCGTCATCGGGCGGAACGGCGATCCGAGGTCCTTGAGCTTCCCGCTCTTGATGACGTTCATCTTCACGTGGGCCCAGTCGAGGAGCTGGTCGACCTCCGGCAGCTCCGCGATGACACCGATGCTACCGGTGAGCGTGCCGGGCTCGGCGAAGATCTTGGTCGCCGCGACCGACAGGTAGAAGCCGCCCGACGCGGCGACGTTGCCCATCGAGATCACGACGGGCTTCTTCTTGGCGACGCGGGCGATCGCGTCGTGGATCTCCTGCGAGGGCGCGACCGCGCCCCCGGGCGAGTTCACCCGCACGACGATCGCCTTGATGTCGTCGTTGGCCTCGAAGCGGCGGAGGTCCTTCAGGATGTCGTCGGGGGAGCCGATGACGCCCTTCACCTCGACGACGCCCACCCTCACCTTGCCGGATCCGCTGTCGAGCCCGCCCATCGAGGCCGACGAGAAAGCCGCTCCCATCACGGTGAACGCGGCGATCACGAACAGCATGAACGCCGCCGAGGCCACCGCCACGACGATCAGCACGACGCGCCGCTCCGGCGAGCGGCCGGGAGAGGAGCGTGTCCCTGCCATTGGATCGGTCGGGGACACGCTCGCCGTCCTCTACTTCTTGAGGTTCTTCATCACGTCGCCGAGACGGGCGCGACTCTCGGTCTGCTGCTTGCGCAGGTACTCGCGGTAGTCCTCGTCGCCCTCGTGCGCGAGCGCCTTGATCGAGAGGGCCACCTTCCGGTCGGCGGTGTTGATGTCGATGATCTTCACGTCGACCTCGTCGCCTTCCTTCACCACGTCGCGCGGGTTCTCGACGCGCTCCTCGCGGAGCTCCGATACGTGCACCAGCCCTTCGATGCCGGGCTCGATCTCCACGAAGGCGCCGAAGTCGGTGACCTTGGTGACCTTGCCGCGGGTGCGGGTGCCGACGGGCTTGCGCTCGCTCAGCGTCTCCCAGGGATCCGGCGTGAGCTGCTTGATGCCGAGGGAGAAGCGCTCGTTCTCGACGTCGATGTTGAGCACCACGGCCTCGACCTCGTCGCCCTTCTTGTACTTCTCGCCCGGGTGCTTGATGCGCTCGTTCCACGAGATGTCGGAGACGTGCACCAGACCGTCGATGCCCTCCTCGACGCCGACGAAGATGCCGAAGTCGGTGACGTTGCGGATCTGCCCCTTGATCACCGAGCCGATCGGGTACTTGTCTTCGAGCAGCGTCCAGGGGTTCGGCTCGATCTGCTTCATGCCGAGCGCGATCCGCTTGGCCTTGGGATCGATGTCGAGCACCACCGCGTCGACCATGTCGCCGGGGTTCAACAGCTTGCTCGGGTGCTTGAAGCGCTTGGTCCAGCTCATCTCGCTCGTGTGCACCAGGCCTTCGACGCCCTGCTCGATCTCGATGAACGCGCCGTAGTCGGTGAGGCTGACGACCTTGCCGCGCACGCGCGTGCCCGGCGGGTACTTCTCGTCCGCGCGGTGCCAGGGGTCCTCCTGGATCTGCTTCGTGCCCAGGGAGACGCGCTCGCTCGCCGCGTCGAACTTGAGGACCACCACCCGCACCTCGTCGCCCACGTTGAGCGCCTCGGAGGGATGGTTGATGCGGCCCCAGCTCATGTCGGTGATGTGGAGCAGGCCGTCGATGCCGCCGAGGTCGATGAAGGCGCCGTAGTCGGTGAGGTTCTTCACGACGCCCTGCAGGACCGCGCCCTCCTTCAGCTTCTTGAGCGTCTCCTTCTTCATCTCCTCGCGCTCCTTCTCGAGGAGCACGCGGCGGGAGAGCACGATGTTGCCGCGCTTCTTGTTGAACTTGATGACCTTGAACTTGTGGCGCTCGCCGATGAACTTGTCGAGGTTGCGGACGGGGCGGATGTCCACCTGGCTGCCCGGGAGGAACGCCTTCACGCCGATGTCGACGGAGAGGCCTCCCTTCACGCGGCCCACGATGGTGCCCTCGATCAGCTCGTCGCGCTCGCACGCGGCCGAGATGTCGTCCCAGATCCGCATCTTGTCGGCCTTCTCCTTGGAGAGGACGACCATTCCGGTATCGTTCTCGCGCGACTCGAGCAGCACTTCGACGGGGTCGCCGGCCTTGATCGTGACCTCGCCCTTCGCGTTGATGAACTCGGAGATCGCGACCTGGCCCTCGGACTTGTAGCCGATGTCCACGACCGCATAGTCCTTGGTGACCTGGACCACGGTCCCCTTGACGATCTCGCCTTCCTTCACCGGCTCGCCGCCCCGATCCTTCATCGAGGCCTCGAACATCTCCGCGAAGCTCGGCTCGGCTTCACCCGCGTGCGTCTCGCTCGCCATCTTCTCCATGAGTTTGGTTGTCCCGTTCCTTCTTCACCGTCCGACTGGCTTCACGGACCGCTTCGAAAGCACTGTGCCCCTGGTTGAGGTTCAAACGTCCCGGCAGGGGGATCGCTGCCGTGGCGCAATGATGCGAACTGCTTCTCCGAAAAGGAGGCGGAACCGTCTACACCCGCCGGGGCGCGCTGTCAAAGCGCCCGCGTGGCCGACGAGGGACCGGCTAGGCGGCTGCGGCCGAGAGCCCCTGCAGCCTCGTCACGACCTCGTCGATGACCCAGTCGGGTGTCGACGCGCCGGCCGAGACGCCGACCGTCTCGACGCCCTGGAACCACTCCGGGCGAATCTCTTCGGCGGTCTCGATGTGGTAGGTCCGCGGCTGGAGCTCGCCGCAGATCTCTGCGAGGTGGCGCGTGTTGGCGCTCTGCTTGCCGCCCACCACCAGCACCGCGTCGACCTGGGCCGCCAGGGTGCGGGCGTCTTCCTGGCGCTCGTCGGTGTCGTAGCAGATGGTGTTGAAGGCGCGGACTTCCTTGAAGCGAAGGGCGCACTCGGCCACGACCGCCTTGAAGGCGTCGCCGATGATCGTGGTCTGGGCCACCACCGCGACCTTCTTGACGCCCGGCAGCGCCGGGACCTCCTCCCCGGGGGCGAGGACGGTCACGGGGCCGACCGAATACGACACGACGCCGCGGATCTCCGGATGCTTGGCGTCGCCGACCACGATGATGTGGTAGCCGTCCCGGCTCATGCGCTGCACGTACACCTGGGGGGCCTTGACGTAGGGACAGGTGCCGTCAACCACGTCGAGGCCGCGGGCGCGTGCGGCTTCCATCTCGGACTTGACCGCGCCGTGCGTGCGAACCACCACGGTCGTCCCGTCCGAGATGTCGGCGACGCGGTCCTTCACCTCGACGCCCTCCCCGTTGAGACGGGCGATCACTTGAGGGTTGTGGATGACCGGGCCCAAGGTGACGACCGGGCCCTCGGCGTCCTCCACGGTCTCGAAGGTCTTGTCGACGGTGCGGCGGACACCCCAGCAGAAGCCGGCGGTCCGGGCGACGGTTACTCGCATGGTCGAAGTATATAGGAGCGGGACCGCCGGAGGAAAGAGGTGTTTTTCATGCCCTCAGCCTCGCGGCCCCTGCAGCACGATGCCGAGCTTCGCGGAGTAGTCGAAGATCCGCTCGTCCCGGTAGAATTCCCCGTAGACGATGCGCTTGAGGCCGGCGTTGGCGACGAGCTTGAAGCAGGGCCAGCAAGGGCTCGCCGTCGTGTAGATGTCCGCGCCCTCGATGCGCACGCCGTTGCGCGCCGCCTGGAGGATGGCGTTCGCCTCCGCGTGGATCGTGGCCACGCAGTGGCCCGCCTCCATCATGTGGCCCACCTCGTCGCAGTGGGGCAGGCCCCGGATGCTCCCGTTGTAGCCGGTGGACAGGATGGTGCGCTCCCGCACCAGCACGGCGCCGACGTGCTTCCGGTCGCAGGTGGCGCGCGAGGCCACCACCCGCGCGATGTCCATGAAGTAGGCGTCCCAGCCGCTGCGCTCGGGCATGCGTTTCCCATAGCACGCCCGCATGACACCCCTCCGGCCGGGCGAGGCTTGGCATCGCCCGCGGCGCTGCCGACGTTTCGTCGGGAGGTGAACGATGAAGACCCTCGCCTTGCTGGCCGTCGCCTGCGGCCTCGCCTGCGCGCCGCGGAACCCGGAATCGCCCCTGCCCCCGGCCGCCGAGCAGGCATCGCCGGCCGCCGCGACCGGCGCCGATCCCGACGCGTTCGAGGCCGTGCACCCGCACACCGAAGACCTGCGGGAGGTCCCGCGCATCGGCGCCATTCGCGGGCGCATCGTGGCCGTCGAGGGCGACAAGCTCGCGGTGCGGGGGCGAGCGCTGGCGGGCGACCGGGCGGACGTCTCGATGTTCGTGGGCCCGGTGA
>DATJNL010000121.1:0-5507 GCA_035508175.1 Myxococcales bacterium
AAGAGCTGTCGATCTACTTCACCACGCCCACGGCCTACGCCGTCTTCTGCGGCATGTGCTTCATCGCGGGCCTCATGTTCCTGGCCGCGCTCGGCTACTTCCAGAAGATGTCGCTCCAGTTCCTTTCGTTCCAGCAGCCGCAGCTGCTGGAGCACCTGAACCTGACCGACATGGTCATCTACCCGCTCCTGCGCAACGTGGGCGTCATCTTCCTGTTCATGACGCCGTTCCTCGCCATGCGGCTCATCGCCGACGAGAAGCGCAGCCGCACGTTCGAGCTGCTCATGACCGCCCCCATCCGCCCCTTCGAGATCATGCTCGGCAAGTACCTCGCCGCGCTCGGCCTCATGGCGGTGGCGGTGGCGCTGCTCGCGCTCTTCCCCTTGATCGTCACCATCTTCGGCACCTCCGGCACCATGATGAACTCCGGCCAGGGCTCGCCGGTCGAGTGGAGCACGGTGCTGTCGGGGCTCCTCGGCCTCTTCCTGGTCGGCGGCGCCATGATGGCCGTCGGGATGTTCGTCTCGTCGCTCACGGAGAGCGTGGTGGTGGCGGCGCTGGTGACCTTCGTGATCCTGCTCGTCCTCTGGATCCTGAACTGGCAGGCCGGCCGGCTCGAGGGCGCCGCGCGCGACGTGCTCGACTACATCTCCATGCCCACGCACCTCGACGCGTTCGCCAAGGGCGCCCCGGCGCTCAAGGACCTCGTCTACTTCCTCTCCTTCATGATCCTCGGGCCGTTCTTCACCGAACGGGCCATCGAAGCGCACCGCTGGGCGTAAGCGCGCCACTTCGGAGACACGAACATGAACTCCAAGACCCTCGGACAGGTGCTCGGCGCCATCGGCGGCGCCATCCTCGTGACGTCGCCGGTCCTGCTGCTCTTCGGCGCGGCGGGCTCCGGCTTCGTGATGTGGCAGGCCATCATCGGCCTCGTCCTCTGCGGCGCCTACATCGCCCTCGACCCTTCGCAGGTGGGCCGCATGGTCTCCGGCAAGGGGACGTTCTTCGCGGCGACGGCAGGCGGGCTCGGGCTCGTGGTGATCGCCGTGCTGGGCATCGCAAACTACCTCGCGGCGGCCAAGATGCCGAAGCAGTGGGACCTGACCAAGAACAAGATCTTCACCCTCGCCGACGACACCCAGAAGAGCGTCAAGGGGCTCACGAGCGAGATGCACGCCTACGCCTTCTACACGCCCACCGACCGCGAGTACGGCCAGGTGAAGGACCTCCTGGAGCGCTACCACGACCTGAACCCGAAGGAGTTCGTCTACGAGTTCCTCGATCCCGACAAGGATCCGCTGAAGGTGCGGGAGTTCAACATCAAGAAGGACTCCGGGCCCGCTCTGGTGGTCGAGAGCGGCAAGCAGCAGGACAAGGTGCAGCAGATCAGCGAGGAGGGTCTCACCAACGCGATCGTCAAGCTCACCCACTCGACGCAGAAGAAGATCTACTTCACGATCGGCCACGGCGAGGCCGACATCAAGGACACGCAGGCGCGCGGCTACGCGGAGGTCGTGAAGGCGCTCGGCGACGAGGGCATCCAGAGCGACACCCTGAACCTGCTCGACGTGAAGAACATCCCCGAGGACGCCGCCGCGGTGGTCGTCGCAGGGCCGCAGAAGGCCTTTCTCGAGCCCGAGGCCAACGCGCTCAAGGAGTACGCCGACAAGGGCGGCCACCTGATCATCGAGGTCGACCCGCAGATCGACTCCGGGCTGGACGCGATGCTCAAGGGCTACGGCATCCAGATCAACAACGACGAGATCATCGACCCGTTGTCCCGCCTCGCCGGCGCCGACCTCGACATCCCGGTGGTGCAGCAGTACGCGCAGAACAACCCGGTCACCAAGGACTTCACCGAGGCCACCCTCTTCCCCACCTGCCGCAGCCTGACGGCCCTGAGCGAGCCGGAGCGGCCGCTCGCGCTCGCCACCACGAACCCGAGCGCCTGGGGCGAGACCGACTTCGCCATGCTGGCGCAGGGGCGCGCCAACCCCGAAGGGAAGCTCAAGGGCAGCCTGGCCGTGGCGCTCGCGGCCACCAAGAAGATCCCGCCCGCCGAGACGGGCAGGCGGTCGCCCGAGATGCGCATCGTGGCCTTCGGCAACAGCGCCTTCGCCAACAACCGCTGGGGCCGCCAGGTCGGCAACCAGGACCTGTTCATGAACACGGTGAGCTGGATGACGGACAGCACCGACCGCATCACCATCCGCCCGCGCGGCCGGGACGCCAGCCACCTGACCATGAACCAGCAGCAGATGACGCTGGTGCAGTTCTTCTCGATCGACGTGCTGCCGGTGATGCTGCTCGCGGTGGGCATCGCGATCTGGCGCGTGCGCCGCTCCAAGTAAGGGCCGCCGATGGCGATGACGCAGAAGCAGAAGACGCTCTCGACCCTCCTGGTGACCGCCTCCGTCGCGGCGGCGCTGGGCAGCTACGCCTGGTTCGGCGTCTACCAGAAGACCGTCGCCGAGCAGAAGAAGAAGGAAGAGCAGAACACCCTCTTCTCGTTCAAGAAGGACGAGGTGAAGAAGCTGTCGGTCACCGCCAAGGGCGAGACCACGACCGTCGAGCGCGATGGGGCCGAGTGGAAGATCACTGCGCCCATCCAGACCCGGGCCGACAAGCTCTCGGTGGAGGCGATGGTCGACAAGATCGCCGGCCTGAAGCGCAAGCGGGGCATCGAGGGAGTCTCGGACCTCGGCGCCTACGGCCTCGAAAAGCCCAAGATCGCGGTCGAGGTGACGCTCGACTCCGGAAAGACCGAGAAGGTCTCGGTGGGCGCGGACAACGCCTACGACGGCACCCTGTTCGTGAGCACGTCCGATTCGCCCGACGTGGACGTGTGCGAGGCGGCGCTGAAGTACCCGCTCGACAAGAGCCTGTTCGACCTGCGCGACAAGCACGTGTTCGACTTCGACGACGCCGACCTGTCGGAGCTCGACGTGGTGACCCCCAACCTGTCGTACTCGCTGGCCCGCCACAGCACGACCGACTGGAAGATCCTCTCGCCGATCCAGGAGAAGGCGGATTCCGCGAAGGGGCAGCAGATGGCCTCCGCGCTGAAGAACCTCCGCGCCACGCGCTTCGCCTCCGAGCAGGCCAGCGCCGAGGATCTCAAGCGCTTCGGCCTCGACCACCCCGGCTACACCGTGAGCGTCACGATCGGCAAGGACGCCGCCCAGAAGACGCTGACTCTGGCCGAGGTGAAGGAGGGGAGCAGCCAGCACGTCTACGCGAAGCGCGCCGCGGATCCCTGGATCGCCGAGGTGCCCACGAGCATCCTCAAGGACCTCGACGTCACCACCATGGACCTGCGCGACAAGACCATCCTCGCCTTCCACCAGGAGGATGCCACCGGGCTGTCCTTCACGGCGACCGCCACCACCGGCACGATCACCTTCGGCGCCGAGCGGCACCGCAGCAAGACCGACGCGGGCTTCGGCCCCGACAGCTGGACGATGGCGGCGCCGCAGACGGGCGATGCCAAGCGCTGGAAGGCGTCGTCGATCCTCTCGACGCTCGAGAGCATCAAGGGTTCGTCCATCGTGTCCGAGAAGGCCACCGCCGCGGAGCTCGCCAAGTGGGGTCTCGACGAGCCGAAGAAGATCGCCCGGGTGCTGGGCGCCGGCGGCAAGGTGATCGCCGAGCTCGACATCGGCAAGATCGAGGGCAACAAGATCTGGGTCAAGTCGGCGGAGTCGCCGCGCGTCTTCCAGGTGGACGCCTACCGGATCACCCAGATCCCCAGCACGCCGGCCGAGCTCGAGGAGACCACGCCGACGAAGACCACGACCCCGGCGCCCAAGACGGCGAAGCGGTAGAGGCACGGCGCTTGACCCGCCCGGGCATCAGCGGATAAGGTGCCGTTTTTCTCGGAGAAACCATGGCCAGGATCACCGTCGAAGATTGCCTCCCGCAGGTCGACAACCGCTTCGCCCTCGTGCTGCTCGCCACCAAGCGCACGCGGCAGCTCATGGCGGGCGCACGGCCGCTGATCGAGGAGGCGAAGGACAAGCCGACGGTGCTCTCGCTCCGCGAGGTGGCCACCGGCAAGGTCCGCTTCGACCGCAACGTGAAGGACGTGCTGGCCGGCAAGTACGACAAGAAGGAGCCGACCGGTCCGACCATCCTGACTCCCGCCCGGACCACCGGCCCCGGCAAGAAGTCGCAGAGCATCCTCTAGGGTCGCTTAGTACTTCCCGGCACCGGCGTTCTGCGCGGTGACGATCGCCACCGACGCCGAGGCGCCCACCCGGTCCGCCCCGGCCGCGAACATCCGCGCCGCGTCCTCGGCGCTGCGGATGCCGCCCGAGGCCTTCACGCCCATGCCCGCCCCCACGATGCGCCGCATCAGCGCGATGTCCTCCACGGTGGCCCCACCCGGCCCGAAGCCGGTCGAGGTCTTCACGTAGGCGGCGCCGGCGGCCTTGGCGAGCACGCAGCCGGCGATCTTCTCGTCCTGGTTGAGCGCGGCGGTCTCGAGGATGACCTTCACGGGCGTGGGGCTCACCGCGCGCACCACGCTCGCGATGTCGTCGAGCACCAGCCGGTAGTCCTTGGACTTGAGGGCGCCCTGGTTCACGACCATGTCGATCTCGCGCGCGCCGCAGCGCACGGCCTCGCGCGCCTCGAAGGCCTTCGCCTTGGGGGCGCTCGCACCGAGGGGAAAGCCGACGACCGCGATGGGCACGGTGGCCGAGCCGGCGAGCAGGCGCGCGACGTGCGCGACGTTGACGGAGTTCACGCAGACGGTGGCGAAGCCGTAGCGGCGCGCTTCCTCGCAGAGCTTGTCGAGCTCCGCCACGGTGGCGTCGGGCTTGAGGAGGGTGTGGTCGATGTGCTTCGCGACGTCCGCCGAGGTGCGGGGCGCGCCCAGCGGCGCGACCCGATCGGCGCCCAGCTGGACCAGGTGGTAGGTCGGGCAGGACTCGCTCTCGGTGCACGGGGCGCAGCTGTCCTCGCAGGCCTTCTCGGCGCGGGGCGAGGCCGGGCCGGGCTGGCAGGGTTCCTCGACGCCCACCCGCGCGGCGGCGAGGCGCGTGCGCAGGCGATCCGCCACCCGTGCGGCGATGTCTTCGAGCTCTTCGGGACCGAGGGCCATCGAGGGGTTCCTTCAGGAGGTGGCGCGCCGGCGGAGGTCGGCGGGAGGCGGCGCCGCCGTGGGCTGCGGCGCGCCCTTCTTGTCTTTCCTGGGACCCAGGCCCGCCTTCGCGCGGGCCTCCAGCAGGCCCCTCTTCATCTCCTCGGGGATCTGGGCCACCTGGCCGAGCTGGCGCGCCAGCAGGACGATCCGCGCGACGTGCTCGACGAGCTCCAAGCGCAGCAGGGCCTGATCCACGTCGTCGCCCAGCGTGAGAACGCCGTTGCCGGCCAGGAGGAAGGCGTCGTGCTCGGCGGCCGCCCGCTCGACGGCGGCGGCGCCTTCGGCCGATTTCGGCGCGGCCAGGGGAAGCAGCGGCACGCGGCCGAGCGAGACGACGGCTTCCGGCAGGGGCAGCGGC
>DATJNL010000122.1:0-6200 GCA_035508175.1 Myxococcales bacterium
ACGTCGATCTGCTCGTGCGCGGCAAGGACGCGCCGGACGCGGCGGCCCGACTGCAGGCCCTCGGCTACCGCTGCTACTACTGGGGCCACCCGTTCTTCCACCGGGCCTACTACTACGAGTGGCCGCTGGCAGGCCCCGACCTTGAGATCGACCTGCACCGCGCCTTCACCCAGGCTGCCCGCGTCGCCGCCGACTACGGCGCCCTCTTCGAGCGCAGCCTTCCGTGGCCGTCGCTCGCCCCCAACGCGCGGTTGCTCGCGCCCGAGGACGCCCTGATCGCCCAGGCGCTGCAGCCCGCCCGCAACGAGCTGTCCCCGAGCGGCTGTCCGGCCATCGGCCTGCTCGATCTCAAGCTGATGATCGAGCGCGAGGGACCTTTCTGGGGCTCTGCGGGCGGACCCGCGCTCGATCTCTCCGGGGTCGCGCGCCGGGCCGAGGCATGGGGCGCCGGGGCCTTCGTCTACGCCGGCCTCGGCTATGCGGTCAGGCTCTTCCCGAGCCTCGCAGCGCGCGCTGCCGCCGCCCAGCCCGCGCTCCCACGCTGGCTCTCTCGCGAGATCGATCGCTGGATCATCGACCGCGCCTTTCCACCGCCCCTCGCAGACCCTCGGTGGCGCGACGTGTGGCTGCGCAAGGCCCTCGTGACGTCGCCGGGCGCGCTCGCCCGCCTGGCGGCCCAGCGGGCTGCCGGCCTCGCGACCGTGTTCCGGCGCCGCCTCTTCGAGCCTCGCCCGAGACTGGAACGCTCCGTGACACCCCTCGGCAAGCGCCTCTTCGGCTGAAGCAGCGGCCCTTTGCATCAACGCCCCCAAGCGTCGGGGAAAGCGTGCTATACATGAAGCTGATCCCACGACGCGGGGAGGCAGGTCCAACTTTTGCAGCGCGGGCTGTTCGTCATCGGTTGCGCCGTACTGCTCTTCGCGGTGTCCACTCCCGGAGTGCTGGCGTACCCACCGCCGGCGGGGCGCCAGCCCAGTTCTCTCTTCGAGGAGCTCGTCGCGCCGGATGATTCCTTCCACCAGGCGGCCAGCTGGGGCTCGAAGGGGCTCTTCGTGCTCGGCGTGGTGCTGGTCGCGCTGGCGTTCAACGAGCAGCTGAAGCGTGGCCACCACGCGCAGCGGGAAGCGACCCGCCCCGCGAAGCGCAGGGAAACCTCGGGGCGGATGAACCTCGGCGGCCCTGCCGCGGAAGCCGAGCGCCGCGGAGACTACGCGCACGCCGCCGCCCTCTTCGACGGCATGCAGGACTGGAAGGCCGCCACGCGCTGCTACGGAAAGGCGGCGCGGCTCGCCACTCCCGGCTCCCAAGAGCGCACCGCCTACCTCCAGACCTACGCCCAGCGGGCCTTCGTGGCCGGAGAGGCCACGGCCGCCGTGGACCTGCTCGTGGAGCTGGGCGACCTGCGGAGCGCAGCCGAGCTCAAGGGCAAGCTCGGCGAGCCGGCGGCCCAGGCCGAGCTGCTCGCCAAGGCCGGCGATGCGGCGGGCGCGGCAGGCGTGCTGGAGCGCGCGGGAGACATCCCCGGCGCCGCGCGAGTCCTGGAGGCCTCGGGAGATGTCGAGGGCGCGATAGCCCTGCTCGGTCCGGCGAATCCGCACGGAGCCGCTCACATCGCCGAAGCGCACGGCGATTTCCGGCGCGCCGCGGAGATCTACGCCCACGCCGGTGAATCCGAGCTGGCGGCCCCCTTGTTTCTCCGTGCCGGCGACACGGCGAGGGCCGCCGAGGTCTTTCGCGAGGGCGGCGACTTGCCAGCCGCCGCCGAGCAGCTCGCCATCGGAGGCGCCCTCGCCGAGGCCGCGGATCTGTGGCTCGAAGTGGGACAGCTCGACAAGGCCGCCCAGGCGTTCCAGAAGCTCGGCGATCCCGCCGGCCTCGCGCGCGCTCTCGAGAAGCGCGGCGACCACCTCGGAGCGGTCCGCGCTTTTCTGCAGTTCGGGCGAGCCGACGAGGCGCTCCGTGTCGCGAACGCCATGACGGCGGAGCAGCGCGACGCGCCATCCGTCCGCCTGCTCCTCGGGGCCGCGCAGCTCAAGCTCGGGAAGATCGCGGACGCCATTGCCAGCGTGCGCCCCATCCTCGCCCGCGGCGGCAGCGACGTGCGCGCACGGTGCGAGAGCTTCTACCTGCTCGGGCTCGCCTACCAGCAGGCGCAGGACCAGACCCAGGCCGTCGCCTGCTTCGAGCAGTGCCTTGCCCTCGACCACTCCTTTCGCGACGTGCCGCTCCGCCTGAGCCAGCTCCGCGCGGGGCCCCAGGGCACGGTGCTCTCGCAGCAGCGAGGCGGCGACACGCCGAGCCGCGCGTCCACCCCCCCCTCCGGCAGCTCCATCCTGCCGCAGCGCTACCTCCTGCTCGCCAAGATCGGCGAGGGCGCGATGGGCACGGTCTACAAGGCGAAGGACAGCGTGCTCGACCGCCCCGTGGCCATCAAGGTCCTGAATCGCTCGCTCTCCGAGAACGAGACCGCGCGCAGCTACTTCCTGCGCGAGGCCCGCTCCGCGGCCGCGATGAGCCACCCCCACATCGTCACCGTCTTCGACGCCGGCTTCGAGGGCGCGGTGCTGTACCTCGTGATGGAGTACCTGGAGGGTGAGGATCTCGAGACGCTCGCAACGGCGCCGCCCGGCGGCCTGCCCGAGAAGACCGCGCTGCGCTACGCCGCGCAGGTGGCCGACGCTCTCGCGGCGGTCCACGCACAGAACATCGTCCACCGCGACGTGAAGCCCGGCAACGTCATGCGCCTGCGCGGCGGCGAGAAGGTCAAGCTCATGGACTTCGGCATCGCCCACCTCGGCGCCGAGGCCGGCAAGCGCAAGTCCACCAACGTCGCGGGCACGCCCGACTTCATGGCCCCCGAGCAGCTCCTCGGCCAGGGCCTCGGCCCCTGGACCGACGTCTACGCCCTCGGCGGCACGCTCTACGAGCTGCTCACCGGCCAGGTGCCGTTCCCCGAGGGTGACGCCACGCTACACGCGCACCAGACGCCGCCGCCGGACCCCCGCAAGCTCAAGCCCGGCATCAGCGCCGCCACCGCCGAGCTCGTGCTCTCGTGCCTCTCGAAGGAGCCGCGCGAGCGCCCCCAGAGCGCGGCCGCGCTGCGCGACCGGCTCGAGAAGCTCGCCGCCTCCTGAGGGGCCTCACTGCGAAGTGACGTCGAGGCACTCGTGCGCGACGCGCTCGAACTTCGAGATGACGACCCGCGACAAGAGAGGTGTGAGCAGCACGACCAGCAGGATGGTGAAAAGTCGGTTCATGACGTTCCCCTTTCACCCGCCTGCCAGGAGCAACGCCCGGGCCAGCGCCAGTCCCTCGTCATTTCAGGGGCATGCATGACGGGGGTTGGACCCGAGGGAGTCGCGTTTCGAGCCGGCCTGATGCGCTCCCGACCCCGGGCCCATCTCGTGCGCCCGCGAAAAGGCCGGGGTGGCCGGAAGCGGAGCAGCACGGTCATCGCCCGACTTGCGCGGGACCGCGACCACGCTGGAGGCCAAGACGCGCTCCCCGCTGGCCCTCTGAATGCCGCCGCCCTCGGCGTCCACCAACCCTCTCGCCTCCCGTGCGCTCCAATCCCTCGCGTTTCGGGCGCTTTTCCCGCCCCTCGCTTGACGCTCCGCCGGGGCTCGGCTACCGTCCGCTCCGGCCAGGGGGCGCCGCGGCCGCGCCGTCCCGCCGCTGAAGGAAACCGCTCGTGGATCAGCCCTCCCCGCCTCTCGCGCAGCCCTTCGCCGAGCCGGAGATCGATCTGCTGGCCTACTGGCGGATCGTTCGGAAGCGCCGCTGGACCATCGTCACGGTCTTCGTCCTGGTGCTCGCGGGGGTGCTTGTCTGGACCCTGCGGCAGCCGAAGATCTACGAGGCCACGGCCAGCATCGACATCGAGCAGAGCGCGCCGCAGGTCCTGGGCAGCAAGGTCGAGGACGTGGTGGATCCGGGGCCCGGAAACTACTGGTACCAAAAGGAGTACTACGAGACTCAGTACAAGATTATCGTGAGCCGAACCGTGGCCCAGAGCGTCGTGGACAAGCTCGGGCTGGCCGACGACCTCACGTTCCTGGGACTCGATCAGATCAAGGACAAGACCGAGCTCGAGCGCGCCCGCGCGAAGGTCGACCCCGTGGCGGTCTTGCAGTCCAGGCTTCACGTCGAGCCCGTGAAGGATTCCCACCTGGCCTACGTCCACGTGGACGACCCCGATCCCAAGCGAGCCGCGCTCTACGCGAACTCGGTCACGCAGGCCTACATCGAGCTGAACGCCGATCGGCGCCTCGAAGCCACGAAGAACGCCGCCGACTGGCTGCAGGGGCAAATCGGCGCCTTGAAGAGCAGCCTCGAGGGCAGCGAGCTGGCGCTCTACAGTTACAAGCGCGACAACGACATCCTCTCGATGTCGCTCGAGGACCAGCAGAACACGACCAGCCAGAAGCTGCGCACGCTCTCCGACGAGATCACCCGGGCGCAGACCCGCAAGATCGAGCTGGGCGCCCAGGTGAAGGAGATCCACGCGCTGCAGGCCGAAGGGCAGGCGACCGGCGACTTCACGGAGCAGAGCTTCGCGCCCGTGGTGGCGAGTCCACTCATCCAGACGCTCAAGCAGAACTACTTCCACCAGAAACAGATCGTCGCCGACCTGTCCCAGCGCTACGAGGCGAAGCACCCGAAGCTCATCGAGGCCCAAGCGCAGCTCGCCGTGGCCCGCGAGGAGTTGCAGAAGGAGATCGACCACATCGTCGGCGCCACCGAGGCGGACTACCGCACCGCCGCGGACACCGAGGCCGCGCTCGAGAAGCTGTTCGACCAGGTGCGCGCCGAGGCCTTCGAGATCAACAAGAAGGAGATCGACTACAAGAAGCTCGAGCGCGACGCCACGAACAACCGCGATCTGTACGACATCGTGCTCAAGCGCCTCAAGGAGACCGACCTGTCGTCGCTCCTCAAGACCAACAACCTCCACCTGCTCGACGCCGCGATCGTCCCCGAGCGGCCCATCAAGCCGAACCTCCGCTTCAACGCGATCTTCGCGATCATCGCAGGGCTCCTGGCCGGCCTCGGCTTCGCCTTCGCCGCCGAGTGGCTCGACGCCACGTTCAAGGGCCAGGAGGACATCGAGCGTGTGCTCGGCCTCGCCTTCCTGGGCATCGTGCCGTCCATCTCCGACCCGGCGCTCCCCTCGGCTCACACCGACAAGGCCGACGTGGCCCGCGATCTCTTCGTCCACACCCACCCGAAGTCATCGGTCGCAGAGTGCTGCCGCAGCGTGCGCACGAACCTGCTCTTCATGTCGCCGGACCGCCCGCTGCACAAGCTGCTCATCACCTCCAGCGGTCCGCAGGAAGGCAAGACCACCACGGCCGTGTCGCTCGGCATCGCGATGGCCCAGAGCGGCAACCGCGTGCTGGTGGTCGACACCGACATGCGCAGGCCCCGGCTGCACCGCGCCTTCGGCGTGTCCAACGAAGTCGGCCTGTCCACCGCCGTGGTGGGCGAGACCCGCATCGAGAGCTGCGTGAAGAGCACCGAGGTCCCGAACCTCTGGGTGCTGCCGTGCGGCCCGGTGCCGCCGAACCCCGCGGAGATGCTGCACGCCAGCCGTTTCAAGGAGATCGTCGGCGCGCTCGCCGACAAGTACGACCGCATCCTGTTCGATTCGCCGCCCCTCGCGGCGGTGGCCGACGCCGCGGTGCTCTCCACGCTCGTCGACGGCGCGCTGCTCGTGCTGAAGGCCGGCAAGACCTCGCACGAGGTGGCGAAGCGCGCCGTGGCCTCGCTGCAGGCCGTGAACGCGCCCATCGCGGGCGTCATCCTGAACGACCTCGACCTCGAGAGCCGCGAGTACAGCTACTATTACTACTACTACCGCCGCGGCTATTACGGCGAGGAGCAGGGCAGCAAGGCCACGAGCTGAACGGTGGGGACCCCTCACCCCGACCCTCTCCCCTGTCAGGGGAGAGGGAGTAACGGCCCCAATGAAGCAGAGAACCCTTTCCTCCGGCGGAGGAGAGGGAGTAGCGGCCCCAAGAAAGCGCAGAACCCTCTCCCCCGGCGGGGGAGAAGGAGCAGCAGCCCCGAGAACCCCCTCCCTCGGCGGGAGAGAAGGAGTAGCGGCCCCGAGAACCCCCTCCCTCGGCGGGAGAGAAGGAGCAGCGGCCCCGAGAACCCTCTCCTTCGGCGGGAGAGAAGGAGTAGCGGCCCCGAGAACC
>DATJNL010000123.1:0-9409 GCA_035508175.1 Myxococcales bacterium
ACGCCCGAGAGGATCAGGTCGCGGACGTCGCGGTAGACCGTCCGCTCCGAGACCTCGAGGGCTTCGGCGAGCTGCGCCGCCGTGACGATGACGCCGCCGCGGCGACGCAGTCGCTGGACCAGCCGGAAGAGGCGATCGGCGCGCCGCACTCCCTCATCGTAGCCGAAGCTACACTCCCTTCGATTGCCAGAGCTTGAAGATTGCGCCGGTGGGATCCGCAGCCACCGCCAGCGCACCCTCGCCGGGGACCTCGCGAGGCTCCTGCAGAACCTTTCCGCCGAGCTCGCGGATGCGGGTGAGCGTGGCCGCGAGGTCGGCCACGTCGACGTAAGGGAACCACGCCGAGGGCGCCGCGCCCGGCGCCGTCATGATGGCGCCGCTCGGCCCCTTCTCGGTCTTGATCTCCACGCGGTAGCCGAACCCGGGGATCTCCTGCTCCTCCATCCTCCACCCGAAGAGCTGCTGGTAGAAGTCCTTCGCCTTGCGCGGCTCGTTGCTCAAGAGCTGCTGCTCCGTGAAGAATGCGCTTCGCATCGGTGGCTCCTCCTCGGCGCTCCATTGCGCCGCCTGGGAAGTGTGGCACCGCCCTCCTGACAGCCTCGTGTCAGTAGAGATCAGGAGCGGCGACGATGGCTCCCAGCGCGAGGCCGATACAGGCCAACGATGGCCCCCGCTCGCGGAGGCCACCGTGAAGGCCTCGGACGTGACTCTCGCGCGAGTCCGGTAGATGGGCTCACGGAGAGTGCCGCGGACGCCGTGCCCGCGCCTCCGGACCTGCTGCCAGCCATGGCTCCCGCCGGCGCAGGTCTTCGCCGGGCAGCCCCACGGTCAGGACGGCCAGGACGCCGTGCTTCCAAGCTTCCATCGCGCGACTGCTGCCAGGCCCCGCCGCGACGGTTCATAGCAGATCAGCCCGCGGCGCGCCTCCACGTGCCGCTGCGCCCGCCCGCCTTGCGCCAGAGGGCGACCTCCTCGATCACCATGCCGCGGTCAATCGACTTGAGCATGTCGTAGACGCAGAGCGCGGCGCCCATCACGGCGGCGAGCGCTTCCATCTCGACGCCCGTGCGCTCGACCGTCCGGGCCCGCGCTTCGATGGCCACGCCGCCTCGCACGAGCCCCACGTCGACCTCGACGCCGGAGAGAGCGATGGGGTGACAGAGGGGCACGATGTCCGGGGTGTGCTTGGCCGCGAGGATGCCCGCGAGCCGCGCCGCCGCGAGCACGTCGCCCTTCTCGACCCGGCCCGCCTTCACCGCCGCGAGCGCAGCCTTCGAGCAGCGCAATCGCCCGCGCGCCACGGCTTCGCGCACGGTGGCTGCCTTCCCCGCCACGTCGATCATCTTCATGCCGCCTCCAGGAGGCCGCCGAGGTTGAGCTGCCAGGCGCGCCCGAGCGAAGGCCGGACGTGGCCGATGCGCTCCGACTAGTGCTCCAGCCAGCGTTCGGCATCGATCGCCGCCATGCAGCCGCTGCCTGCGGCCGTCACGGCCTGGCGGTAGATCGCGTCCTGCACGTCGCCGCACGCGAAGACGCCTGCGACGCTGGTCCGGGTCGAGCCGGGCGCCGTCTTCACGTAACCCTTCTCGTCCATGTCGAGCACGCCCTTGAAGAGCTTGGTGTTGGGCGAGTGGCCGATGGCGACGAAGAGGCCCTGCACCGCGAACTCCGCCGTCTCGTTCGAGATCACGTTGCGCAGCCGCAAGCCCGTGACCCCGCTCTCGCGCGTGCCGTGGATCTCGCTGACGACGCTGTTCCAGATGAAGGCTATCTTGGGGTTCTTCTTTGCCTTGTCCTGCATGATCTTGCTCGCGCGCAGCTCCTCGCGCCGGTGGATCACCGTCACCTTGGAGGCGAACTTCGTGAGGAACGTGGCCTCCTCCATCGCGGTGTCACCCCCGCCGACCACCGCGAGCTCCTTGCCCTTGAAGAAGAAGCCGTCGCAGGTGGCGCAAGCGGAGACGCCGTAGCCGCCCAGCTCCTGCTCCTTGGCGAGGCCGATCCACTTGGCCGAGGCCCCGGTGGAGACGATCACTGCGTCCGCGGTGAGCTCGTCCCGCTCGTCGACCACGGCGCGGAACGGCCGCTTCGAGAAGTCGACCGAGGTGATCGTGCCGTGGATCATCTTCGTGCCGAAGCGCTCGGCCTGCGCCTTGAAGAGTTCCATCAGCTCGGGCCCGAGGACGCCCTTCGGGAAGCCCGGGTAGTTCTCGACCTCGGTGGTGATGGTGAGCTGGCCGCCGGGCTGGCTGCCGGCCACCAGCGTGGGCGCGAGATTGGCGCGGGCGGCGTAGACGGCGGCGGTGTAGCCCGCGGGCCCGCTGCCGATGATGAGAACCTTGCTGTGCTGGGCCACGGAGAGCCTCCCTTCCGGAGGACGGAGTTTTTAACAAGCCGGCTCCGCCCGCGCAATCCGCTCGATTGGCAACCCGTTGCGGCTTGGGCCACACCGGCGGTAGAAGAACGCCATGGACCTCGCGCTGCTGAAAAAGGTCAGCCTCTTCGAAGGGCTCACGGCGCCCCAGCTCGCCAAGGTGGCGGCCCTCCTCAAGGAGCGCGAAGTCACGGCGGGCCAGCACGTCTTCAAGGAGGGCGAGAGCGGCGACGAGTTCTACGTGGTGCTCTCCGGGAAGGTCCGCATCTCAAAGATGGTTCAGGGGGTGGGCGAGGAGGCGCTCGCCATCCTCGTGCCGGGGGCCTACTTCGGCGAGATGGCGCTCGTCGACGACACGCCGCGATCGGCCGACGCGCTCGCGCACGTGGCCTGCACCCTGGGCGTGCTCAAGCGCGACGACTTCGACCAGCTCATGTTCATGGACAAGGAGATTGCCTACTCGGTGCTCTGGACCTTCGTCCGCACCCTGTCGGTCCGCTTGCGCGAGACCAACGACAAGATTAAAGGATTCTTCGCCCTGTCGGCTCGCTTCTAACGCAGCCTCGAGGTTCGTATGCCCGCCAACTATCCGTTCCCCGTCTCGGGTCTGCCCAGCGACGCCCGTCCCTACGTGCTCGACCAGGAGACGCGCGGCGCCTTCCTGCGGAAGGTCTACGGCCTCGTGCTCCTGGGCGTCGCGGCCACCGGCATCGGCGGCGTGGTCTCGCTGCAGACGGGCCTCGCGCTCCAGTTCGTGCACCACCCCTGGATCGCGATCGCCCTGTTCTTCGGCCTCTTCTTCGCTTGCCAGGCATGGCGGCGCACGCCCGGCCTGAACCTGTTGCTGCTCGTCGGCTTCACCGGCTTCTCGGGCGTGCTCTTCGCGCCCGCGGCGATCTACGCCGGGCCGACCGCGCTCGGGAATGCCCTGCTCGCGACCGGCGTGTCGTTTGCGGGCCTCTCGATCTACGGGACCGTCACGAAGCGGGACTTCTCCTTCCTCCGCACCTTCCTGGTCACCAGCCTCTTCGCCATCATCGCCGTGGCCCTCGGCAACATGTTCCTCTTCAAGAGCTCGGCCGTGGGTGGCGCACTGGCCGCCGTCGAATGCTTCGTGTTCTCGGGGTTCATCCTCTTCGACACACAGCGGCTCATGCGCACGCAGTCGATGGACGATCCGGTCGGCTTCGCGCTGTCGATCTACCTCGACATCGTGAACCTGTTCCTGGCGTTGCTCCAGCTCTTCTCGCGCCGCCGCTAGCCGGCTGGTCCGGAAAAGCGACCGCATCGCGCGGGCGCGCTCCAATCATTTCAACGGTTGGCGACAGGCACGTGGCTTGCTGTGTCTTCTGCCATGCTGCTGGACCACGAAGGACCGCGCGAGCGCATCGCTTCTCTGGGCCCCGCTGCGCTCGCCGTCGACGAGCTGATGGGCCTCGTGCTCACAGGCGGCGCGGGCGGGCGCCAGCCGGCCGGGGAGATCCTCGAGAAGGCCGGGGGCCTGGCGCGGCTGGCGCGGGCGACGCCGGCCGATCTGCGCCGCCTCGGCGTGAGCCCCGTCCGCACCGCCACGTTGTGCGCCGCCTTCGAGCTGGGCCGACGCGTCGCCCAGGCCGAAGCGCCGCCTGGGCTCGCCATCCGCAGCGCCGGCGCGGCCTTCGAGTTCCTGCGCCCGCGCCTCGGCCACCTCCCCCACGAGGTCTTCGTGGTGCTCTTGCTCGACGTGCGGCTGCGCGTGCTGCGGGACGTGCGCGTCGCGGAGGGCACCGGCTGGAGCTGCGCGGTTCACCCGCGCGACGCCCTGGCACCCGCCCTGCGCGAAGGCGCCGCGGCCGTGGTCTTCGCCCACAACCACCCTTCGGGCGACCCCACGCCCTCGCAGGAAGATCGAGAGCTGACGCGCCGGCTGCTGCGGGCCTGCGAGCTGATGGGCGTGCGCGCCGTGGACCACGTGGTGGTCTCGGCCGACCGCTACGCGTCGCTGCGAGAGCTCGGGCTGTTCGAGTGACGGACCGTGCCTCGAGTGACGAGGCACTACGCGCGGCGATGGCGGGCCTTGGCTCGCGCCTTCGCCCGCGCCTCCTCGCGCTTCTTCTTCTCGAGCCGGCCGGCAAGCTTCAGCTCGCTCTGGGCCAGGTGCTTCTGCTTCGCCGCCTGGGCGACCCTGCCGCGCAGCCGGTGCGCCTCGGGATCGTCGGGGGCGAGCACCGTCGCGCGCGTCGCGTACCTGAGCGCATCCGGGATCATCTTCAGCGCGAGCAGCGCGTTTCCCGCGCCGAGCGCCGCCGCCTCGTCCTCGGGCGCGGCCTGCATCGCGGCCTGCATGTGGCTGACGGCGCCCTCGGCATTGCCGTCGGCGAGGAGCGCCGTCCCGAGCGCCACCTGCGCCTCGGCGTGATCGACATTGAGCTTGAGCGCCGCCTCCAGCTCCCGCTCGCCGTCGCCGCGCTTGCGGGCGGCGATGTACAGCCGACCCAGCGAGCAGTGCGGCTCGTAGGCCGTCGCATCGGCGGCGGCCGCCTTCTGGTACGCCGCCTGCGCGCCCCGCGCGTCCCCCGCCAGTCGATCGACGTCGCCGAGGGCCAAGAGCGCGGGCACCGGCGGGCTGGGAAGGGCCGCGAGCTGGCCGAGCGTGTCCTTCGCCTCCTTCACCTGTCCGTCCGCCGCATCACAGAGCGCGAGCACGACGGCCGCGCCGGCCGGGATCTTCTCGCCCCGCCGCGTCGCCTCGATCTCACGCCGCGCCCCGCCGCATTCGCCGAGATCGTAGTAGGCGCGCGCGCGAAACACATGCAGCGGCCGCGGATCGGCGCCCACGGCCGGCACCTTGGCGAGGAGCTGCCGGTAGCGGCCGAGTCCCAGAAGCACCCGTGCGTAGCGCTCCAGCGCCTCCGACCGCCGGGGCGCCTTCTCGGCCGCGCGCTGGGCCTGGGGCAGCGCCTCGAGGTACCGACCGGCCGCGAGCCCCACGTCCGCGAGGGCCGCGGCGTAAGCGCCCGCATCCTCGCCGTGCTTCGCGAGCCCGTCGGTCAGCAGCGTCACCGCCTTGTCGTGCTGGCCGTCGAGCGCGAGGACTCGCGCGGTCGCGAGGTCCAGCCGGAGCCGCCAGGCGTCCGGTACGCCCTTCCCCGCGACTGCCGCCAGTGCCTTCTCGTCCTCCGCGCCCGCCTGGTGCAGGCCCAGGTGAGCCTCCGCGAGCCCCACCGCCCCGCCCACACTCTGGGCCGAGGCCCCATGCGCCAGCGTGAAGAACTGTGCGGCGTGATCGTAGTCTCCAGCCTTCAGGTAATAGTCCCCGACCGCCAGCAGCGTGGGCACGTGCGCCGACGCCTTCTTGAGCCCCAAGTCGAAGCGCTTGAGCGCCTCCGCGGGCTGCCCCTTCGCCAGCAACAGCCGCCCGGCGAGGTAGTCGACCCAGGGGCCCGCCTTGTCGGCCGGCAGCGCCAGCACCGGGGCCGCCAGCTCCTTCGGGTCGTCGGAGAGAAGGTAGCGCGCGGTCCAGGCGGCGTCGGGTGCCTTCTTGAAGAGCGCCGCGTCTTGCAGGGCGGCCCGGGCCTCGTCGCGAAGCGTGGCTGGACCGCCGTACTCGCGGAACAGGGTCGCCGCGGTCTGCGCCGCGAGGGCCCGCGCCACCGGCTGCTTCGGATCGGTCTCGAGGACCTCCGCCACCTGGTGACTGGCTCCGGTGATCGAGGCCTCGGTGTCGAGCAGCAAACCGCTGCGCGCCCGGTCCAGGAACTCCCGCTCGTGCTGCTCGTTGAAGTGCCGCCGGTACAGCATGTAGCCCCCGGAGGAGACCCCCACGGCCCCCGCTACCGAGCCGGCCACGGTGAGCCCCAGCCAGTGGCGGCGCAGCCAGGAGACCGGCGCGTCGTGCTTCAGCGAATACTCCTGTCGCAGCTTCTCCTCGTACTTGTCCGCGAGCGCCTTGGCTTCCTGCGCCGAGACCTCGGGGATCGAGCGCTTCGGCCCCTCCACGTCGGGCAGCTCACCGAGGAGGTCGATCGCCCGCAGCCGATCGCTGGGCCCGGCGCGCACCGGCACGGGTGGCGGGCGCAGCGGGGGCGGCGCGGCCTTGGAACCGGAGGCGTCGCGCAACGGGGGCGGCTTGGGTCCCGAGGACTCGCGCAGCGGAGGCGGCTTCGGCGCCGAGCTGTCGGCGCGCGGCACCGGCTGCGGCGCCGAGCTCTCGCGGCGCGGCGCGGCCTTGGGCATCGCGCCCTCGGGCGCCGGCGGCGGAACGGACGGCGTGCGCTTCGGCGCCTGCGGCGTGGCCACGAGCGGCGCGATCCCCGAGCCGGAAGGGCCGGCCCAGGACGGCATGAAGGCCATCGTGCGGTCGTCGCCGAGCGCTTGGTCGGCGATGGGCACGAGCGAGTCGTGCGATTCGGCGGTCGCCTGGTCGAGCCACTGCCGGACCTTGGCGTCGGTCGGTTGCAGGGCGACGGCCTTGCGCAGGATGGGCAGCGCCGAGCGGAACAGCCTTTTCTGGATGAGGATCTCGGAGACCAGGTTGTACGCGTACGGGTTCTCGGGCTCGATCTGCCCGGCCTTCTCGAACTGCTCCATGGCCTCGGCCGGCTGCCCGGAGAGCAGGAGAGCCTTGCCCCAGAGCACGCGGCCGATGATCGATTCCGGGTGGTGGTTGAGGCCGTCCTGGCAGACGCGCACCGCCTTCTGCATCTGTCCGCCCTCGACCAGGGCCTTGGCCAGCTCCACGAAAACCAGCGAGCTCGGGTCGGCGGCCAGGATCTGCTCGTATCTCTCGATCGGAGATTTGGCCATCGGCGCTTTGGGGGAAGCACGCCAAATCTAGCACAAGAGGGTGGAGCGGCGGTACATTGCCGCGATGCGCCTCGCAGCCCTCCTCCTCCTCGCCCCGACCGCCGCCTGCGCCACCGTGCGAGGAGGTGGAAGCCAGGACGACGCCGAGCACCAGGTGGAGCTCTTCTGCCGCGCGCTGCACTGGAAGGACTTCGAGGCCGCCTCTCTCCTGTTCGTGCCCGAGGTTCGCGGGGACTGGCGGCGCGCGCGCGACGCGGCCCACGACGACCGCGACCTGAGCATCACCGCTTGCGACCTGCGCGATCTGAAGCTCAACTCGACGTCCACCGGCGCGCGGGCCTTCGTGAAGATGTCCTGGTTCCGCCTGCCAAACTCGGTCGAGCAATCGGGCGAGGTCGAGCAGCGCTGGGAGTGGCGCTCCGGCAAGTGGTACCTGATGCGGGAGCTCGGCGGCCCCCTCGAAGCCGCCAAGCCCTGACGGAGGAGCGGGCGACGGGCGCAGGTCGATGGACCGGCGCATCCAACGCCCGTGCGCTTTGGTGTCATAATCGACGCATCGCCGCCTCGTTCCCATCGCTGGTCGGCCAGCAGCTCGGCGCCTACCAGCTGACCTCCCTCCTCGCCCGCGGCGGCCTGGGTGCGCTCTACCGCGCCCGCACGCCCCCGTTCCGGCGCGACGTGGCGGTGAAGGTGATCCGGGCCGACCTCGCCGAGAGCCCGTCCTTCAAGGCGGCGTTCCTCGAGGAAGGCCGGACGGCCGCGCTGCTCCACCACGCCAACATCGTGCGCGTGAACGAGGTCGGCGAGGACCAGGGCCGGCTCTTCCTCTGCACGGAGCTGGTCGAGGGCCACGACGCCGGGGAACTCCTCACGGGCGCCCGCAGAGCAAAGGAGGGTCTCCCGGCGCGCTTCGCGGTCTACGTCGTCCGGCAGGTGGCCCAGGGGCTGGACCATGCGCACCGCCTCGAGGTGGGCGGCGACCCGCTGAAGCTCGTCCACGGCGGCGTGAACCCCGGGAACATCCTCCTCTCGGAGGGCGGGGCCGTGAAGCTCACCGGCTTCGGCGGCGCCCGGCTCCGTCGCGAAGCGGCGCTCGAAGACGCCGAGACGCGCCGCCACCTCGCCCCCGAGCAGCTCGATCGCGTCGGCGACGCGCGCTCGGACGTGTTCAGCCTGGGCGCCGTCCTGTGGGAGCTGCTCACCGGGCGAACCCTCTTCGAAGGGAAGACCGGGAGCGAGCTGACCGAAGCCGTGCGCCACGGCGACATCGCCCCGCCTTCCCGCCACGCTTCCGAGCTGCCGCCGGCGCTCGACGCCACGATCCTCAAGGCGCTGCGGCGCCCGCCCGACGAGCGCTACCAGACCGCCGGAGACTTCGGCGTGGCGCTGACCGAGATCGACCTCGGCATGCCGGTCGACGGCTACGAGCTGGGCCGCGAGCTGGAGCGCCGCTTCGCGCGCGGCCGACCGCGAGCCTCTCCGTCCGCGCAGAGTGTGCCCGAGGCCGCGCCGCAGCCCACCCCCGCACCGAGCCGGAAAGAAGCGGCGCCGGGACCCACGCCTCGGTCGGCCGGGAAGGCGTCCACGCTTCGACCCAAGCCCGAGTCGAGTCAGCCGAAAGCGGCGGCGTCACCCCACCCCTCTTCGAGTGAGCAGGCAGCTTCGATGCCTGCGGCGCTCAGCCCGTCCCCATCCATCCAGGAGCCGGAGGGCTCGAGGAACACGCCGCACCCCGCAGTCCCCGACCGGCCCACCCCGGCGAAGCGCGAGAACGCCACGCGCGCGGTCGGCGTTCGCGAAGGCATCTACTTCGACCACTCCACGGTCGCGCACGTCCCCAGGCCCGAACCCCCCACCTCGCGGCTGGCCGAGCTGGCCGCGGTGTATGCCACCGGCGAACCGATTTCTGATCCGCTCCCCGGTGTGCCGTCTCGAAGCGGGGAGGGCCACGTCATTCCCGTCGCCCCTGGCCTGGGGAGCGGCCACGACGCCTCTCTCTCGCCCAGCCGGAGCCACGGCGAGGCGGGTCCGAGGAACCGCTGGCTCGCCGCCTCTCTCCTCGTGGCTGTCTCCGTCATCGCCTTGATCGTCGCCCTCGTGCGGCCCTCTCGCCCCGCGCCCCCGCCACCCCCTACGTCAGCGGTCGCGGAGGCCCCGATGGCCCCCGTCGGCATTCCCCTCTCCCTCCCGCTCATCGACCCCCCGCCGCGCAGCTACGCCTCCCGCGCACCGCCCCGGATCGATCCCCCA
>DATJNL010000124.1:0-4673 GCA_035508175.1 Myxococcales bacterium
TCACGTCCAGCCCGCGCGCGGCGATGTCGGTCGCCACCAGCACGCGATAGGCGCCGCGCGAGAAGCCGGCCAGTGCCTGCTTCCGCTGCGACTGCGACCGATCGGCGTGGATGCGGGCGACCTTGTGGCCGCCGCCCTCGAGCGCCCGTGCGAGCCGGTCGGCGCGCCGCTTGGTGCGCGTGAAGACCAGCGTCGAATCGGCGTCCTCGGAAAGGAGCGCGAGGAGCAGCGCCGTCTTCTGCGTCTGGGGCACGAGGTAGACCCGCTGCTCCGCCCGCGAGGCGGTGGTGCCGCTCGGATTGGCCGACACGCGCACGGGATCGACGAGGTGGCCGCGTGCGAACTCGGCGACCTCTCCGGCCATGGTGGCCGAGAAGAGCAGGGTCTGCCGAGGCTTGCGATCGCGCGGGGGCAGCGCCGCCAGGATGCGCCGCAGCTGTGGCGCGAAGCCCATGTCGAGCATGCGATCGGCCTCGTCGAGGACGAGCAGCTCGACCTCGCCCAGCCGGACCGAGCCGCGCTCCAGGTGATCGACCAGACGCCCCGGCGTGGCGACGATCACGCCCCCGCCGCGCCGCAGCTCCTGCGCCTGCGGTCCCAGCGCGACGCCGCCGATGATCGCCGTGGATCGGAATCCGCGGCCGCGGCCAAAGCGGTCGACCTCGGCGGCGATCTGGAGCGCCAGCTCACGCGTGGGAGCGAGGATGAGCGCGCGAGCGCCGTGCGAGTGGGGCCGGCTCGCGAGCCTTTCGATCATCGGCAGCGCGAACGCGAGCGTCTTGCCGGTGCCGGTGGCGGCGCAGCCCACCACGTCGCGCCCCGCGAGGGCCGGCGGGATCGCCAAGGCCTGGATCGGCGTGGGCGCGGTGAAGCCCGCGTGCGCCACCGAGGCGAGGGCGGCGTGCGAAAGACCCAGCGCTTCGAAGGTTGCCGGCGCCGGCAGCGGGGCCACCGATGCGGGGGAAGCGTGGGCCGGGATGGTGTGCGCCGGGCCGGGCCCTCGGCCAGCGGGCCTGCCGTGAGGGGCGCCTGTCATCGGAGCAGCTCGCCCGCCACGTGCGCGCCGAGGGCGCGAAAGCCCGCCTCGAGCAGCTTGGCCCCCTTCGGGCTCGCGAGCGTGTCTCCCAGGGCGCCCGGTGCGAGGCCCAGCTCGAGGTCGACGCGCACGAAGACCGCCGAGATCTCGGGGCTCGACGGCGCCGCGCGCACCCGGCCGCGGCGCTTCTGCACGGCCTTCGCGAAGCGATCGAGGAGCGCATCGTCGGTCGTCGGCCCCTTCGCCTCCTCGCGCCGGACGGTCAGCGCTGCCTCCAACCCCGCATGTAGGGCCTCGACCAGCGACGCGTCGGCGAGCGCCTGCTGCAGCCGTTCCAGCGCAAGCTCCTCCTCCACGGAGGTCGCTGCCGCGTACGAGGGAGTGAGCAGCGCGGCCCAGTCCGCCCGCGTCACGATGTGCCTCAGCCGTGTCGAGAAGGTCGCCAAGGCCCATGTATACGGGGCCAGCCGACGGATCGCAAAAGGGTTTCCGCGCCCGGGGCTCAGTGCGTGTCGGCGCAGCAGCGGAAGCCCAGGTCCGGCGCGCTGCGGCCCGGCGACCGGTTTTGCCGCGCCGAGCAGCGCAGGTCGTAGTCCGGTCTCGAGTACGATCCGCCCTTGACCGTGCGGTCCGACAGGCCGGACTGGAAGCGCGTCGCCGTCCACTCCGCCACGTTCCCGGACATGTCGAAGACGCCAAAGCCTGACTTGCAGCTGGTGAACGTGCCCGCGGGCGTGATGCCGCTCTTCCCGCCGCCGCTGCACGCGTGGGCGCTGTAGCTCTGCCCGTACGGGAAGCGCAGGTTGTCGGGCCCCTTGCAGGCCTTCTCCCACTCCTCCTCGCTGCAGAGCCGCTTGCCCTGCCCCTGGCAGGCGGCCTCAGCCGCCCCGAAGGTGACGTTCACCAGCGGCCGTTCGCCCGCACGATCCGGGTATTCGTACTGATCGATGCAGTAGCCCCGCAGCGACGCACGCCGCTCGGAACGGTCGCCGAAGTTGCTCAGATCGTCGCTGGCGGGCGTGCCCAGACGGAAGCCACCCCCGTGCACGAAACGCATCCCGCTCGGGCACGTCCCCCCGTGCTCCGCCTCGGGCGCCGCGGCGTGCTCCTCGTGCGACGACCGATGCTCCACGGGATCGACGGCGGTCTTCGGCCTGGGCCCCGTCGCGGCCGCGATGCCCGTGGGCGCCTTCGGACCGGTCGCCGCCACCGGACCCGTCGGACCGGTGGGCGCGGCCGCCAGCTTCGGCCCTGCGTCCAGTGCCACGCTGGCCACCGTGCCAGCGTCCGCAGGCCCCGCATCGGCGGTAGCCACCCTCGCCGCGGCCAGCTTCTGTTCCATCTCTTCCTGGAAGTGCGCCTGGAGACGTGCTTCTTCCTTCGCCTGCCAGGAGAGCAACGCCTGCCTGCCGCCAAAGATCGCCGCCGCCACCGCGACCAGCGCGACGGGCGCGATGACGAGCCAGCGCCGGCCTTTCGAGTCGGTCACCGGTGGCGGTGGTGGGGACCGGCGCTTCTGCGCCACGGGCGGCTCGATGGGAATCGCGCCTGGATCCCGCATCCGCTCCTTCGGCGGCCGCGCATTCTTGGTGGTCTCGGCGTGCCGCGGTGGCGGCGCAGGCGCCTTCTCGGTCTTCTCCTCCCGCGGCGCCGGTGGCGCCGGCGTGGGCACGACGGGCACGGGCGGCGCGGCGCCCTTCGCCGCCACCTTGGACTCGTCGACGTCGGTGGTCGCCTCGAAGTCTCCCGAGGCGTCGGGCGAGGGCGGGGGAGGAGGCGGTGGCTTCGTCTTGGTGCGCGGCGGCGGCGCGGGCGGCGCGCCCGGCGGCTTCGGCAGCGGCGGCGCGGTGGTCTCCGCGAGCGAGAGCAGCTCCGCGGCCAGCTCGCCGGCCGACGCAAAGCGCGATTCCGGGGTGGCGCTCACCGCCTTGCGGTAGAGCCCCTCGAGACTCGCCGGCAGGTCGGGGTTCGTGGCACGGAGGTCCGGCACGCGGCCGCCGAGCGGCAGCACGCCCGCCACCATCTCGCCCAGGATCACGCCGAGCGAGTAGACGTCCGAGCGCGGATCGATGGGCCGCCCCGTCAGGAGCTCGGGCGAGAGGTAGACGTCGGCCTTGCGCGCGCGCTGCGCCGCCACGAAGGGCGCCCGCGGCATGGCCGGTGCGAGGCCGAAGTCGGTGACCTTGAGGAGATCCGGCAGCACCACCACGTTGTCCGGCTTCAGGTCCCCGTGCGCGCCGAAGCTCTTGGCGTTCTCGAGCGCCAGCGAGACCTGCGCGAGGATCGGCTCCACCTCGCGCAGCGCGAAGAGCTGGTTCTTCTCGCGCCGCAAGTCGATCACGCGGCGCAGCGTCAGCCCGTCGAGCAGCTGCATCGTGAAGAACGGGCGCGAGTCGCCGTCGAGCGCGCCGATCTCGTAGATGCGAACGATGTTCGGGTGCGACAGCTTCTTCGCCTGCTTCAGGAGCTTCACGAACTCCGCGCGCTCGTCGGGCGACTGCAACAGGCGCGGCGCGATGAGCTTGAGGCCGATCTCGACGTCGACCTCCTTGTCGAGCGCGCGCAGCACCGCGCCGACCGGCCCCTGGCCCACGATGGAGCGGACCTCGTACCGGCCCGCCAAGACCTCGCCCACCTTGACGCCTGCGCTCTCGAGCTCCGAGAGCTTGCGCTTCTGGAAGGTGCCAGTCTTGCCGCCTCGAACGGCCGCGTCGAAGCGCTGTCCGCAGTTGCCGCAGACCTCGCTTCCGTCGGGAACGTGGCTACCGCAGCGGTAACAGAGCAAAGAGGTCGGCTCCGAGGTCTAAAACCCGAGCCTTTTAGCACAGCTAGCGGGCGATGCCTAGAACTGGAGGATTCTCTGCCGGGGGCTGCCGCCCCCGCGCCCCTGCTGCGTACGATCTCGAGATCAGGGGCCAGGGTTCACGAGGGATGAAGCGTGGGGCGGCGGGACGGGTTCGGGGACGGCCGGTCCACTCGCGGCTCGGCCTCGCCTATCTCGATCCCGCAGCGTATAGGCGCTCGTTCCTGAGTGGCATCGGCCTCGACGCTCGGTCCCAGCCGCCCCCTCGCCCGCCCCGCCTCTCCACTCTACGAACCCCCTTCAACCCAAGTTCATGATCTTCAAACCTTGCCTGCGGCGCTGATCGAGACGTGAGCGAGATCTGGTGCATAGGCGGTAGAGAAATGGAGAGGTAGAGATAGAGGCAAATGAAAGTGGGGAGGAGGGGGGGCCGACGCGCAGGGGTCCGGGGGGCCCCCGCCGCGCCCGCAGCGCGCCCATGTCTGTGCACGAGTGACGGTACAACGCGGTCCCGCGCGTGGGGAGCGCGAGGACGGACGGGGGTCCGGACCCCGAGCAAGCGGCTCCCCCTCCGTCCCTCGTTCATCCGCCGCTACCCCTTTGCTTCTCATCTCGAGATCGCAGTCTTCCGGCGCCGAGCCAAGAACCAGTGCAAGAGGAGCGGTAGATGAAAGTGTGGAGGAGGGGGGGGCCGACGCGCAGGGGGTGCCGGGGCCCCCGGACGCGCCCGCAGCGCGCCCATGTTGGTGCACGAGTGACGGTACAACGCGGTACCGCGCGTGGGGAGCGCGAGGACGGACGGGGGTCCGGACCCCGAGCAAGCGGCACCCCTCC
>DATJNL010000125.1:0-3040 GCA_035508175.1 Myxococcales bacterium
TCAACCTCGAGGAGGACAACGTCGGCGTCGCCCTGATGGGCGAGACGGGGCACATCAAGGAAGGGGACACCGTCAAGCGCACCGGGCGCATCGCCGAGGTGCCGGTGGGCGAGGCGCTGCTCGGCCGCGTGGTGAACGCGCTCGGCGAGCCCATCGACGGCCGCGGCGCCGTCGGCACGAAAGAGACGCGCAAGATCGAGATCAAGGCGCCCGGCATCGTGTACCGCAAGAAGGTGCAGGAGCCCTTGCAGACGGGCCTCAAGGCCATCGACGCGATGATCCCCATCGGCCGCGGGCAGCGCGAGCTGATCATCGGCGACCGCCAGACCGGCAAGACCGCCGTCGCCCTCGACACCATCATCAACCAGAAGGGGCTGAACGTTCAGTGCTTCTACGTGGCCGTCGGCCAGAAGCAGTCCACCGTGGCGCGCGCGGTCGAGAAGCTGCGCAGCTTCGGCGCGATGGAGTACACCACGGTCATCGCCGCCAACGCGTCCGACCCCGCGCCCCTGCAGTTCCTCGCGCCGTACACCGGCGTGACCATGGGCGAGTACTTCCGCGACAACAAGCAGCACGGCCTCATCGTCTACGACGACCTCAGCAAGCACGCGGTCGCCTACCGCCAGCTCTCGTTGCTGCTCCGCCGCCCGCCGGGCCGCGAGGCGTACCCGGGCGACGTGTTCTACCTGCACAGCCGGCTCCTGGAGCGCGCCGCCAAGCTTTCGGACCAGAAGGGCGGCGGCTCCCTCACCGCGCTCCCCATCATCGAGACCCAGGCCGGCGACGTCTCGGCCTACATCCCGACCAACGTCATCTCCATCACCGACGGACAGATCTACCTCGAGTCCGATCTCTTCTTCTCCGGCGTCCGCCCGGCGGTGAACGTCGGCATCTCCGTCTCGCGCGTCGGCGGCGACGCCCAGATCAAGGCGATGAAGCAGGTGGCCGGCACGATGCGCCTCGACATGGCCCAGTACCGTGAGCTGGCCGCCTTCTCGCAGTTCGGCTCCGACCTCGACAAGGCCACGCAGGAGGCGCTGGCCCGCGGCGAGCGCCTCATCGAGGTCCTGAAGCAGGGCCAGTACCAGCCGATGCCCGTGGAGAAGCAGGTCATCCAGCTCTACGCCGCGACCAACAAGGACGCGGCGGGGGTGGTCTGGATTCGCCAGGTCCCCGTCGACCAGGTCGGCCGCTACATGAGGGAGCTCGTCGAGTTCATGGACGGCCGCCACCCCGAGGTGGGGAAGGCCATCCTCGAGAAGAAGCAGCTCGACGACCAGGTGAAGGGGCTGCTCGACAAGGCGCTCACCGAGTTCAGGGATCTCTTCCAGCCGGCGGAGGCCAAGTAGCGCGTGCCGTCGCTCAGGGACATCCGCAAGCGCATCGCCTCGGTCAAGAACACGAGGCAGATCACCAAGGCCATGAAGATGGTGGCCGCGGCCAAGCTGCGCCGGGCGCAGGAGGCCATCGTGCGCGCGCGGCCGTACGCCGAGGGGCTCGAGCGCGTCCTCGGCTCGCTGGCGACGCGCGCGGACCTCGCGAGCCACCCGCTGCTCGTGGTGCGCCCCGTCAAGCGCGTCGAGCTCGTCGTGCTCACCTCGGATCGCGGACTCTGCGGCGGCTTCAACTCGAACGTGCTGCGGCGCGCCCAGCGTTTCGCCGCCGAGGCGCGCGGCGCCGATGGCCACGCCTACGAGCGCGTCGAGCTCTCGACCCTCGGCCGCAAGGGGCGCGACTTCGCCGCCCGCCGCAAGCTCGACGTGCGCAAGGACTACGTGGGCATCTTCGAGCACCTCGAGTTCTCGCGCGCGGAGGCCATCGGGGCCGAGCTCGCGCAGCACTACGTCGAGGCCGATCTCGACGCGGTGTTCCTGCTCTACAACGAGTTCCAGTCGGCCATCTCGCAGCGCGTCTCCCTCGTGCAGCTCCTCCCCATCGCGCCGCGCCCCGTCGTCGAAGGGATGGATCACCCGGCCGACTACCTCTACGAGCCGACGCGCGCCGAGGTGCTCGACGCGCTGCTCCCGCAGCACCTGTCCATGCAGCTCTGGCGGGCCATGCTCGAGAGCCAGGCCAGCGAGCACGGCGCCCGCATGACCGCCATGGACGCCGCCACCAAGAACGCGAGCGAGATGATCGCGCGCCTCACCCTGCAGTTCAACCGCGCCCGCCAGGCCTACATCACGAAGGAGCTGATGGAGATCGTGAGCGGCGCCGAAGCGCTCAAGTAGAGGACGACCATGTCAGCCACGCCCATCAACCTCTCCGTCGGCAAGGTCGCGCAGGTCATCGGCCCGGTCGTCGACGTCCAGTTCCCACCCGGCGCGCTGCCCGAGATCCGCACCGCGCTCACCCTGTCGAACGCGGCCATCGACGCGCGCCCCGACAACCTGGTGGTCGAGGTGGCCCAGCACCTGGGCGAGGACACCGTCCGCTGCATCGCCATGGACTCGACCGACGGCCTCACCCGCGGCGCCCCGGTCAAGAACACCGGTTCGCCGATCTCGATGCCGGTGGGCAAGGAGACGCTCGGCCGCATCCTGAACGTGATCGGCGAGCCGGTGGACGAGCTCGGGCCCGTGAAGGCCACGCGGCGACTGCCCATCCACCGCCCGCCGCCGCAGTTCGTCGACATGGACGTGCGCACACAGGCCTTCGAGACCGGCATCAAGGTCATCGACCTCCTCGCGCCCTACACCCGCGGCGGCAAGATCGGCCTCTTCGGCGGCGCCGGCGTGGGCAAGACCGTGCTCCTCATGGAGCTGATCCGCAACGTCGCCGTCGAGCGCGGCGGCTTCTCGGTGTTCGCCGGCGTGGGCGAGCGCACCCGGGAGGGCAACGACCTCTACAAGGAGATGCAGGACAGCAAGGTCATCAACCTGAAGGAGCTCGAGAAGAGCCAGGCCGTGCTCGTGTACGGCCAGATGAACGAGCCGCCCGGCGCGCGCGCCCGCGTGGCCCTCTCGGCGCTCACCGTGGCCGAGTACTTCCGCGACGAGGAGGGGCGCGACGTGCTCTTCTTCGTGGACAACATCTTCCG
>DATJNL010000126.1:0-43388 GCA_035508175.1 Myxococcales bacterium
CCGCCTCCGCCGAGACTCCCGGTCCGTCGTCCTCGATCGCCAGCACGCAGGAGGGGCCAATGGCCTGAACCGAGACCTGGACCCGGCCGCCGACATCCGTCGCTTCCAGCGCATTGCGGACGAGGTTGCTCACGACCTGCCGCATCTGGTCGGGATCAAAGCGGGCAGTCGCGGGCTGGAGAACACGCGACAGCTCTTTTCCTTGCGTGGCCACCTCGTTCTCGAACGCCTGGCAGCACTCGGACACCAGCTCCGCCAGATCTCCCTGGTGCAAGGACGGAGGTGGCGGCCGCGCGAACGTGAGGAAGTCGGAAACGAGCCTGCCCAGGTGGGTCGCCTCGCGGCGTATGAGATCGAGCAACCGCGCATCATCGGCGCTGGCGGGTGATGTCGCGAGCATTTGGACGGCGCCGGAGAGCGCGGCAAGGGGATTGCGGATCTCGTGCGCGAGGCCGGCGGAAAGCTCACCCAGCGAGGCCAGGTGACTCTGCCGCCGCAGCGAGGCTTCGAGCCGGCGCAACTCCGTCACGTCCTGGAAGGCCACCACGCTTCCCATGGGCGCCCCTTCGGAGCCGAGCAGAGGCGAGACCGAAAACCCAATCAGCCTTCGATGGCCCTTCCGCTCGATGGAACACTCGGCCCGACCCCCGAGTTGCGGCAACTCCAGCGCGTGAGCAAGATCAGGAGCCAGATCGGCGAGGGTGCGCCCGCGCGCCGCGGAAGCGGACTCGACGCCCAGGATCTCGCCACCTGCTTCGTTGAGGAGCGAGACCCGCGCGTCCCCACTCGTCGAGTCGAGCGTGAGCAGGCCGCTGCCCAGAGATTGCACCACGCTCATGTAGAGCTCGCCCAGGCTGCGAAGCTCGAGCTCTCTCGCGGTGAGCGCCTGCCCCGTCCTGAGGAGGCGCTCCGTGAGGTAACTTGCCAGCGCCGCCGTGGCAAAACAACCGCCGCTGTTGGCAAAGATCGCTGCAGCCACTTGAGACGTGTCGCCGGCGCCAGCCAGGGGCGCGGTCCAGAATGGTAGGACAGGGTGCGCGCCGAGAATGCCCAGGAGGATGGTCGCCAGCGAGGCGGCGCCGAACGCGCCGGAGCTTCCCGCGGCGATGGCGCCGTGCACCGTGCTCAGAAGAAAGAGAAAGCTGAAGGGGCCCGCTGGGCCGCCCGTCAGCGCGACGAGCCAACCGGCGAGGGTCGTCTCGATGGCGGCATGGACCCACGCGAGGGCTCCGAGGCCGCGCCCCGTCAGGATCCATATGAGCTCCAGTGCCGAGCTGGCGTACGCAGTCAGAAGAAATGCGTACAGGACGCCCCGGGCGGCATTCTCCTCGCCGACCGCGCCAGAGGTTGCGAGCGCAGCACCGAACAGAGCGCTGGTGACGAGTGCACGCAGCAACACCAGGCCGGCGATCCGGCGGGCTCCGTCGCCCCAGCGCCCTCCCCCATCGCGTGCGACCAAGTACGTGTTGGCAGCGCGTCCCGCGGCGAGGTGGGCCCCACCCGGATCGCGGTCCTCCTGCCCTTTCGTCCCGGCCTCCACCGCGAGCGGGGGAGGAGGGAACTCGGTCATTTTATCGCGCTCGCGATGGTGAAGATCGGGAGGTACATCGCGATGAGGAAGCCGCCGACCACCCCGCCGAGGAAGACCATCATCAAGGGCTCGATGGCCGCAGTCATGGCGGCGACCGCAGCGTCGACCTCTTCGTCGTAGAAATCGGCAATCTTGCTGAGCATCTGATCCATGGCCCCGGTCGCCTCGCCCACGCCGATCATCTGCACGACCATCGAAGGAAACACCTTGGTCTCGGCTAGGGGCTGGGCGATGGTCTTGCCCTCGCCGACCTTCGTTCGCACATGCAAGATGGCGTCCTCGACCACCCGGTTTCCAGCCGTCTTGGCCACGACATTGAGCGCGTCCATGATGGGAACGCCCGACGAGATCATCGTGCCGAGCGTCCGCGTGAACCGCGCGACGGCCGTCTTGCGCACGACGTTGCCGACAATCGGCATCCTCAAGACGATGGTATGCCAGATCCGAGTACCTCGCTCCGTCCGGAGAGCAGCACTGAACCCCACGATGAAGACGATGATGCCAACGATCATCTTCACCACGTTGTTGACCATGAAGTGGGAGAGATCGACGACCACCTGTGTCGGGCCCGGCAGGGTGCCGCCGAAATCCTTGAACATCTTTTCGAAGACCGGCGTGACGAAGAGCATCAGGATGACGGTAACCCCCACGCCAACCACCAGCACGATGCTCGGATAGACCATCGCGCCCTTCACCTTGCTGGCCAACTTCGCCGCCTTCTCGATGTAGACGACGAGGCGGTTCAAGATCGTGTCGAGGATGCCGCCCACCTCGCCCGCGGCGACGAGCTCGCGGTAAAGCTCGTCGAAGACCCTCGGGTGCTCCTTCAAGGCGTCGGCAAAGGTCGAGCCCGACTCGACGCGCGCCTTGATGTCGCCGATGGCCTTTTTGAACCCTGGATGGTCTTGCTGGCCATGAAGGATGTCGAGGCACTGAACGAGAGGCAGGCCGGCATCGATCATGGTCGCGAGCTGACGGGTGAAAACGATCAAACTCTTCCGCGGAACCCTTCCGAAGCTGAGATCGATGTTGATCTCGAGCGGCTTCTTCTTGACCTTGGTGGGGTTGACCCCCATCTGCCGCAGGCGGTTGTTCACCGACTCGGAGTCGGAGGCCTCCATCTCGCCCTGGCGCTCGACGCCGTCCTTGCCGACGCCCTTCCATTGCCAGACGGGGACTTTGGCTTTCTTGACTTTGGCTTTGGGCTTCGCTTCGGCTGCGGCGGCGGTGGCCATGGCTCAGCACCTCCCCGGTTGGGGGAACTTTCCCATTATGGCACAGCGTGGGAGGGGGCGCGAGATCACGGGGCCTACCGCTGCATGACCGGGGGGGCGGCGCCCGGTCCGCGGGCGCCCATGCCGCTCCCGCTCAGCATGTTGCGGAGCTCGTCGGGGTCCGAGCTGCGGCCGAGCCCCTCCTCGAGCGAGATGAGGCGGCGCTGGACGAGGCCAGCCAGCGACTGGTTCATGGTCTGCATCCCGAACTTGGCCTGGCCGACCTGCATCTGCGAGTAGATCTGGTGGACCTTGTCCTCGCGGATGAGGTTCCGGATGGCAGGGTTCGGCACCATCACCTCGATGGCCAGGACGCGCCCGCCGCCCTGCTTGGGCAGGAGGGCCTGCGACATCACGCCCTCGAGAACGAACGACAGCTGCGCGCGCACTTGCGGCTGCTGGTAGGGCGGGAAGACGTCCAGGATGCGGTTCATCGTCTGCACGCAGGAGTTCGTGTGCAGCGTCCCGAAGGCGATGTGGCCGGTCTCGGACACGACGAGCGCGGCTTCGATGGTTTCGAGGTCGCGCATCTCGCCGATGAGGACGACGTCGGGATCCTGTCGCAGGATGTACTTGAGCGCCTTCTTGAAGCTCGCGGTGTCGGCGCCCACCTCGCGCTGGTTCACCAGGCAGTTCTTGTGCGGGTGCAGGTACTCGATGGGGTCCTCGATCGTCACGATGTGCTCGTGCCGGTCGGTGTTGATCTTGTCGATCATCGAGGCGAGCGTGGTGCTCTTGCCAGACCCCGTGGGCCCGGTGACGAGGATCAGCCCGCGCGGCCGCTTCACCAGCTCGGAGATGATCTGCGGCAGCCCGAGCTCCGAGAAGGTGAGGATCTTGAACGGGATCAACCGGAACGCGCCGGCGACGGCGCCTCGCTGCATGAAGATGTTGGCGCGGAAGCGCGAGAGCCCCTTCACGCCGAAGGAGAGATCGAGCTCGTTCTCCTCCTCGAACTTGTGCTTCTGCGCGTCGGTCAGGATCGAGTAGCAGAGCTGCTTGGTCTCGACGGGCGACATCGGCGCGGTCTTGAGCGGCACGAGCTTGCCGTCGATGCGCAGCTGCGGGGGCGAGTTGGTGGTGATGTGGAGGTCGCTCGCCCCCTTCTCGACCATCGCCTTCAGAAGCTGGTGGAGGTTGGCCAATGAGACCTCGCGCTAGAAACGATCCGGAGCCGTGTTGCCGACGACCTCTTCCAGGGTCGAGATGCCCGCCTTCATCTTGCCGATGGCCGACATGCGGAGCGTCTGCATGCCGAGACGGATCGCCTCCTGCTTGAGCTCGGCGGTGGACGCGCCGTTGATGACGAGCTCCTTCAGGGGGTCGAAGAAGGGCATGACCTCGTACACGGCGAGGCGGCCCTTGTAGCCGCGGTCGTTGCAGGTCTTGCAGCCGGCGGGCTCGTACACCTTGAACGTCCCGACCTCTTCGTTCGGGACGCCGGCGTCGATCAGCGCCTGATCCTCGACCTGGACTTCCCGCTTGCACTCCTGGCAGAGCTTGCGGATGAGCCGCTGCGCCAGGATGAGGTTCAGCGAGGCGACCACGAGGAACGGCTCGATGCCCATGTTGAGGAGGCGGCTGATCGTGGCCGGAGCGTCGTTGGTGTGCAGCGTGGAGAGCACCAGGTGGCCGGTGAGCGCGGCCTTGACGGCGATCTCGGCGGTCTCGAAGTCGCGGATCTCGCCGACCATGATGATGTCGGGGTCCTGCCGCAGGAAGGAGCGCAGGGCGGCGGCGAAGTTCAGGCCGATGTCGTCGTGCATCTGGACCTGGTTGATGCCCGAGAAGTTGAACTCGACCGGATCCTCGGCGGTGGAGATGTTGTCGGAGACCTGGTTGAGGCGCGACAGCGCCGAGTAGAGCGTGGTGGTCTTCCCCGAGCCGGTGGGGCCGGTGACCAGCACCATGCCGTAGGGGCGCTCGATCGCGTCGACGAACCATTTGAGCTGGGTTTCCTCGAACCCCAGCTTGGTCATGTCGAGCTGCAGGTTCGACTTGTCCAGGAGCCGCAGCACGACTTTTTCGCCGAAGAGCGTGGGGCACACGGAGACGCGGAAGTCCATCTCCTTGCCGCCGCCGATGCGCAGCTTGATGCGGCCGTCCTGGGGCAGTCGGCGCTCGGCGATGTCGAGCTCCGCCATGATCTTGAGGCGCGAGATGAGCGCGTTGCGCAGCTTGAGCGGCGGCTTCATGACCTCGTAAAGCACGCCGTCGATGCGGTAGCGGACGCGGAAGTCCTTCTCATAGGGCTCGACGTGGATGTCGCTCGCGCCCTTCTTGATGGCGTCCACCAGGATCAGGTTCACCAGCTTGACGACCGGCGCGTCGTCGGCCGCCTTCTCGATGTCGACGACGGCGTCCTCTTCGCTCGACGCCACCTCGATCTCGGCGTCGACCTCGTTCATCACGTCTTCGTACGAGGGCCCCTTCGCCGCGTAGTAATGCTCGATGGCCTCCTTGATGGCCACCTCGGAGGCGACGACGGTCTCGATGTTGTAACCGGTGAGGAACTTGAGGTCGTCGACCGCGAAGATGTTCGAGGGGTCGCTCATCGCCACGATGAGCGACGGGCCCGCGCGGTTCACCGGGATGACCAGGTGCTTCTCGGCGACCTCCTTCGGGACCAGCTTGATGACCTCGGCGTCGATCTCGAAGTCCTTCAGGTTGATGGCGGGAACGCCATACTGCTTCGAGAGGAAGTCGGTGAGCTTCTGCTCCTCGATCGCGCCGGTCTTGATGAGGTGATAGCCGAGGCGGCCGCCGTCCTTCGTCTGCGCGTCCTGCGCCTTGCGAAGCTGTGCGAGCGAGATCAGGTTCTGGCGGACGAGAAGCTCGCCCAGCCGCCGGCTCGCGCCGCCCGCCGGTGCACCGGGAGCTTGTCCCTCAGGCATTGGCTGACCTCATGCGCGGATTTTGAAGGTGAGACAGGCAAAAACGATAGCTTGGCGAGCTTCGGCCTGTCAAGGATGCGGGCCGTCGAGCCGTCCGGAAACTCACCCTCCGGCGCGGCGCGCCGCCTCGGCGACGTCCTTGCCGATCTGTTCGGTGAGCGCGGCCAGCGACGGAAAGCGCATCTCGTCGCGGAGCCTCGCCACGAACGCCACCCGCATCGGCGCCCCCACGAGACTCGGCCCCGCGTAGCCGATGAGGTGCACCTCGAGCGTCTGGGCGCCGCCTTCGCCGAAGGTCGGCTTGCGCCCCAGGTTCGCCGCGCCCGCAAGGGAGCCTCCGGGGAAGTACGCTCGCACCGCGTAGACGCCGTTCGCGGGCAGCATCTCGCCGAGGGGGGCGATGTTGGCGGTGGGGAAGCCGAGGCCGCGCCCGCGGCCCATGCCCGTGACGACCGTCCCCTCGACGTCGAAGGGGCGCCCGAGCAGGCGCGCCGCCGCGTCCACGCGGCCCTCGAGCACGAGCTCGCGAATGCGCGTCGACGAGACGGGCAGCCCATCCACCTCGACCTTCGGCACGAGCACGAGGCGCGCGCCGCCCGCGGACAACCACTCGTCGAGCTGCGCCACCCGCCCCTCGCGCTTGCGGCCGAAGGAGAAGTCGTCGCTGACGACGACCGCCGCGACCCCCAGCTCGCCGAGCAGCAGCCGGTCCACGAACTCGCGCGCCGGGATGGCGGCGAAGGCGGCGTCGAAGGGCTGGACGACCACCGCGTCGAGGCCCCCCGCCGCGAGGAGCTGCAGCTTCTGCTCCGGCGTCGTCAAGCGCCGCGGCGCCATGCTCGGGTTCAGCACGGCGCCGGGGTGCGGCTCGAAGGTGAGGGCCGCCGCCAGTGCCGCGTGCTGCCGGGCGGCGCGGAAGAGCGCCTGGTGGCCGAGGTGGACGCCGTCGAAGTTGCCGATCGCGAGGGCGCAGCCGCGGATCCGTCCGCGGGCCTCGCCGATCGATCGAAAGGTTCTCACAGGTACGAGCGCGCGAACGCGTGCGGCATCAGGTCGCGCAGGGCGAGCCGGCGCCGCACGCCCCGCAGGTTCACGAGGACCACCGGCGACTCGGGGCTGCCGAACTCGGCCAGGGTCTGCAGGCACATGCCGCACGGCGGGCTCGGCTCTTCCGAGCCGGTCACGACCGCAGCCGCCTCGAGCCGCGTCTCGCCGGCCGCCACGGCCGCGGCCACCGCGGCCCGCTCGGCGCACAGGGCGAGGCCGTAGGAGCAGTTCTCGACGTTGCAGCCGGTGAAGATGCGGCCGGAGCTCGCGAGGACCGCCGCGCCCACCTTGAAGCGCGAGTAAGGGGCGTACGCGTGCTCGCGGATGCGCGCCGCCGATTCGACGAGCTCCTCGAGGAGCGCCGAATCGAACCGCTGGCCGCGCGCACCCGCGTCGCTCGCTCGGGGGCCGCGGCCGGCCGCCTCCGTCTTGCGCGCCCGGGGCGCCGGGCGCGTGGCTCCTCGGTTGCGCATGGCCGCTCGATGTATGCGAGAAAACGGGGTCCGTCAACGCCACGATTGACGCGATGGGCACGGCGAAGGTAAGGGGCGGGGTGTGAAGCGCGTGCGGGCCCTCATCGTCGACGACTCGGCCGTCATGCGGCAGGCCATGACGGAGGCGCTCGCGGCGATCCCCGGGATCGCCTGCGTGACCGCCAACGACGGCGCGGAGGGCATACGCCGGCTGGGGGCGGAGGCCTTCGACATCGTCCTCACGGACCTCAACATGCCGGTGTTGAACGGGCTGGCGCTCGTGACCTTCATCCGCGGGCAACCCTCGCTGAAACGGCTGCCGATCGTCGTCGTGACCACCGAGAGTGCCGAAGAAGATCGCCGGCGGCTCCTGGGCGCCGGGGCCGACGCCTACGTCGTGAAGCCGATCGAGGCCGAAACCCTCCTGGCCCAGGTACGGCGGCTAGTCGGTCTCTAGCTCCGCGACGAACGCGTCGAGCAGCCGTCCGAAATCGAGCCTGACGCGCGCGGCGGTGTCCGCCACGTCGGCATGCACGAGCGGCTTGGCGCCCAGCCCGGCGGCGCGGTTGGTGATGCACGAGAGGGCGGCAACGTCGAGCCCGAGGTGCCGCGCCGCGATCACCTCCGGGACGGTGCTCATCCCGACGGCGTCGACGCCGAGCGCTCGGTAGGCGCGGATCTCGGCCGGCGTCTCGTAAGAAGGGCCGAGCAGCTGGCAGTACACGCCGCTCTTGAGCACCACGCCCGCATCGGCGGCCGCACGGTCGAGCGCCCCGGCCAGCGCGGGAGAGTAGGCCGCGCTCAGGTCCGGGAAGCGCGGGCCGAAGCGGTCGTCGTTCGGGCCGACCAGCGGATTCTGCCCCGACAGGTTCACGTGGTCGGTGAGGCGCATCAGGTCGCCGGGGGCGAGGTCGGCCCGGATGCCGCCGGCCGCGTTCGTGAGGCAGACGGCGCGGACGCCCATCCTCGCCATCACGCGCACGCCGAAGACGACCTCGGCCGGTCGATACCCCTCGTACAGGTGCACCCGCCCCTGCATGATCACGACCGGCACCGCGCCGATCCGTCCGATCCAGAGATGCCCCGCGTGCCCCGGCACGCTGGAACGGGGAAAGTGCGGCAGCCCGCCGTACGGCAGCGCCGTCGCCTCCGAGAGGTGCTCCGCGTAGTCGCCGAGGCCGCTGCCGAGCACGAGCGCCAGGCGCGGCCGCCCGACTCTGGAAGCCGCGAGCGCCACGGCCGCAGCGGCCGTCACGCGCTCGAACTCCGAGGCGCTCTCTGCCGCCGCGGGCGCCGGGGCCTTGCGTTTCGGGGGCATCGCGCTGCGCTAGGGGCCGGTGGCCCCCTCTTGGACCCAGGTGCTGAGGAGCTGGACCTGGCAGGCGCTGAGTGGATGGTAGCCGCCGTCCGCGTCGATGGGCATCGGCTGCCCCCCGGCGCAGAAGGCGGAGTCCCGCAGTACCTGGATCAGGTACGAGTTGGCCGGCGAGCCCGGCACCACCCGCGCGGTGCAGGGGCAGGCCACCGACGGGACGTTGCCGAAGGTGCCGTTCGGGCCGCCGTCGCAGCTGCCGCCGCTCGCACCCGCGTCCGGAAGCCCCACGAGCCCGGCGTAGGCCGACTGCGCGGTGGACAGATCGAGACCGCCCGCCTTCTTCGTGGCGCTGTGACAGCCCGACGTGGCGCAGCCGAGCAGCGACGTCGAATCGGTGAGGAGGGGCGAGACCTCGGCGAAGGTGAGCGTCGGCTGGTGACACGCCCCCGTGCCGCTCGACGCTTCGCAGGTGCAGGACACGGGCGAGAGCTGGGTCAGGCAGAGCTCCTGCACGTCGGTGCAGCCGCAGCTCCCCTGGTTGCAACCGGCGGAGGCGGCGTAGGTCGTGGTGCAATCGTTGCCGCAGCTCCCGCAGTTCGAGGGGTCGCTGGTGAGGCTGACGCAGCTCGCCGCGCTGCCGGAGCCGCAGAGCTGATCCTGACCCGGGCAGGCGCAGTGGCCGCTCGCGCAGGCGGTCGTCGGCGCCGCGCAGGGGGAATTGCAGCCCCCGCAGTTCTGGGGATCGCTCGTGGTGTTGACGCAGGCGGGCGTCCCGCCGCTCGCGCAGATGGAGCCGGTGCCCGCGTCGAGCGGACAGATGCAGGTCTGGTTCTGACAGCCGGCGCCGGCCACCCCGAGCAGGGTGCAGTCGTTGTTGCACTGCCCGCAGTTGTGGGGATCGGTGTCGAGATCGGTGCAGATCCCCGTGCCGGCGCACTTGGTGTAGGGCGCGGAGCACACGCAGGTCCCGCCGGCGCAGTTCCCCGTGGGACAGGGCTTGTCGCACCCGCCGCAGTTCTGCGGGTCGCTGTTCGTGTCCACGCAATCGGTGCCGTTGGCGCCGCAGGCGGTCAGCGTGCCGAGGCAGCCGCAGACGCCGGGGCCGCCGGGAACCGAGGGCGAGCACGCCTGCGTGGCAGGGTCGCACACGCAGCTCCCGCCGTCGCACTCGCTCGCGCAGGCACCGCAGTTGTTGGGATCGGAGGAGAGGTCGGTGCACACCTGCCCGCCGTCGGGGAGGCCGCACAGCGTGTAGCCGTTGGGGCAGTTGCAGAGCGCGCCGACGCACTGCTCGTTCGCGAGGCACGCCTGGCCGCAGCTGCCGCAGTTCGCGGGATCGGTCTGCAGGTTCGAGCAGACGCCGCCGTCCGCGCCGCAGAGCACCGACGGGGGCACGCACTGGCAGCTCCCGTTGAGGCACGATTCGGCGGGCGGACAGGCCTGGCCGCAGGCGCCGCAGTTCGCGTCGTCGGCGAGCACCTCGGTGCAGACGTTGCCGCCGTCGACCTTGCAGGGAAGCCAGCCGCTGATGCACTGGCACGCGCCGCTGACGCACGTCTGGTGCACCGGGCAGCCGCCCGGGCAGCCCGAGCCCGCGTCGTTGTTGGAGGAGCTGGAACAGGCGGCCAAGGCGAGCGCCGCGAACAGTGCCGCTCCGATCTTCGAGCTCATCAGGCCCTCTCCCGGAAGGGCGCCAGTCTAGGAAAGGGGGCCCGGATTGTCCACGTGCGACTTCGGCCGTCCCCGATCTCTATCCGGTGACCCGTTCGATCACGAGCGGCCGCTTCGGCGGCGCCGCCCCGCCGAGCGTCCAGGCGCGCCCCAGCATCTCCTTCGCTTCCGCGAGCCGCTTGGGATCGTTCGCGTGCAGCGTGCAGAGGGGCTGCCCGACCTCCACGGCGTCGCCCATCTTCGCCGCCAGCACCAGGCCCACCGCCGGGTCGACCGCTGCGTCGAGGGTCTCCCGGCCCGCGCCCAGCAGCACGGCGGCGCGGCCCACGAGCTCCGCGTCGAGCGCGGTCACGAAGCCCTTCGCCGCAGCGGGGAGAGGTTCCTGAAGGCTCGCCTTCGGCAGCCCCTTGCCGCCTTCTTCCAGGGACGCCGGGTCGCCGCCCTGCGCCTCGACGATCTTCTGCAGCTTCTCGAAGGCGCGGCCGTCGTCGATGGCGCGGGCGAGGAGCTCGCGCGCGGGCGCCCCGTGTGCCAGGTCGGCCAGCCCGAGCATCTCCACGCCCAGCGCGAGCGTCACCTCGACGAGGTCCGGCGGCCCGCTGCCGCGCAGCACGTCGATGGCCTCCGTCACCTCCAGCGCGTTGCCCACGGTCTTGCCGAGCGGCTGCTCCATGTCGGTGAGGAGCGCGACCACCTTCTTGTCCATCGATCGACCGATCGCCACCATGGTCCGCGCCAGCTCCTTCGCCGAGCTCAGATCCTTCATGAACGCGCCCGCGCCGACCTTCACGTCGAGCACCAGCCCGTCGATCCCCTCGGCGAGCTTCTTGCTCATGATCGAGGCGGCGATCAGCGGGATCGACTCGACCGTCGCCGTGACGTCGCGCAGCGCGTAGAGCTTGCGGTCGGCCGGCGCGAGCTGATCGGTCTGCCCGATGAGGCAGGCGCCCACCGACGTCACCAGCTCGCGGTAGCGCGCGACGTCGAGGTCGACCCGGAAGCCCGGGATGGAGCCCAGCTTGTCGAGCGTGCCGCCGGTGTGCCCGAGGCCGCGCCCGGAGATCATCGGCACGCGCACCCCGCAAGCGGCGGCGAGCGGGGCGAGGCAGATCGACACCTTGTCGCCCACGCCGCCGGTGGAGTGCTTGTCCACCTTGACGCCCGGCACCTCCGAGAGGTCGAGGACGTCGCCGCTCTCCAGCATCGCCTGCGTCCAGGCCTGCAGCTCGTCGCGGCCGAGGCCCCGGAAGTAGACGGCCATGAGCAGCGCCGCGGCCTGGTAGTCGGGGATCTCCCCCTCGGTGAAGGCCTCGAGGAAGTCGCCGATCTCTTCCGCCGACAGCGCTTCGCCGTCCCGCTTCTTCTTGATGACGTCGTAGGCGCGCATGGGGGGCGTACGTCTAGCACGGGCCCCGGGGCGCGGGGTAGCGCGAAGGCGCGCGGTTGCAACGCTCCGCGCTGGCGGGCTAGAACCGCGGGCGTGCGCGCCCACCGCCTCCTCGCGCCGTGCCTCTGCCTCGCCGCCTGCCACGGTGCGCCGCCGGCCCCCGCGCCCGCGGGCCAGCTCATCGGCATCGTCACCGACGTGGGCGGCCGCGGCGACCAGTCCTTCAACGACGGCGCCCTGCGCGGCCTCGAGAGCTGGGCGTGCGCGCTCCGGTACACCGGCGCGGGCTACGCGCCGCTCGATCCCGCCGCGCTCGCGGCGACCATCCCCGACGACCTGCGCGCGCGGCTCGGGATGGCGCCGAAGATCGCCGGCGTCGCGCCCTACGTGCTGCAGGCGCGCGCGCAGGAGGACTACCGCCCCGACCTCGAGCGGCTGGCACAGCGGCACGTGGCGCTCGCCGTGGGCGTGGGCTTCATGCTGGAGGACGCCGTGGCCGCCGAGGCGAAGGCGCACCCGGCGCAGCACTACCTGCTCATCGACAGCCCCATCCTCGACGCCGCGGGGAAGCCGGCCACCCTCCCCAACGTGGAGAGCGTGACCTTCCGGGAGCAGGAGGGCAGTTACCTCGCCGGCGCGCTCGCCGGCCTGGCGACGAGGACGGGCCGCGTGGCCTTCCTGGGCGGCATGCAGGTGCCGCTGATCCAGCGCTTCGAGGCCGGCTTCCGCGCCGGGCTCGCCGCCACGAACCCCAAGGCGGCGCTCGAGGTTCAGTACACGGGGAGCTTCGACGACTCGAGCGCCGGCAAGCGCGTCGCGCAGAGCCTCTACGCCGGCGGCGTGGACGTGCTCTTCCAGGCCGCGGGCGCCGACGGGCTCGGCGCCATCGAGGCCGCCAAGGAGGCGGGCCGCTTCGTGATCGGCGTCGACAGCGATCAGGCGCACCTCGCGCCGGCCTCGGTGCTGACGTCGATGGTGAAGCACGTGGACTACGCGGTCTACCTCGCCGTGCGCGGCGTGGCCGACGGCCGGTTCACCCCCGGCAACCGCGAGCTGGGCCTCGCCGAAGGGGGCGTCGGGCTGGCGCCCGTGCGCGTCGACTTTCCGGGCAAGGCCGCGGCCCTCGCCAGGGTCGACCAGCTGAGGCAGCAGATCGTCGCGGGGACGATCCAGGTGCCCAGGGACCCGGCCGGGCCGGTCGCCGCCGCGAAGTGACGGCGGAGGCGCCCGCCCTGCCGTCCCCGGACGGTCCGATCCTCGAGGTCCTCGGCCTCGGCAAGTCGTTCGGAGAGCTCCGCGCCTGTGACGGCATCTCCTTCTCGCTCCGGCGCGGCGAGGTGCTCGCGCTCGTCGGCGAGAACGGCGCCGGGAAGACCACCCTGCTCAATCTCGTGATGGGCCTCTATCGCCCGGACGCCGGGGAGGTCCGCGTGCGAGGCCAGGCCGTCCACCTCGCCTGCCCGGCGGACGCCGAAGCGCTCGGCCTCGGGATGGTGCACCAGCACTTCACGCTGGTGGGCCCGCTCACCGTGGCGGAGAACGTCGTGCTGGGGCGCGAGCCGCAGCGCCTCGGCCTGCTCGACCGCGCGCGCGCCGAGCGCGAGGTCGAAGCGGTGTCCCGGCGGCACGGCTTGCCCATCCGGCCCGCGGCGCGCCTCGACGAGCTCTCGGTGGCAGGCCGACAGCGCGTCGAGATCCTCAAGGTCCTCTGGCGCGGCGCCGAGCTGCTCGCCTTCGACGAGCCCACCGCCGCGCTCAGCCCGGCCGAGGCCGACGCCCTCTGCCGGGCCATCCGCCAGCTCCGCGACGCGGGGAAGGCGATCCTCTTCGTGAGCCACAAGCTGCGCGAGGTGCAGGCCGTGGCGGACCGCATCGCCGTCTTGCGGGCAGGCCGGCTCGTGGCGGCCTTCGAGGCGAAGGGCGCGGATCCGGCGCAGGTGGCGGCGGCGATGGTGGGGGACGTGGGCCCGCCTGCCGACCGCCCGGCCCCCGAGCGGCCCGCCGTGCAGCCTCCACGCGCCGCGCCGCCCACGAGCGCCGCGCCGATCCTTTCCCTGGCCGACGTCCACTGCCTCGATGCCCGCGGCGCGCCGGCCCTCCGAGGCGTCACCCTCTCCATCCTTCCCGGTGAAGTCGTCGGCGTCGCGGGCGTGGACGGCAACGGCCAGCGCGAGCTGGCGGAGCTCTGCACCGGCCTGCGCCGCCCCGCCTCGGGTACCGTCACGCTCGCGGGCAAGCCGGCTCCCCACCTCGATCCCGCGACGGCGCGCGCGCTGGGCGTCGCGCACGTGCCCGAAGACCGCGATCGGGGCGGCCTGTGCGGCGCGCTCACCCTCGCCGAGAACCTGGCGCTCGGCCGGGCCTGGCGGCCGCCCTTCCGCAAGGGCCACCTGCTTGCGAGGCTGGACCGCGCCGGCCTCGCCGACCGGGCCGGCGACCTGCTCCGGCGCTTCGACGTCCGCCCGCCGGATCCCGAAGCGAGGGCCTCCAGCCTGTCCGGCGGCAACCAGCAGAAGGTCGTCCTCGCGCGCGAGCTCGACGGAGCGCCCAGGCTGGTCGTCGCAGTGCACCCCACGCGCGGCCTGGACCTGCACGCCTCCCGCGCGGTGCGCGAACGCTTGCGCGAGCAGGCGGGCCTGGGCGCCGGCCTGCTCATCGTCTCCTTCGACCTCGACGAGCTCCGCGAGATCGCCGACCGCCTCGTGGTGCTGTGCGGGGGGCGTATCACCGGCGAGGCACGGCCGGCCGACGTCGACGACGCCACGCTCTCGCGCTGGATGGCGGGCGCCTCCGAGGCCGCGGCGTGAGCGCGCGACGTCGCTGGCTCGCGCTCGAGCCCGCCGGGCTGCCCGTCCTCGCGGTGCTGCTCGCCTTCGCCCTCTGCGCCGCGGCCATCCTCGCGCTCGGCCGATCGCCCCTCGCCGCGGCGGGCGCGCTCCTCGACGGCGGGCTCGGCGGCCTCGAGCCCCTGGGCGAGTCCGCCCTGAAGGCCACCGCGCTCACCTGGACCGGGCTCGCCGTGGCGCTCCCCTTCGCCGCCGGCCTCTTCAACATCGGCGCGCAAGGGCAGTTCCTCGTCGGCGCGCTGGCCGCGGCCTGGGCCGGCCGGGTCCTCGATCTGCCCGCGCCGCTGGAGCTGCCGCTGGTGCTCGGCTTCGCCTTCGCGCTGGGCGCGCTGTGGGCCCTCATCGCAGCGGAGCTCAAGACCCGCCGGGGCGTGCACGAGGTCATCTCGACCATCCTGCTCAACTGGATCGCCATCCACCTCATCGATTCGTGGCTCGTCACGGGTCCCCTGCACGCCTCGGGCAGCCAGGGCTTCTCGCACAGCGGGACCGAGGTGGTGCGGGCGAGCGCCCACCTGCCGCTCCTCGCGGGCGCCGGGAGCCGACTCAACGCGGGCCTGCCCCTCGCGGCGGCGGGCGCGCTCGCCGTCTGGTGGCTGCTGCGCCGGACGCCGTTCGGGCTGGAGCTGCGGGCCATCGGCTCGTCCGAGCCCACCGCCCGCGCCGTGGGCATCCCGGTGGGGCGGCGCATCTCCCAGGTCATGGCCGTGGCCGGCGGCCTCGCGGCCCTGGGCGGCGCCATGATGATCCTCGGCGGCGGCACCGACTTCCGCTACCCGGAGAACTACCGCGACCCGTACGGCTTCGACGGCATCGCCATCGCCCTCATCGGCGCGGGCAACCCCTTCGGCGTCGCCGCGGCGGCGGCGCTCTTCGGCACGCTGCGCGCCGGGGCGGTGCGGCTGCAGGATCCGGAGATCGGCCTGCACCGGAGCTGGCCCGAGATCGCGCAGGGCGTCGCGGTGGTGCTCGTCGCCGGACAGCTGCTGCTGCGGGGGCTCTGGCGGTGGCCGCTGCGCTTCGCCCGCAAGCCGGCGGCGGCCGGCGCGCCGGAGGCCTCGCCGTGACGCACTCCGCCGCGCTCGGCGCGATCGCCGTCTCGATCCTCGCCTACGCGCCGCCGGTCGCGCTCGCGGCGCTGGGCGGCGTCCTGAGCGAGCGCGCGGGCGTCATCAACATCGGCCTCGAAGGGATGATGCGCTTCGGCGCCCTCTTCGGGGCCTGGTGCTCGCTCGCCGCGGGCAGCGGACCGGCGGCGCCCTGGTGCGGCCTGCTCGCGGGCGCGGCCGCGGGCGCGGCGGGCGGGGCGCTGCTGGGCTTCCTGGCGGTCTGGGCGCGCGCCGACCAGATCGTCGCCGGCGTCGCGATCAACCTGCTCGCGCTCGGTCTCGTGACCTTTCTCCTCGAATGGGGCATGGGCGCCTCGGGGGGCATCAGCGATCCCGTCGCCATGCTGCCGTCGATTCCGCTCGGCCCGCTGGGGCGCCTGCCGGCGGTCGCGACCGGAGCGATGCTCGTGCTGCCCGCCGCCGCCTCGCTGTTCCTGCGCCGCACGCCGGCGGGCTTGCGCTGGCGGGCCGTGGGCGAGAACCCGCGCGCCGTCGCCGCCGCGGGCGTGTCCGTGCGCGGGCTGCGCTTCGCGGCCGCCGTCGCGAGCGGCGCCCTGGCGGGGCTGGGCGGCGCGCTGCTCCCGCTCGCCCTGCTCGGCCGCTTCGAGGACCGCATGCCCGCGGGGCAGGGCTTCATCGCGCTCGCCGCGGTGGTCTTCGGCAAGTGGACGCCGCTGGGCGCGCTTGGCGCCGCCGCCTTCTTCGCCGGCGCGGAGGGGCTGCAGATCGAGCTCTCGTCGGGCGGCTCCCTCGCCGCGCTCGTACCCAAGGGCTTCTTCCTCGCCCTCCCCTACGTGCTGACGCTGCTGGTCCTCGCGGGGCTCGTGGGCAAGGCGGTCCCGCCCGCCGCGGACGGCGTTCCCTACGACCCCGAGGGGCGCTGAGCGCGCCGCCGGCGGTGCTCAGGGCGCGGGCGGCCCCTTCGGGACCGGGGCCTGGCCCTCGAGCTTCTCGATGCGTCGCCGCAGATCGTCGGGCACGCGCGTCGGCGCCATCGTGGCCAGCGCCATCGTGACGAGCACGGTGCGCCCCTCGGCCTGCATCACGTCGGTCGCGCCGTTCAGCACCTGGTAGGCGAACGACAGGCTCGTCTCGCCCACGCGCGTCACGCGGGTCCAGACGTCGAGGTGATCGTCGAAGCGCGCCGGCGCCCGGAAATCGATCTCGAGGTGCACCACGGTCGGCTGCACCGGCAGCGTGTGGAACTCCGCCGGCTGGAAGCCGAGCGCGCGGAAGTAGGCCACCCGCGCGCCCGTGAAGTACGCGGCGTACTGGTGATGGCTCACGACCCCCTGCGCGTCCACCTCCTCGTAGCGGACGCGGTAGCTCTCCTTGATGCGGAACCCCTCGGGCGCGGCCACCTAGATCACCTCGCCGAGGAAGCTCTCGCCGTGCGGCATCGGCCGCAAGCCGAAGTGCTCGAGCACCGTCTGGCCGAGGTCGGCGAAGCTGCGCCGCGTCCCCAGCGGGGCGCCCCGCTTGCGCGACGGGCAGTGCGCCAGGATGGGCACGTACTCGCGCGAGTGATCGGTGGACGGCGTCGTCGGGTCGCAGCCGTGGTCGGCGGTGATGGCCAGCACGTCCTTCGGCCCGAGCTTCCCGAGCAGGCCGGGCAGCGCCGCGTCGATCTCCTCGAGCGCGCGGCGGTAGCCGGGCACGTCGTTGCGGTGGCCGTAGAGCATGTCGGTGTCGACCAGGTTCACGAAGATCATCCCCTCGGTCACCTCGTCGAGCAGCTCCTTCGTCTTCGCGAGGCCGTCGGTGTTGCCCTCGGTGTGCACCGAGCGCGCGATGCCGCGGTCGCAGAAGATGTCGGGGATCTTCCCGACGCCCACGACCGGCACGTCCTCCTGCGCGAGCCGGTCGAGCGCGGTCTCGCCGGGCGGCTCGAGCGAGAAGTCCTTGCGGTTATACGTGCGCTTGTAGCTCCCCGGGGCGCCCACGAAGGGGCGCGCGATGACCCGCGCGACCTGGTACGGATCGAGGAGGCGCCGCGCCGCCTCGCACCAGGCGTAGAGCTTCGGCACCGGCACGGTCTCCTCGTGGCAGGCGACCTGGAAGACCGAGTCCGCCGACGTGTAGAGGATGGGCCAGCCGGTGCGCTGGTGCTCCGCGCCGAGCTGCTTGATGATCTCGGTCCCCGAGGCGGCCTCGTTTCCCAGCACGCCCCCCGCGCCGATCGCGGCGAGCCAGGGCTCGACGATCTCGTCCGGGAAACCCTTCGGGAAGAGCGCGAGCGGCTTCTTCAGGATCACGCCCATCATCTCCCAGTGGCCGGTGGTCGTGTCCTTGCCGGGCGAGCGCTCCGCCATCTTGCCGAACGAGCCCGCGGGCGCCGCCGCGGGCGCGACGCCCTGGATGGGCGCGATGTTGCCGAGCCCCAGGCGTTCGAGGTTGGGGAGCTTCAGGCCACCCACGGCCTTCGCGAGGTTGCCCAGCGTGTGGCTGCCCGCGTCGCCGTACTGCGCCGCGTCCGGCATCTCGCCGATGCCCACGCTGTCGAGGACGATGAGGAGGAAGCGCCCGGCCATGAGGCGCAGGACTGTATGCGTCTTTCCCCTGGCCGCGCAAGACGGCCACCTGCCGGCCGTCGGGGGCGACCTGGGCTGCGCGAACTGGAACGTCGGCGGGGCGCCGAGGGTCACCAGGCGCCTGGGGACCGAGCAGACGCAGCGCCGACGTCCAACGACCGGGATCACACGGGACATGAAGGCGCGCAGGGGTCGTGAAACGCGACCCACGTCTTGATTGCGGCCCTGCGATGACCTCACAGAGGGCGCCCTGCTCTAGCTGACGGGCGCCGTGAAGGAGACGACTTCGTTCATGAGGTTCCTGGAGGGCGTCGTATGGAGTCTGCCGGGGCTCGTGCGCGGTCTGAACCCCTCCGATCGGGGTCTGAAGGCCGTGGTGAACGATTCCAAGGGCTTCGAACAGGTCCTGACCCGCGTCGTCTCGAAGACGGCCTGCATCTGGAACGAGATCAGCCGCGTCGCCTCCCTTCTCACCCGGCACATCAGGAATCTGACGCCCTTCGCACCTCGAAGCAGCGGATCCGACGAAGACGTGGCGGGCGTCAGGAGAAAGCTGAAGGGGATCAGATGGTTCCTCAGCGGGCGCAGGTTTCCATCGAGGGGCGTCAGGAAGAGACTCAGCCCGTCGAGTCTCTCTCTGACCGCCTTCAGGAAGAGACTCAGCTCGTCGAGTCTCTCTCTGATCGCCTTCAGGAAGAGACTCAGCTCGTCGAGTCTCTCACTGATCGCCTTCAGGAAGAGACTCAGCTCGTCGAGTCTCTCACCGATCGACCTCAGGAGGAGATCGAGGGGCGTCAGAAAGAGTCTGGCGTCGTCGAGTCTCTTCCTGGCCGGGCCAATCGACCTCGGTCAGGCGGCCGCGAAGGCCCCGAGGTGGTGCAGCTTGTCGCCCGCCCAGAGGCGGTAGCTGCGCCGCAGCTCCTGCAGGAAGGCATCGAGGCGACCGGTGGCCACGCAGCGCTCGGTCAGGTGGCGGGCGTAGCCCCCGGCAAGCCGGTTCGCCGTCTCGTAGCGCTGCCGTTCGTCGGCCGAGAGGTGCGGCAGGTAGCTGACGTGCCGGAAGAGCTGGTCGCAGAGCCCCCCGACGAGCCGCGCCAGGCCTCGCCCCCAGAGGTGCAGCGCCGCCGCCGCGAACTTGTCCACCTCGCCCTGCACCTCCAGCTCGAGCCGGCTGACCGGGCGGTCGGCCTCGGCCGCGGCGGACAGATAGAGGAAGTGGCTGACCCCCTCGGTGACCGCTGCGAACGAGGGCAGCAGCGAGGTCGCGAGCGACGCGCCGGAGCGACCGTCCGGCTGCACGCGGCGCAGCTCCTGAAACAGCTCGGGGGCGAGGTACAGGCCGACCGAGAGGCCGCCGGGCTCCTCGACGACCAGCAGCTCCTCGGGCGCGGCGGGGCGGCGCCCCAGGCCCAGCAGGAGCTTCTTGCCCATCAGGAAGTCGCGTGCCCGCAGGGCGCTCCCCTCGTCGTGGATGGCCTCGAGCTGCGCCTGGACGTGATCGAGCAGCTCGCCGGGGCTCGCCATCGCTTACTGGACGAACCCGGGATCGCGTCCGCCCTTGCCCGGGATCGCCAGGACGCCCTGCTCGCCCAGGAGCCGCGCCAGCCGCTCGCTGCCCGTCTTGACGTAGCGCTCGTAGAGCCGCACCAGCCCCTGGTTCGTGCGGCCGGCCGTGCGCTCGCTCACCTCGCTCAGGAGGTCCACCAGGCGCAGGAACTTCGCGGAGAGCTCCTCGTAGAGCTGCGCCACCGAGTCGCCCTGGAAGATCTCCGAGAGCGCCGAGTAGGCCCGTCCGCCCATGGCCACGTAGTAGTCCACGTCCACCAGCTTGCCGTCGAGCGAATCGCCGAAGTAGCCCGAGACGTAAAGGGAGGTGTCGCCCAGCCGCTTGAGCTCGCGCACGCGCTCGAAGCCCTGCTGCTCCTGCGCGCGCTTCAAGATGAAGGCGAGCGGCTCCTCGTCGAGCGAGCCGCCGTCCCCTTCGTGGCGGAACAGGTTGTGCGTCTCGAGGAACTCGGCGAGCAGGTTCACGAGGTAGAACTCGGTCGTCTCGGCCACCCGGACCTTCTGGTGGGCGATGGCGGTGCCGATCATGTCCTTGAAGTACTCGCGGAGGCTCGTGCCGGTGAGGATCGGCGGGCGCTCTTCCATACGATCGAATCGTACCATCGGTTTCGAGGTGGGGCAACCCTTCGGCCGACCGTTCCCCCGACGAAAGGCACCGTCTATTCAGGGGCTTGCTCGGCGCGGCGGCGCGCGCGCGGGCCGCTCACTTGACTGGCGCAGGATTCTGCCTATATTGCGCGCGCCATTGGCACTCGGCCTGGTCGAGTGCCAGACAACCCAACCCAGGAAGGAGAAGCACCATGAAGATTCGTCCGCTGCAGGATCGGCTCATCGTGAAGCGCGTCGCCGAGGAGGAGAAGACCAAGGGCGGCATCATCATTCCGGACACGGCAAAGGAGAAGCCGCTCGAGGGCAAGGTGATCGCGGTGGGCAACGGCAAGGTGCTCGAGGACGGCAAGGTCCGCCCGCTCGACATCAAGGCCGGCGATCGGATCCTCTTCGGCAAGTATGCCGGCACCGAGGTCAAGATCGAGGGCGAGGACCACCTGATCCTCCGCGAGGAAGACGTCCTCGGCGTCATCGAAGGCTAACCCTTACCCACGAACCACTGGAGAGAACCCAATGTCGAAGGAAATCGTTTTTGACGTCCGCGCCCGCGAGGCCATCCTCCGCGGCGTGAACACGCTCGCGGACACCGTGAAGGTGACCCTCGGGCCCAAGGGCCGCAACGTCGTCATCGAGAAGAGCTTCGGCTCGCCCACGATCACCAAGGACGGCGTCACCGTCGCCAAGGAGATCGAGCTCGAGAACAAGTTCGAGAACATGGGCGCGCAGATGGTGAAGGAGGTGGCCAGCAAGACCTCCGACGTGGCCGGCGACGGCACCACCACCGCCACCGTGCTCGCGCAGGCCATCTACCGCGAGGGCAGCAAGCTCGTCGCGGCCGGCCACAACCCCATGGAGATCAAGCGCGGCATCGAGAAGGCCGTCGAGAAGGTCGTGGCCGATCTCAAGAAGATGACCAAGACCACCAAGGACCCGAAGGAGATCGCCCAGGTCGGCACCATCTCCGCGAACGGCGACGAGACCATCGGCAAGATCATCGCCGAGGCGATGGAGAAGGTCGGCAAGGAGGGCGTCATCACGGTCGAGGAGGCGAAGGGCCTCGAGACCACCCTCGAGGTGGTCGAAGGCATGCAGTTCGACCGCGGCTACCTCTCGCCGTACTTCGTGACCGACGCGGAGCGGATGGAGGCCGTCCTGGAGGACGCCTACATCCTCGTCCACGAGAAGAAGATCTCGAACATGAAGGATCTGCTCCCCGTGCTCGAGCTCGTGGCCCGCAGCGGCAAGCCGCTGCTCATCGTGGCCGAAGAGGTCGAGGGCGAGGCGCTCGCGACGCTCGTGGTCAACAAGCTGCGCGGCACGCTGGCGACCTGCGCCGTCAAGGCGCCGGGCTTCGGCGACCGCCGCAAGGCCATGCTCGAGGACATCGCCACCCTCACGGGCGGCAAGATGATCGCCGAGGATCTCGGCATCAAGCTCGAGTCCATCACCCTGAAGGACCTCGGCCGCGCCAAGCGGATCGTGGTCGACAAGGACAACACCACGCTCGTCGACGGCGCCGGCCAGAAGGCGGCGATCGAGGCGCGGGTGAAGCAGATCCGCAGCCAGATCGAGGAGACGACGTCCGACTACGACAAGGAGAAGCTCCAGGAGCGGCTGGCGAAGCTCGTGGGCGGCGTCGCGGTCGTCAACGTCGGCGCGGCCACCGAGACCGAGATGAAGGAGAAGAAGGCCCGGGTCGAGGACGCGCTGCATGCGACCCGCGCGGCGGTCGAGGAAGGCATCGTCCCCGGCGGCGGCGTGGCGTACATCCGCTGCCTCAAGAGCCTCGAGAAGGGCGACTGGAGCGAGGGTGAGCGGTTCGGCGTGGACATCGTGCGCCGCTCGCTCGAGGAGCCCCTGCGCCAGATCGCCGGCAACGCGGGCATGGAAGGCTCGATCGTGGTGAACAAGGTGAAGGAGAGCAGTGGCTCCTTCGGCTTCAACGCCGCCACGGGCGAGTTCGAGGACCTGCTCAAGGCGGGCGTCATCGACCCCACCAAGGTCACCCGCTTCGCGCTGCAGAACGCCTCCTCGGTCGCCTCGCTGATGCTCACCACCGAGGCCATGATCGCGGAGAAGCCCAAGGAAGACGACAAGACGGCCGGCGCCGGCGCGCACGGCATGCCCCCGATGTAAGAGGGCGTCTCGTCCAACCGAAGCTCGGAGAGCCCCGGGGGAGAAATCCCTCGGGGCTTTTCTTATGATGGGGTAGACAAGGAGTCCGCCATGCAGCCCGTGCGCATCTACACGACCGATTACTGCCCCTACTGCAAGAACGCGAAGGCCCTGCTCGACCGCAAGGGCGTGCCCTACCAGGAGATCGACGTGACGGGCGACGACGAGGCGCGCGAGAAGCTCACCGCGCAGACCGGCATGCGCACCGTGCCGCAGATCTTCGTGGGCGAGCAGCTCGTGGGCGGCTTCACCGACCTCGACGCACTGGAGAAGGCGGGCAAGCTCGACCCGCTGCTGCAGGGAGGCTGAGCGTTGGCGGAGGGGCCGTTGCGCGCCATACGACTGCGGCGAAGCGCGCTGCTGGCTTGCCTCGGCCTCGCGGCCTGCAGCGGCGTGCAGGTCCACACCCAGACCGCTCCCGGGGCCCGGCTGCCCGCGCGGCTCGTCGCCGTCTACCCCTTCGGGCTGCGCTGGAAGGCGCCGGCCTACCGCGCCTACGAGCTCGGCATGGACGAGGTGGCCGCGGTCCTGGCGGACGGCCGGCTCTCGGCCCTCGGGCCCAGCGAGTTCCACGTGCTCGACTTCGAGAGCGACGCGCTCTTCGCGGCGACCGATCTCTCGGCCGCCTTGCCGGCGTGGCGGGTCGCGCCCGAGGCGGTGCTCGGCCTGCGCGGCTGGGCCGAACGCCGCGAGACGAGCGGGAGCCGCGTGCTCTACGACCAGGCCGGACATCCCGTGGGGCGCAAGCGGACGGCCGAAGTGGAGATCGTCGTGCACGAGGAGCTGCTCGGGGCGCCCGCGGGCACGCTGGCCGAAGCGTGGGCGGTGGTTCCCGTGGATCCCTTCGCCGACCACCCGACCTACGACCCCGACCCCGAGCTGCGGCGCTGGGCCGGGAAGCTCACCCGCGCCGTCCTGGCCGCGGCCGCGTCCCGCCTGGCCGTCGCCGACCCGCCCGAGGACCCCGGCTTCGACGCCGAGCTGAACCCGCGGGACGAGGACGACTTCGCCCTTCCGGGGCGGGCGTCGCTCGCGGAGCTGCTCGCGCGGGCCGACCCCGTCGATCGCGAGGCGGCGCACCTCGACCGCCTCCTCTACTTCTCGCCCGATCTGCCCGGCGCGCGGACGGAGCTGTTCGATGGGCTGCCGCAGGGGCTGTACGTGACGCGGGTGCGCTCGGAGGCGGCGAGGCAGGCCGGGCTACAGGAAGGCGACTTCGTGGCGCGGGTGGACGGCGCGCCGGCCGCGGGCCTCCAGACCGTCCTGCGCGAGCTGGCGCTGCGTCCCGCGGGCACGTCGATCGAGCTGGCGGTGCTGCGCGGCCCGACGCACGAGACGTTGCGCCTGCCCGTGCCCGGGCGTTAGAAACGCGACCATGCCGCTGCCCGTCGTCGGAAAGGCCCACGAGGCGAAGGCCCAGACAGAATTCGTCTGGTTCATCTACGGCTCGTCGCTCTCGAAGCGCGCCTTCGCGGCCTGGGCGCAGGAGCACGGCTACCAGCTGCCCGACTTCTCCGCGGCGTTCCCGGCCCGGCTCGACGGCTACCGGCTGGCCTTCGACGTGATGAGCCGCTTCTGGGGCGGCGCCACGGCGGACCTCGTGCCCGCGCCCGGGTCGGCGGTCGAGGGGATCGCGCTCCCGCTGCCCGGCTCGGCGCGCGGCCTCGTCGATCACAAGGAAGGGGCCATCTCGGGGCTCTACGAGCCGTTCGAGGTGCAGGTGAAACCCCTCGCGGGAGGCGCGCCCTCGGCCGCGATCGCCTACCGCGCCGCCGCGAGCCGGCGGCTGACCGAGGAAGCGCCGCCCTCGGAGACCTTCCTCGAGACGCTCCTCGAGGGCGCGCGCGAGTGGAAGCTCAGCGAGGGCTGGATCGGCTCCCTCGCCGCGCGCTGAACGCCGCGGGCGACCAGCGCACCGGCTCACGGGGCAGCTTCGCGAGCTCGAAGCCGGGGAGCAGGTCGCGCGCGGTGCGGGCGCCGGGGTCGAGCGCGCTCACCCTCGCGAGCTCGCCCAGCGCCTCGCCCGCCGTCACGCCCTCCCGGGCGAGCGCTTCCAGGCTCACCGCCCCGTCGCGCTTGCTGAGCTTCTCGCCCGACGGCCCCAGGATCAGCGGCACGTGGGCGAAGCGCGGCGGCGGCGCGCCCAGCGCCTCGTAGAGCAGGATCTGCCGCGGCGTCGACGAGGCGAGGTCGGCGCCTCGCACGACGTCGGTCATCTGCATCGCGACGTCGTCGACGACCACCGCGAGCTGGTAGGCGAAGGTCCCGTCGAAGCGGCGCACCACGAAGTCGCCCACGTCGCGGGCCACGTCCTGCTCGACCCGCCCGAGGATCTCGTCCTCGAAGGCGACCGTCCCCGCGCGGGTCCGGAAGCGCAGCGTGGGTTGCCGCCCCGCGCGTTCCCGCTCCGCCCGCTCGGCGGCGGTGAGCTCGCGGCAGGTCCCCGGGTAGCGCGGCCCCTCGGGGCCGTGCGGCGCGCTGGCCGCGACGTCGGCGCGCGAGCAGTAGCAGGGGTAGACGAGCCCGCGGGCCTCGAGCCGCCGCAGGGCCTCCGCGTAGCGAGCGCCACGCTCGCTCTGCACGTAAGGGCCGAACGGCCCGCCCACGTCGGGTCCCTCGTCCCAGTCGATCCCCAGGGCGCGGAGCTCGTGGAGCTGGCGCTCGGCCAGCCCGGGCCGCACGCGCTCCCGGTCGAGATCCTCGACGCGCACGACGAACGTCCCGCCCGAAGCGCGCGCCGCCAGCCAGGCCAACAGCGCGGTGCGCAGCGCCCCCAGGTGCAGCTCGCCGGTGGGGCTCGGAGCAAACCTGCCGCGCGTCATCGCCCCAGGATACCGTTGACAGCTCGAAGCGCCGAGGGCTGAATGCCCGCGTGATCGCCGCCGCTCTGGCGCCCCCCGCTCCCTCGACCGCCGGCCGGCGCTTCATGATCTTCCTCCTCTGGTTCGGCGCGCTGGCGACCCTCGCCTACTGGATCGTGTGGTTCGGCATCGACCGGAGCTGGCTCGCCACGGCGGACACACCGTCGTACTACGCCTTCGAGAACGCCTTCCCGCTCGCCGACGGCTGGATGGGCGTGACCGGCGCGCTGGCGGCCATCGCCCTGCAGCGCGGCCGGCAGAGCGCGCTCCTCTGGATGCTCTGCGCCGGCAGCGCGAGCCTCTACCTCTCGGGGATGGACACGCTCTTCGACCTGCAGAACGGCATCTACCGCGTGCACGGCAACCTGGGGAACGTGCTCACCGAGGCCTTCATCAACGTGGGGTGCCTGCTCGGAGGCGCGGCGATCGTCTGGTTCGCCTGGAAGCACCGGCGGCACTTCCTGGCGCTGCCCGGCTGACGCGGGATCGGCCGCGCCGTTCGACAACGCCCGCGCTACGCGAGCGAGAAGAGCTGCCGCATCGAGTGCGTCGCGGTGGGCAGGAACGCGAGCCCGCCGCCCACGAACACCGCGTACAGGAGGGCCTGCTTGCGCGCCGCGATGGGCCGGCCGTGCCTGCCCTCCGCCCGCACGAACCAGGCGACGCAGAGCGCGGCGAAGACGGCCTCGATCAGGAAGGCGAGGTAGGGGGCTCTCAGGTAGAGGCCCAGGCCCAGCTTCGGGGAGCCGTGGCCGAAGATCTCGTGATCGAAGCCGACGACGAAGTCCAGGAGGAGGTGGCCCACCACCATGCCGCCGCACCAGAGGGCGGCGGCACGGTCGCGCAGGACCACGAACACCAGGGCCGCGACCACCACCGCGAGCGCCAGGTTCCAGACCAGGCCATGGCTGTAGACCATGTCCGCGCGCAGGCCGAGGATGCTCACGTCGAGGAACGAGGTGGGCTCGGTGCGCTCGACGCCGACGAGCGCGAGGACCAGCCAGAGCAGATCGGCGAGCTGGGCGCAGACGAGCAGCAGCCAGAACGGTGCCTTCGTCCCGCGCCCGGCGGGGATGAGCGCGGCCGCGCAGTGTCCCATGGTCATCGGCGGCTCGCGCCCACGGCCCAGTTGGCCAGCCAGATGAGTCCGGCATAGGAGACCAGGAGGAAGATGGCAGTCGAGTTCAGGCGGCACCCCCGCGTTGCGGTCGGCGGCCAGCGTACCACGAACGGTTGGCTCCAGCGTCGGTCTTCTCGGTGGGCGGAGTGGGCTTCGAACCCACGACCCTTGCCTTGTAAGGGCAATGCTCTACCCCTGAGCTATCCGCCCGGCGCGACCGGCGGAGGTTATCACGCGGTCGGCCGCCTGGATCCTCTTCGGCGTGACCCGGCGGACGTTCGATCGCACACAGTCGAAAAATTGAAGAAACGGGGCGCGTCTCAGTCTAAGATGCCAGGCTCCACAAGGAGGTCGCCCGCCGTGAAAACTCTTTTTGCCTTGATCGTGCCGCTTTCCCTGGCGCTTCCTGCGTTCGCGCAGGACGACGCCTCAGAAGGTCCCCCGCCGGAGTACGTGCAGCCCGCCCCGGAGGACATCGGGCAGGCCCAGCCGGCTCAACCCGGGGAGATCCCACCGCCCCCGCCGCCTTCGATGCAGGCGCCGGCCGCCCAGCCCGGCATGGCCCCCCCACCGCCCGTGGCGACGCCACCGGTGACGGAAGGGCGCTGGATCTTCAACACCGACTACGGCTGGGTCTACGCGCCGAACGGCGACGGCTTCACCTACTATCCGCCCAGCGGCTACCCCTACACCTACGTCTACGAGCCCAACTACGGCTGGAACTGGATCGTGGCCCCCTGGGTCTTCGGTTCCTACTGGCCCTGGCATTACTACCCGTACAACGGCCCCTTCCTGGGACGGTACGGCTGGTATCACGGTGTGTGGGGCTGGTATCACCCCTGGGGCTACTACCACGGCTACGGCGCCTACTACGGCCCGGGCTGGCGTTCGGGCGTCGTCGGCTTCCGCGGCCGCTATCCCGGTGCGTGGCACGGCGTCTACCGCGGCGGCGTGTACTACGGCGGCGTGTACCGGCGCCCGGAGTACTACCGTGCCGGGCCTGCCTACCGCGGGGGCGCGTACCGGGGAGGACCTGCCTATCGCGGGGGCGAATACCGCGGCGGCGCGCGTCCGGTCGCTCCGGCACGGACCTACGTCCGCCCGGAACAGCGTGAAGCACCGCGCCCCGCGTCGCACCCCGCGCCCCGCCGCCGCTAGCCCCTCCAGCGGTGGCGCGGACCCTCGACCTGCGAGCCCCGGCTGATCCCAAGCCGGGGCTCGTGCTCATCCGGCTCGCGGTCGGAGCGGTCTTTCTCACCGAAGGCATCCAGAAGTTCCTCTACCCGGCGGCGCTCGGCGTGGGCCGCTTCACGAAGATCGGCATCCCGTGGCCGCAATTCGCCGCGCCGTTCGTCGGCGACGTCGAGGTGGTTGCCGGCCTCTTCGTCCTCGTGGGGCTGTGGACGCGGCTCTCGGCCTTCGCGCTGCTCGTGGACATCTCCGTCGCGATCGTGACGACCAAGATCCCGATGCTCCTGCACGAGGGCTTCTGGAAGGCGGCCCACGAAGCGCGCACCGACTGGGCGATGTTCTTCGCCCTGCTGTTCCTCGTGATCGCGGGCCCGGGCTCGCTCTCGCTCGACGAGAGCCGGCGGCGCTAGCGCGCGCGCCGGCGCCGCACGAGAAGGACGAGCGCCAGCCAGCCCCAGGCGTCGACGGGCCCCGCGCCGGTGCCGCAGCCGCCGCCGACCGGAGCCACCGCGGGAGGTCCAGCGCGCACCGCGAGGGGCGTCCCGTAGTTGCCGGTGTTCCGCGCGTCGTGGTGGAAACCCTCCCACTCGATCTTCCGATCGGCGCGGCCGTGGCCGTGCCAGGCGAACAGCCAGCCTTCGCGCGTGGGCACCACCACGTCGAGGAGACCGTCGCCGTCGACGTCGCCCACGGCCGGCGTCGCCAGGATCCAGCCGCCGGTGTTCTTCGGCCAGTTCGGCGGCTGGCTGCCGTCCGACCGGAACGCCGTCAGCTCGTAGACGCCGGTTCCGGAGATGGCCTCGTTGCGGCCGTCGCCGTCGATGTCGGCGATGACGTAGTTCATGAAGAACTGGTAGTCCTGCGCCTTCTGCGGGAAGCCGGGCAGCGTCGCCGCGGTGAAGCCCGTGCCCGAGTTCTCCAGCGCGCGCTGCACGCCCCACGCGTTGACCTGGTGGTCGAACGCCTGCCGGATCCCGCCTTTCACGCCGCCGACCGAGAAATCGAAACCGATGGTGCCGTCGACGAAGTCGAGCAGGCCGTCGCCATCGAGGTCGCCGAAGGAGCCGCTGTTCACCGCGCCGACGTCGGGCAGATCCGACGAGTTCGCGTCCGCCCCGCCGCCGTTCTGATCGCCGATGCCCAGGAGCTTGCCGGTCCCGTCGTAGAACATCGGCGTGCCGCCCAGGCCGTGGATCTCGATGTCGTCGACCCCGCCGTCGCCGAGGGGCGCCAGCGCCGCCATGTACGGCAAGCCCACCGCGACCACCGGCAGGATGTCGTTCGTGACCCCTTTGGGATCGATGGGCCAGCCGGGCAGGAACGGTCCGCCGGCGTGATCGTTGCCGTCGGCCCACACGGCGTAGGCGCGACAGTCGGCGGAGCCGTAGGCCTCGCTCGACCCGAGGACGATGTCGGGCTTGCCGTCGCCGTTCACGTCTCCCACGGCCGCCGAGGCCATGAGCCGCGTGTGCTGGTGCTGCACGGTGCTGCCGGTGCGGCCGCCGGCCGGATCGGTCAGCTCGACCGGAAAGCCGGGATACGGCTGGCCGTGCCGATCCCACACGTAGAGCCAGCCGTCCTGCGACGGGGCGATGATCTCGAGCTGCCCGTCGCCGGCGAGGTCGTAGAGCGTGGGGCCGGCGAAGAAGCCCTTCCCCAGCACGTAGACGTCCTGCGACCCATCGGCGCGGGTCGCGTCGTCGAGCCCGGTCTTCCAGTGGCTCGGGTCGGTCTGCACGGGGAAACCCGGGAGCACCTGCCCGCCCGCGTCCCAGGCGTACAGCTCGCCGTCCCAGGTGCCGACGACGACGTCCTCTTGCCCATCGCCGGCGAGGCTGCCCACCGCGACGGTGGCGACGATGGCCTGGGCCGTCCCCTGGGCGGCGCCGCCGCCGGCGTAGGTCGAGTCCCCCGGGTGGGCGGCGATCTCGGTGAGGCCCGCCACCTGCACCGGCCAGCCGGGCAGCTCGGTGCCGTCGGCCCGGATCGCGTGCACGAGGCCGTCGGCGGTGGCGAGCACGATGGCGTCCTTGCCGCTGCCGTCCAGATCCACGAGGTGGGGCGACGATTCGCCCGAAGCGCCCAGGTAGATCGGGAAGCCCGCGAACAGGTCGGGATCCGAGTGCACGAAGAAGCTCTTGCGGAACTGGCCGGGCACGTCGCCGATCTCGCCGCCGTAGTGCGCGACGGCCTGGACCAGCACGGTGGCCGCGAAGGCGTTCGGGTCGGTGCTCGCCTGGCCCGAGCCAGGGATCAACCCCGTGATGGGCGCGGTCGCCAGCCAGCCGTCCTCCGGGTAGGTGAGCCCGGCGTGGCTCTCCACGACCTGGAGGTCCGAGGGCGCGGGGTCGAGCCCGGGGGCGACCGAGACCGTGAAGTCGTAGCTGGGGGCCCGGTTGGCCGCCACGTGCCCCCAGACCTCGACGCGCGGGTGCGCTCCGGGATCGAACGTCTCGAACCAGCGCGGCGCGGTCACGTCGATCTCCGGCGGAACCCGGCCTGCCACCACCGCCTGGACCGCCGCGGCCGCGTCGTTGCGGCCGTAGCCGAACCAGGTGCTCCAGCCGGCGTTCGAGGGAAAGAGCTGCGGGTCGTCGGCGGAGCCCGGCACGTCGATGTTCTCGACGTTCATCCAGAGCAACTGCATCAACTCGGCGGGCGTGAGCGGCGGGTCGCCGGGGTGGCTCTCGAGCTGCGCCGAGATCACGAGGCCGGCTTCTCCGGCGGTGAGCCCGGCCGCCTCGGAGGAGCAGCCGGTGTTCGGCGTGGAGACGTCGAGGTGGCCGCCCGCGTTGGTGCAGTTGTTGTAGCGGATGAACGACGTCGCGTCCTCGGGCCCCTGGTCGTACATGATCGCGTGGGCGACGAGCGTGTGCTCCCAGTTGCCGGGGTAGTTGTGGTGCAGGCTGGTCTCGTCGGCCGCGGAGGCCACCACCACGGCGCCCCGCGCGTAGGCGGCGTCGATGGCCCGCTGCATGAGCGGGGTGTTGTCGAGGGTGCCGAGCGCTTCCTGGATCACGTCGGCGCCGCGGCCGAGCGAGTAGAAGACCCCCTCGGCGAAGTGGTCGCTGTCGCCCACGAAGCTGTCCGCCACGCGGACGGGGAGGAACATGCAGCCCGGGCAGGTCCCCATGGTCTCGATGCCGTTGTTGGCCTCGCCCGACGAATCCGTGCCCTGCTCCGTGCCGTGGCCGAAGCCCTCGTCGTCGAACGGATCGTTGTCGTTCCAGAAGAAGTCCCAGCCGCAGATGTCGTCGACGTAGCCGTTGCCGTCGTCGTCCTTCTGGTCCGAGAAGATGGCGATCAGGTCCTCGGGATCGAGCAGGCCGTTGCCGTTGGTGTCGCCGCGGCACCCGGGGTTCGAGGGGCAGGCGAAGCCCGTGATGCGCGGGTCGGTGACCGTGGCGATGAGCGGCTGGTCGTGGCCGCGGCCCGAGGTGTAGTCGAGCACGTTGAAGACGCCGTCGCCGTTGCAGTCGTACGAAGGGCAGTCGGTGCCGTCGGCGTGCCTCGGCTTCGGCAGCTCCCCCTGGTTCAGGTAGAACTTGTTCACGAGGTCGGGTTCGCTCCAGAACACGCCGCAGTCGTGGCTCGCGATCACCACGCGCGGATCGCCGGGCGTGACGGTCCAGGCCACGTCCTCGCTCATCCCGGAGCCCTGCATCGTCGCCCGTTCCGTCGCGTCGAGCGTGCGCGAGAGCTCCCAGGGGATGCTGCTCGGGTCTCCGCAGGGATCCGGCGTGTCGGGGGGATAGAAGCCCCAGAGATCCCAGCGCCCCCCTTGCGGCCGCAGGACGGTCTGCCCCTTCAGCGGGCCGCTGGGGCACACGCCGGGCGCCACGTACCCGTAGCCGGGATCGTCCGGCCAGTTCGACGGCAGCGCGAGCTGCGCGCGCGTGGCGCTCTTGTTGGGCCACGCGGGGTTGACGGCGAGGGCGGGCAGCGCCGCGAGCGTGACGAAGAGAGCGGCCGCGGGGAGACGGAAGCGCATGCGCGCCATGGTGGCGCCGCGGCCGCTCCGGGTCAACGGCGCAAGCGAAAGGCCCGTTTCTTGACGCCCTCGTCGCCCAACACCTATTCTCGACGCCGTCCACCGCTTTCGCGAATCCGCGCGCATGGCCGCGCCGTAGCGGAGGGTGAGAGGGCCTCATGAAGATCCACCAGATCCTCGTCCTCGCCGCACTGGTCGCCTGCGCCACCGCCAAACCCAAGCCTGCGCCCGCTCCGGCAGCGCCCGCGCCCGAGCCGCCGAAGAGTCTCTACGAGCGCCTCGGCGGCCAGGCCGGCATCGAGGCCGTCGTCGGCCAGCTGGTCGCCAACGTCGGCGCCGATCCCCGCATCAACTACTTCTTCGGCCTCACCGACATTGGCGGCCTGCGCGACCACCTCGTCGCGTTCGTGTGCGTCGCCAGCGGCGGCCCGTGCCAGTACCGCGGCCGCTCCATGGGAGAAGCCCACCGCGGGCTCGGCATCACCGGCGCCCAGTTCGACGCGCTCGTCGAGGACCTGGTCAAGGCACTCGATCAATTCCACGTGGGCGAGCGCGAGAAGGGTGAGCTGCTCGCCACCCTCGGCCCCCTGAAACCCCAGATCGTCGAGGCCCACTAGGTGACCGGCGGCGCCCCAGGCGCGGTGGGGGCGACGGCCCTCTCGCCGAGCGGCCCCACGCCGCTCGCGCTCGGGCAGGAGACGCCGGCGCAGGGCGCGCTCGCGGGCAAGAGCCTCGGCCACTTCCACGTCGAGCGCTTCCTCGCCGCGGGCGGCATGGGCGAGGTCTACCGGGCCATCGACACCTCCCTCAACCGTCCGGTCGCGATCAAGACCCTGCAACCTGCGCTCGCCGGCAACGCGGAGTTCCTGCAGGCCTTCCTCACCGAGGCGCGGGCCCAGGCGAACGTCGTCCACCCGCACGTCCTGCAGGTCCACTACCTGGGTCGCGGCGACGACGGCCAGCTCTTCATGGCCATGCAGCTCGTGGAGAACGGCAGCCTGCAGGACGTGCTCGACCGGGGCGAGACGCTCTCCTGGCAAGACGCGGCGCGCCACATGCTGGGCCTCGCGGAGGGATTGGTCGAGGTGGCGCGGGTCGGCATCGTCCACCGGGACATCAAGCCCGGGAACCTGCTCGTCGATCGCTACGGGGAGGCCCACCTCGGCGACTTCGGGCTGGCGGTGGGCGGCGCGGAGCTGCCGCCGATGCCGCTGGGCATGCCGGCGCCTTCGAGCCCGGCCACCGCCTCCGTGGCGGGAACGCCGGAGTACATGGCGCCCGAGCAGGCGCGCGGCGAGCCGCTGGATCAGCGGGCGGACATCTACGCGCTGGGAGGCACCTTCTACCAGCTCCTCACCGCGCGGACGCCGGTGGCGCCGACCACCGACCTGGCGGCGCTGGTGCGGGCGCACCTCGGACCGCCCCCGCCCCCCGTCCGCGCGCTGCGCCCGGACGTCCCGCGTGATCTGGCGCGGGTCATCGACCGCTGCCTGGAACGCGACCGCAGCAAGCGCTTCGCCACCCACCAGGAGCTGGTGGTCGCGTTGCGCCGCGCCCTGCCGCAGCCCGTGGTGCCGGCGAGCCCGGTGGTGCGGACATTCGCGTGGGCGCTCGAGGCGGCGCCGCTGGCCCTGCTGGTCCGCCTCTGCCTGGGCATGATGCCCTGGCTCCCGTTCGCCCTGCACCTGACCGCGAGCCTGCTCTCCGTCGCCGTCCTCGGGGCGACCCCCGGCCAGTGGCTGGTGCGCCTGCGCCTGCGCACGACCGGCGACGCCGAGGTTCCGCCGGCACGCAGCCTCGCCCGCTTCCTGCTGCAGTTCGGCTGGGTCCTGCCCCTCTCCTACTTCCTGCACGCGGCCTTCGAGGGCTCCCGCGCGGCCGACCCGCTGGGCTGGGCGGCCATCGCGCTCGCGATCCCGGCGCTGCCGGGCGCGCTCGCCGCCCTCTTCGGTCCGCGCCGTGCCCTGCACGATCTGCTGAGCGGAACCCGCGTACTCGTCGACACGAGGTGACCGATGCTGACCGTCCTCTGCCACGCCGTCCTGCTCCACGCCCTCGGCGCCGCCGTTCCCCTGACCCTCGACCCGAGGCAGCCGGCCGAGGTCCGCTTCACCGTGGACAGCCCGCTCGACGAGATCGTCGGGGTCTCCGATCGGGTCTCGGGCAGCGCCACGTTCGACGCGGCGAGCGGCATCGGCAGCGGCAAGATCGCCGTGGACCTGACCTCGTTCCGCACCGGCATCTCGCTGCGCGACGCGGACCTGCGCGACCAGTTCTTCCAGGCGGACCAGTATCCGCAGGCGACGCTCACGATCGACAAGCTCGACCCCGCCGTGGCCGGGCTGCTGCTGCCGGGGCGCAGCGTGCAGGCGGACGGCGTGGGGTCGCTCTCGCTGCACGGGGTCGCGAGGCCCGTGCGCGTGCCGCTGAAGCTGCAAGCCGGCTCGGAGGGCGGGCGGATCCTCTTGCTCGCGAACGGAACCTTCGAGGTGCACCTCTCCGACTTCGGTATTCCCAGGCCCAAGGCGCTCTTCCTCAAGCTCGGCGATCACGCCCGCGTGGAGATCGCGCTCTCGTTCATCGGGCCGCCCGCCGACTCCTCGCAGCCGCCCCCACCGCCCACCGCCATCCCGGCGCCCGCGCTCTTCCGGCCGGGCGTCTTCGTGCCCGTGGCCCACGCTCCGAAGGGACACAAGGGCAAGCCGCGCTTCGAGTTCGCGGAGAGCACGCCCGAGGGCCAGGGCGAGCGGCTGCTGCACGACCCCACCCTGGGCGGGCCCGGCAACGTGATGACCTGCGGGTCCTGCCACGCCACCGACGACGAGGTCGCCTCCGGCATCGTCACCCGCGAGGGAATCGTGAAGCCCGTCCCTTCGCTCTTCGACGCGTCCCGGAGGCCGCAGTTCTGGCAGGGCCTCACGCACGACGTCGTCCAGGCCTCGGAGTTCTGCGTGAAGAACTTCATGCTGAACCCCGACGGGCTCACGCGCGAGCACCAGGCGCAGCTGCGCGCCTACCTCGACAAGGACAGCCCCGACGACGCCGCCCCGGCGACCGACTTCGCGGCCATCCTCTTGACCCGCCGGACCGGCCTCTCGAACCCGGTGCAGGGCGACCGCAAGCGGGGCGCCAAGCTGCTCGCGCGCTACTGCGAGTCGTGCCACGCGGTGGGGAGTGCGCGGCCCCCGCTCACCCCGGGGCTGTACGAGCCGGACTACCTGGTGCGGCGCGTCCGCTGGCTGCGCGGCAAGGACGACCACCAGATGCCGCTCTTCAGCCTGGACCGGCTGCCCGACGCGGAGCTGCGCGACATCGTCACCTACCTGGCGGGCGACGAGAGCAAGCGCATCTTCCACCGCAAGCACGCGACGGCCAGCAACCCCTAGACGGCGTCACAGACGCTGCGCGAGGCCGCAGCGGTGCTCGCGGCCCCGGTGCACCACGCCCACGCGTTCGAAGCTCGCGCCCCGGCCGAAGGTGGCGTGCGCGAGCGACGAATCGGTGACGTCGATCTCGGCGTGCCGGCGGTACGACGCGGGCCGCTCCTCCCAGGGGATCTCGTACAGCGAGCCGTGCGCGCGGACGATGAGGCGCCGCGGAGGCGCGGCCGCAACGGGTTCCCCGCACGTCGCGCCCAGATGCAGCGAGAGGCCCGAGGCCGTCACCGTCACGGCGCAGCTGGCCTCCGCCTCCGCGGAGTCGAAGCTCGCCCGCCGCACCGGGTAGCGCACCAGGGCGCGCCCGGCCCAGGCCACGAAGGGGTGGTCGAGATCGCAGGCGCAGCCGAACCAGGCGGGCCGCCCGTCCCAAACGATGCCGACGCGCCAGAGCGCCTCCCAGTAGTCGAAGCGGGGAATCGGCAGCAGCGGGCCGCGCAACGCATTCATCCGGAAGATCAGGAGGGAGGCGACCGCCCGGTTCTCCCGGGTTTCCAGCACGAGGCCGTCCTTGGTGAGCTCGCGGGCCGTGTCCTGCGGGAGGCTGCCCGACAGCTCGACCGTCAGCGCCTCGGTGCCGTACAGCTCGACCATCTCCCCCTCCCGTCAGACGCGCAGCGGCTCGAACCCCGCGTCGTCGCGGAAGGGCGGGACGCTGAGCTCGTCTTCTTCCTCGCCACGCCGCCAGGTGACGCACACCTCGGCCGCCTCACGGCCCTGCCCGTAGCGCGCCACGATGCGGGAGGCGAGCACGCGCTCCTCGAAGACCGGCTCGCCCTCCACCAGCGCCAGCGGCCCCATGTGTCCGCGCGCTTCGAGTCGCCAGCGGCGGCCGTCGGCGTAGCGCTCGAGCACGTGGTTCTCGCCCTCGGTGCGGCCCACCACGAGCTTCACGCTCTGGGCGATCCGGAAGTGGCGGCCGGTCGCGAGGAGCACGATCTCGTCCTTCTCGATCTTGCGCACCTCGCGGTGATCCAGGAGGTCGTGGAACTTGCGACCGAAGGCCTCGTCGGTGAGGAAACAGCAGCCGCCCGCCGGCTGGGGGTAGTCCACGACCTCCAGCTTCTCGGCCAGCTCCATCTGCGGCGTGCGGCCGCGCCCGCTGATGGCGAGCAGCCGCTCGCGGTCGACCTTGCCCTCGAGCTCCGGGATCGTCGGCGGCAGGAGCTTCGCCGACAGCGGCCTCAGCAGCCGGCCCGACAGGCCGCTCTGCTTCTCGATGATGGCGAGCGTGTCGCGCCGCTGGCTCTTGGGCCGCTGCCCCAGCACCTCGCCGGTGAAGACGAACTCGGCCCCCTCCCGCTCCATGATCTCGCGGGCCCGCGCCATCATGAAGATGCGGCAGTCGACGCAGGGGTTGGCGTTGGCGCCGTAGCCGTAGCGGGGGTTCGCGACGATGTCGAGGTAGCCGCTTTCACTGATGTCCACGAGCTCGACCTCGACGCCGAGGTCGGCGCCGGCCCGCAGCGCCTCGTTGCGGGGGATCTTGCCGTCTTTCTGGCGGCCGCCGAGGCGTCGCTGCGTCTCGGTGATGCAGAAGCCCGTGTAGAAGTTGATCGCCTTGACGTCGATCCCCTGCCCCTGCATGAGCTTGAGGGCGAGGGTCGAGTCGAGTCCCCCCGACAGCATGCCGATCGCGCGCGTGGCCATGGGTCCTACCCGCGCGCCTTGCGCACCCAGGCGCGCAGCTCGCCGCCCTCGCGGCGCAGCTCGAGCAGCTCGTGCCGGGTCGAACGGCACCAGGCGGGCATGTCGCTCTCGATGCCCGGGTCGGTGCCGAGGACGAGCAGGACCTCGCCGGTCGCCATGGCCCGGACGGCCTTCGCCGTCTCGATGATGGGCACGGGGCAGAACGTCCCGCGCGCGTCGAGGAGGCGCGCGTGCGCGAGAACTGTCGGGTCCGCCGGCATGGGGGCCGCATCTTAGTCGCGCACCCCCGGCGGCTCAAGCGGCCGGCCTCCGTCGCCTGGCGGGCGCGCGACCCGCGGGCCGGCCGGAGTCGCCGCCGGAAAGCGGGCTATCGCGCGCCCGTGCCCTTCGCGACGACCAGCCGGCGGAACAGGACGAGCAGCTCGGGATCGAACTTCTGCCGCGCCTCGTACCACATGACCGCGAGCGCATCGCGCGGCCGATAGGCACCGCGGAAGGGGCGGTTGGAGGTGAGCGCGTCGTAGACCGAGCAGATCGCGAGCAGGCGGGCGAAGAGCGAGAGGCGTGGCCCGGCCTCGACGCTCCGCACGCGGCCCTGCCCGTCCCGCAGCGCGGTGCCGAAGTCCAGGGCGCTCTCGCGCACGGCGACGAGCCGCCCCAGGGCCGGCTCGTCCGTGGCGGCGGCAAAGAGCGTCCGGAGCGTCTTCAAGTGGGCGCCCGGCAGCAGGCGACGGTCGTCGGGCGAGAGGGGCCCCGCCACGCGGCCGAAGCCCTCGGGCAGGGTCGCCTTGCCGAGGTCGTGGCAGAGCGCGGCGATGCCGAGGTCGCGCAACTCGGGCCGGCCGAGGCCCAGCAGGTGTCCGAAGCGGATCGCCAGCACGGCGGTGTTGACGGCGTGGAACACCAGGTACTCGTCGTCCGACTTGAACGGCCGCAGAGTTCCTGCGCTTGCCGCGTCCACCAGATCCTGCACCGCGGGCCCCGCGCCCTCGAGCGGTGGTGGCTGGCCGGCCGCGAGCGCCCGGTACGCCTCGCGCGCGCACAGCACTGCCCGCGCGTAGGCGAGCACCGCCGGGTCCCGCTCGGCGGCCGGGCGGGACGAGACCGGCGCGCCCCCCGCGTCGTCGGTCTGCTCGTGCAGGTCGGTCCAGGGCACGATGCGGATCGACGTCAGCTCGTGGCCAGGCATGCCGGCCTCGGGGACCGCGCCCTTCGATTCGCTCGAGAAGTGCCAGACGAAGCGCTGCAGCTCCGGGATCGTCACCGGCGCGCCGATGGTGAAGCCGCCCATCGAGCGGCCCTTCATCTCGGCGATCATCACGCGCAGGTTCTCCCGGCTCGCCAGGTCGACCCGCACGAGCGTGCCGTCGACGTAGAGCGAGTTCTGCGCGAGCTGGAACGTCAGCGGCCGCTTCAACGCGAGCCCCTGGTTGATCAGCGTCTCGAGGGCCTGCAGCGGCTTGCCGAAGATCGAGTTGTCGGGCGCGTACATCTTGGCCGCACGCATGAGCATGAGCACCGCGCCGAAGAGCTGGCGGCCCAGCTTCTCCTGGGCGTCGTCCGCCTTGCCCGGCGCAGCTCTGGTCTCGTCGGCCATGCTCAGCGTTTCCCCCGGAGGGCCTGCTGGATGTCGTGCATCGCCTTGCGCGCCGGCACGAGCACCTCGGGCCCCTCGGCCGCGCCGCCCTGCACGAACGCCTCGAGCAGCTTGAACGCCGCGATGGAGCCGCTCTCGGCGAGCGCGGCGATGGCGAGGAGCTTCTCCTCCTGCGCCGCCTTGCGCCCGAAGAGCCCCGCGCTCTTCTGGAGCACCCGCGCGAGGAAGCCGAGCGCCTCCGGCTGCCCCGACCAGCCGAGGGCCGCGTACACCGCGCCCCGTTCCTCGGCCGTGCGCTTCCCGAACTCGGGCGCCTGCGCGGCCTTCTGCAGCTCGCGCGCGCCCGCCGCCGGATCGGCCTCGACGAGCGCTCGGGCCGCTCGACCGCGCACCAGCGGGCTCGGATCGGCCAGCGCGCTCGAGAGGAACGAGCGCACACCGGGGGTCTGGCTCGAGACGAGCACGTCGAGCACCTCGAGGCGGACGTCCGCGCTCCTGTTGTGCATCGCGCGGGTGAAGAAGCGCGCCTTGCCAGCCAGCTCGAGCTTGTCGAGCACGTAGAGCGCGTCGTGGACGGCGGTCGGGCTGTCGCCGTCGAGCTGCGCCTCGAAGAGCGCGGGGTCCCCACCGCAGAGGGCGGCGAGCGCGTCGCAGGCGAGCCGCCGGTTCTCGGGGGTCGCGAAACCGGCGAGCGCCTCGAGCAGCGTGGGCAGCACCCTGGCGGGCGGCAGCGCCGCGAGGTAGCTCCGCAGGGCGTCCGGCCGCGCGACGGGCGGACCGCGGAGCAGCTCGAGCAGCGGACCGAGGTGGTCGGGCTCCGTGAGCCGCTCCAGCAGCGACGCCCGCGCCTCGGCCCCCGCCGGGGCGGCGCCGATGGAATCGAGGAGCCGCAGCACCGCGTCGGCTTCGCCGCGTGCGAGCAGCGTGTCCGCGAGCCGCAGGATCTGCTCCCAGAGCCCCTGCGCGTTGGCGGCCATCTCCTCGGGGAGGAGCTGCACGAGCAGCTCCGCGAGCTTGCTGAAGACCAGGCGGCCATCCTCCGCGAGCTCGTCCTGGATCCGCTTCGCCAGCTCGGCCGTCAGGCCCTCGGCCTCCCCCCCGAGCGTCACGGGCTCGATCCCCTGGAGCTCGGCCGCTTCGGCCTCGATGCCGGGATCGACCGCGGCGAGCTGCTGGCCCAGCCCGGCGACGAGGGCGTCGGCCGGCGAGGTCTCGCCCCCCTCGCTGCCCCCCTGGCCGCTTTCCACGCCCAGGCCCTTGACGGCGACGTAGCCGACGTGCGGGAGCGCAGCCGCCCACAGCGCGGCCTGCAAATCGGCGCCGCGGCGGGCGCCCCCTTCCCCGGCGGCGATGAGCGCGAAGGAGACCAGCTCGTCGAGCGACACCTCGGGACGGAAGACGAGCTGGCGGATGCCGTCGCGGTAGAGCTCCTGCGCCAGCGTCTCCGGCGTGCCCTCGGGCAGGAGCGCCTCGCCGTGGAGCGAGAGCCGCTCGGGCTCGACATCCAGCGCCAGCGGCGCCCCGCCGAGGCAGACCCCGAGGAGCTGGTGGGCCTGCGCAAGGAACTCGGGGAAGCGCTTGGGGTCGTGCCGGTAGACGGCGAGGCGCTTCAGTCCCTTCAAGAAGCTGCCGAAGAAGTCGCGGGCACGCGAAACCCGCGGGTCGGTCTTCGCGGGCGCAGCCGCGTTGTCGTCGGGCGGGGCCACCCCGCTTCGAATGTCCCACACGCGCCCCGGCAGCGGCAAGGCGAGCTGCCTCCGGCGTCCCCTGCGCGCCGGGCCCAAGATCGAGTCGCTGGCCTTCGACCTCGCGTTCGGTCCAGGCCGGTGCTCCGGCCAGGCCGGGCCGACGCCACGCGGACGGCACGCGGGACTGATCGCGGAATCAGGCGGCGGGGGCGATGCCTTCGGCCGAAGCGGCTTCCGCGGGACGCTCGATGGCCGTCCCGGGCAACACGCGCAGCTCGTGGCCGCGCCAGTCGACGGTGTCGGTCACCAGACCCGCGAGGAAGCACGCGAGGACCGCCGCGTCCTTGACCGCGAAGAGCCAGAAATCGCGTGCGGCCAGCTCCTCGCCCGAGAGCGCCTCGACGCTGCCCGCATCGACGAGGAGCTTCGCGAGCCACAACCCGGCGGCCGCGGCGAAGGACCAGGGCACCGGGGAGATCAGCGCCCCGGCGACGGCGAACAGCAAGGGGTGGAGCAAGACCTGGCAGAAGTAGACGGGCGTGCCCACGCCCTTGCGCTGCAGCACCGCCCACCGCTGGTAGCGCTTCGCGAAGTCGCGAAAGCTTCGATCCACGGTGACGTTGGTGACCGGCCGATGCGCCAGGGCGACGCGCTTGCCCAGCTCCTGGACCACCGCCCGGCCCATGGCGAAGTCCTCCGCGAGGACGTCGGCGAAGGCAGCGAACCCTCCGATGGCCGCGAGGTCGGCGCGGTGGAAAGCCATGGACTTGCCGACCACGTAGGTCTTCCCGGCGACCCGCGCGGCGGAGACGATGCCGGCCGAGATGCCGGTCGCGAGGTAGAGCGCGTCGAGGCGGGAGCCCAGCTTGACGGCGCCGACTCCGCGGATCGCGTGGGTCACGAGGCCGACGGTGGGATCCTCCAGCGCGGCGGCGATCTCCTCGAGGTAACCGGGTTCGACGCGCACGTTGGAATCGCTGACCACGAGGACGTCGTGCCTGGCCGCCTGCGACAGCGTGACCAGCTGGTTGATCTTGGGGTTCAGGCCGGCCTCGCCGCGCTGGAGCACCACGCGGAAGCGGTCCGGCCAGCGCGCCTCGGCGGCGCAGGCGACCGGGTAGGCGAGGTCGGCCGCGCTCGCGACCCCGAGCAGGACCTCGTAGTCGGGATAGTCGAGGGCGGCGAAGCATTCGAGGTTGGGCCAGAGATCGTCGTCGAGACCACACAAGGGCTTCAGGATCGAGACGGCCGGGAGCCTGCGGGCGACCTGCGCCGGCTCTTCGAGCTGTCGCCGGAGCGAGGCGGACTGGATGGCGACCAGGACGACCCCGGCCAGCGCCAGGGCGAACAGACAGAGGGTCAGCGCCGTAGCCATGAGGCCTCCGTTCGGGTCAGTGACGCCTGCGCGCTTCTTCCATTCACTCTTGGTCGTACTTTCGATGAGTTAGGCGGGCAGCGGCTGATCGGGGAAGCCCATCGCGGGGCGCTGCCGGGGCTCGACGAGCACCGGCCGGAGGTTGCCGGCGCGGCGCTTCTCGAAGCTCACCCAGCGCGGCGCGCCGGTGAGCGCGCCGTCTCGGTGGCTGAACACGCGGAAGCGTTCGAGCCGCGTGGTGCTCCCCGCGTTGTACACGGCGAGCGGTTCGCCCGGGAAGGGGCGCGCCTCGGCCGCCACGTGACGGTGGCCGTGCAGCACGAGGTCGCAGCGGCCCCGCACGACCTCGAGGAGCTCGCGGCCGCGCGCCAGCTCGCGCGCGTTCGGCCAGCCGAGCCAGGTGACGACCTTCTCGAAGGGGTCCTCCTCGGGCAGCGGGAGCAGGTGGTGGTGCAGCAGCACCGCGCGCAACGCACCGGGCGGGGCGCGGTTCAGGGCTTCGTCCACGTCGCGGAGGTCCTGGGGCTGGAGCTCGCCGTGTCCGTCGATCCAGCGATGATTATGGGGTCCAGTGGAGTCCAGCAGGACGAGGTAGAGACCGCCGTCGGAGGCCGCAGGGATCTCGACCTGCACGCGAGGCCCGGCGCGCAGCCGGTCGCGGACGTCGTCGTTCAGCCGGTCGTGGTTGCCCGGTACGACCGTGAGCTTGCCCGCGCGCTGGAGCGGCGCGAAAATTTCCTCGAAGCGCGCAGCCTCCCCGGCGAGGCCGCGGTGCGTCACGTCGCCGGTGACCACGACGTGGTCGACGCCTTCGCAGAGCACCGCCTCCCGCAGGCGCATCGCGGCATCGTCGGCGCGGGCGCCCGCGCCGACATGGAGGTCCGACAGGTGAGCGACAGTTCTCTCTCGCACGGCGGCGGCTCCTTCCCGGGCCCGCTAGGGGCGCCTCGCGCTTCCTCGCACGGTAGCCATTGAAACAGGCGCACGTGGCAGGGGCGCGGCGGGAACGTGGCGGCCGTGTAAATTCTTCACAGGCCGGGTGCGGGACGCGGAAGTCGCTGAATCGGCAGCCGAAATCGACTTGCCGCCCCCGCCGCAGCCCCCCGCGGCGAAGCTACTGCAGGACCAGCGATCGGCCAGGCTCCGCGTCGACGCCGAAGTAGGCGAGCAGGCGGACGTGGTGGCGCGACAGGCCGTGGAAGAAGACGCGGTCGGACATCCTGGCCCCGCTCAGCTCCGCAGCCAGCGCGGCCAGCCCGCGATCTTCCACCCGTGAGACCCTGGAGAAGTCCAGGTGCAGCTCGCCGCCGGAGGCCAGGCCCGGCAGGCACCTTCCGAGGTCCCCCGCCGCCGCGCGATCGAACACGCCCTCCAACCTGCGCCAGTCGGCGACGAACGCTGCGCCTGGCGCGCGTCGGGAGAGGAATGGACCGTCGGACGCCACCGACATGGGGCCCTCGCCTTGGGCGGGAATACGACTTCTCCGGGGGGTGTTGCCCGCTCACGGCACACGGTATTCATCGGCGTCCATCTCCGACAAGCTCCCCGTTGCGCCGGCGGCGGGGCTGGTGGTAGATAGCGCTTCCTCACGCCAGGACGGGGTCCTCGCGCGAGCGTGACGCGCGCCGGAGGCGGCGCCGTCGGCAGGCCCTTTGACCATGCAGCTCAGGCGCAGCGAAAGGAGTCGGCAGTGAAAAACGCGAACTGGATCGTCGCTTTGGTGGTGGGAGCCGCGATCGGCTTCGTCGTCAGCCAGGCCGTCAGCAAGCCCGGTGCAGGCGGAAGCGCGGCTCCGGCCATGGCCAAGGCCGACAACAGGCCCCAGCCCCCCATGAACAACCGGCGGCCTCCGCCGCCGTCGCAGGTGAGGAACGTGGCGGTGGGGGAAGGGAGCTACGAGCGGGGAGCGAAGGACGCGAAGGTCACGATCGTGGAGTTCTCGGACTTCCAGTGCCCGTTCTGCGGTCGCGTGGAGCCGACGATCAAGCAG
>DATJNL010000127.1:0-12419 GCA_035508175.1 Myxococcales bacterium
GATGCTGCAGAGCTTCGCGCCCCGTCGCGAGCAGATCAAGAAGATGATCCTGAAGGAGCAGAAGTTCCCGCAGGAGCTCTGGGACGCCTTCGCCGAGGCCGGCTTCCTCGGCGCCCTCGTCCCCGAGGCGTACGGCGGCAGCAACGCAGGCCTGCTCTCGATGGCCATCGCGTGCGAGGCCATGGGCTCGCACGGCTTCGGGAGCGCCCTGCTCATCCTCACCGCGATGGACACGGCCTGCATCGTGCGCAACGGCTCCGAGGAGCTGAAGAAGCGCATCCTGCCGGGCGTTGCCGAGGGCAAGCTGAAGCTCTGCTTCGCGGTCACCGAGCCCAACGCCGGTTCCAACACGTTCCGCATCACGACCATCGCGAAGAAGACCTCCGACGGGAAGCACTACCGGTTGAACGGCGAGAAGACCTTCATCACCGGGGCCAACGTCGCCGACCGCATGCTGCTCGTCTGCCGCACCATGACCGTCGAGGAGTGCAAGGCGCAGGGCCTGCCGAAGGCCTACGGTCTCTCGCTCCTGCTCATCGACCCCAAGACCAAGGGCATCACCCTCACCCCGCTACCGACCCGCGGCATCGAAGGATTCGTGCAGTTCAGCGTCCACTTCGAAGACGCACTCGTGCCGGTGGACACCCTGGTGGGAGAACAGGACGCGGGCGCCGTCGCGCTGTTCACCTCGCTCAACCCGGAACGCATCCTCGCGGGCGCGCTCGCAGTCGGGCTCGCCGACTACGTCACCAAGAAGGCGGTCGCGTACTCGATGGATCGCAAGGTCTTCGGCGACGAGCCCATTGCCACGCACCAGGCGATCTCGCACCCCCTCGCCGAGGTTCAGGTCGAGATCGAGGCCACCCGCAACCTGGTCTACAAGTCCGCTTGGGCCTTCGACCAGGGGATGGAGCCCGGCGAGGTCGGCTTCTACGCGAACTGCGCCAAGTTCAAGGCGGCGCGGGTCTGCCTCCAAGCCGTCGACCGCGCCATCCAGACCCACGGCGGCAGCGGCTTCTCGGAGGACGTTGGGCTGATCTACTACTGGGAGACGGCGCGCCTGTTGAAGACGGCGCCGATCACCGAGGAGATGATCCTGAACTACGTGGCGGAGCACAAGCTGGGGATGCCCCGGTCCTACTGAGGCAGGCTCGCCCGGGCGGGACCTCCGGCAGCTGGATCCGTCCGTCCCCAATGTCGCTCCTGCCCCGGGCGACCTCTCCTGGTGTGGCGTCGACGGCGAAGATCGGTCGGCGAATCGTCCGAGCGGCATCCCTGGCCAGGCCGTTCGAAGCGCTCCCGCGAGCGCGTAGCGCGGTCATGCCGGCCTGGGGCAACCCAATCCAGTCTTCGCCGGGCCTTGGATGGCGCGGCTTGTGCGCCCTACTTTGCGCGAGCGCAGGAGTTGCGGCCGTCCGTCAGCCAGTAGCTGCGGCACGTCGCGTGCAACGAGGAGAAGCATGCCAAGTGGTTCGATCACACTCTTTCGCGTCCGTGGCATCCCCATCCGGGCCCACTGGTCCCTGGTACTCGCGCTGGCGTACATCACCTATGCGTTCTCGACGGATTTCGAGAAGGCCGCGCACCTCGCGGGCGTGCCCAGGGCCGGCCTCACGCTGCCGGCGCTGCTGTGGGGCGCGGTCATTGCGGTGGCGCTCTTCGTGTCCGTGGCCCTGCACGAGCTGGCCCACAGCCTGTTCGCGCTGCGCGTGGGTGGCCGCGTACGCGAGATCACCCTGATGATCGTCGGCGGCGTCTCGCAGATGTCGAAGATGCCCCCGAGCCTCGCCCTGGAGGGCTGGATGGCCCTCGTCGGGCCCCTCTCCAGCCTGGTGATCGCCCTGGTGACGTGGCTCGTGCGCGCCGTCCTGCCTGCGACCAGCGGATTGGCCGACCTGCGTCTCGGTTTGTTCTACCTCGCTGGGCTCAACCTGATGCTCGGGCTCTTCAACCTGCTCCCCGCCTTCCCGATGGACGGCGGCCGGGTGCTGCGGGCCTTCCTGGGCCGGAAGGTCGGGAGGGCGCGAGCCACGCAGATCGCCGCGATGCTCGGCAGGGGCCTGTCGATCGCCCTGGGACTGCTGGGGCTGGCGACCATCAACGTGCTCCTGATCATCATCGCCTTCTTCCTGTACGGGGGCGCGAAGGCCGAGGCTGGCGCGGAGGAGACGCACGCGCTGCTCGGCGGGCTGAAGGTGCGGGACATGATGCTCCCGCACCCGCTGCTGGTCAGGACCGACGACCCGCTGCAACAGGTAGGCGCCTCGATGCGCGACTCCGGCCGGCTGGAGGCGATCGTGAGCGCCGGAGTCGAAGGGGGGCCGACGGGGATCCTCGTCGCCCAGGATCTCCTGCGCGCGCGAACGCGCGAAGCGAAGGTGGGCGATGTCGGCCCAATCATCTTCCACAGAGCCTTGCAGGTGTCGGCCGACGAGCCCGCTGAGGCCGCCCTCACCCGGGCGCAACAACAGGGCGCCAGCTACCTCGTGGTCGTCGACGAGAGCTCACCCCGCGCGTTGCTGGGCCTGGTCGGCCCGACGGAGATTCAGAACGCCCTGGCGTTGCGGGGCCTGGTGTCGAAGCAGCGGGCGCCCGACGCACGAACACCCGTGCCGCACGGCTGAGCTCATGAACGTCAGCCCTGACGCAGGGAAGCCGGCCGGGGCGCGAGGGGGCTGGAGGTGGTCCACTGAAAGCGGGAGCTGAGGCAGCAATGGGGAGTGCTGCGCTTCGGACCCGTGGATGTCCAGACGCGCGACGGCCAGATCCGTCCATCGGACGGCGGTGCCTTCGGCACTCCCGTCCTCGGACTGCACGGCGCGCGCGGTGCCGCATCGTGAGGGCGTGGCAGTGCCCTTGGAGGTGGACGCGATCGTCTGGCAGCGGTGACACGAGGGAAGCGCCTCACAGCAGCTCGAGCAACTCTTCCGCCCAGCGCGCCTCGTGGAAGTCCTCGGGATCCGCAAGCACGGCCTCCAGGATCGGCCGCGCCTCCGGGCGGCGCAGGTTCGCGAGCGCCTCGGCCGCGGCGCACCGCACCCAGCGCGAGTCGTCCTTCGCGGCGCCGATCAGGTCATCCACCGCCCTGGCGCCGGCCACCTGCCAGAGGGCGGTGGCGGCCTGGATGCGTACGTTCTCGCTGCCATCGTGCAGGAGCCGGCGAAGCACCTCGTCCGGCACCGCGGATTGAATGCGGCCGAGGAGACGAACGGCGCGCGTGCGAACGGTGTCCGCACCCTGCTCCGCCGCCGTGAGAAGCAGGGGGACCGCCGCCGGGCCGAATTTCGCCAGGGCGACCTCCGCGCCCGCGGCGACGCCTCCGCGGTTTTCCTCGAGATCTGCCAGGGCCTCTACGAGCGCGGGGATGGCCCGTGCGTCGCCAATGGCACCGAGGGCCGCGGTCGCGTGGTAGCGGACGAGCGGCGAGGCGTGCCTCATTGCGCCGAGCAGCGCCGGCACCGCTTCGGCACCTCGCTGCACGAGGAGCGCCGTACACTGATCGCGCCACTCCCGATTGTCCGACGTCAGCCGCGAGATGATCTGGTTGACGCTCGGCGGCGGCTCCTTCGCTGGGGGCTCACCGGCGTCCTCGGGACCCGGATCGAGGCCGGCCTCGATGGCGAGCGCGCGGCGACGGGCCCGCTCATGGGCCTTCTTCTCGTCGGAATCCATCGGTCACCGCATATAGCGGCGCCGGAGCGAGCGATCAAGCAGCCGCGGCGAGAGACGACGCGCTTGCCGAAAAATTGACCCCCCGTGCACCGCCCTTACCATGGGGGCCCCTACGGAGGAGGAATACGCGATGACGACTCACCTGAGGCTCATCAAGAACGACACGGTCACGCGGGAGATCTCGGCGGTCCGTCGCGCGCTGGTCGGCGAGCGGCCGGCGGATCCCGAGCGGATCTGGGAGGCCGATGAGCTCGGCGCGGTGCTGCTCGACGCGGCTGCCGGGCCGGCCTCCTCGGCCCGCGCCCGCGTCCGCCTCCCTCGTCCCAGGCTAGCGCCCCCCGCGTGGCGGCTCCACCGCCGGCGCTTCGAGGCGCTGCTCGCAGAGACCACACCCTTCGATGCGCTCTCGGACGCACTGCGCGCCGAGCTCGCGCAGGTGGCCTCCTGGGTGCCGGTGCCGGCAGGGGGCACGCTCTTCCGTGCCAGCGAGCCGCTGGAGCACGTCCACGTCGTCGCGCAGGGGCGGTTCGACATTTCGCGCAAGGAGATCAGCCTGGGCCAGGCGGGGCCCGGCAGCGCCTTCGGCCTCTCGAGCGCACTGGGCGCCCCGGGCGCCGCGGCCACCGTGACCACGCGCCTCGGTGGCTCCGCGCTGCGGCTGCCTTTCGCGGTGATCGAGGATGCCGCGCTCTGTGAGCCCGCCTTCCGCTCGACGCTGGTGGCACTCGGAGAGATCCGCCGCCTCGCTTGCTTCCTCGCGGGCACGGTCTTCGCCGATCTGTGCGGCCCGGCCGGGCGCTCCGGGATTGCGGCGCTGTTTACCCGCAAGCGACTCGAGCGTGGAGAGCCGCTGGTGCGCGAGGGCGAGGTCCGCAACGGCTTCGCCCTGGTGGAGAGCGGGCGGCTGGGTCTGTGGATGCGCGCGGGCGCCGGAGCGGGGGAGCGCCTCCTCGGCCTCGCGAATCCGGGCCAGGCGCTGGGCCTCGTGGCCTCGCTGCGCGGGCGCCCCTGTTCGGGGTCGCTCCGCGCACTCGAGCCCACCCGGCTCTCCATGCTCGATCACGACGCCTTCCGGACGCTCCTGCTGTGGAATCCCTCGCTGCAAGGACTGCCCGCGTTGCTCGCCTCGCGCGGACAGCTCGCCGCGGGCAGCTTCTTTGGCGCGACGGGCGCCCTGCCGGCGCTGCGCCCCACGTGGCTGGGTCTGGCCCCGGCCGTCAAGGTGGCTTGAGCTCGACGAGGTCGCGGGCATCCTTGGGACGGAGCTGCCGGGTCGCGTAGAGCCCGAGGCTCAGGCCGGCCACGAGCGCGGCCGTAGCTGCCGCGAGATAGATGCGCCGCCGGTGCGGTGCCCGCAGCCACGCGAGCAGGAAGCCCGGGAACAGGCAGAGGAGCAGACCGCCGACCAGCGCGAAGATCGTCGGATTCCGCAGCGCTTGCCGCGGCGCGACGGGCGGCCGGTTCGGGGGCTGTTTGCGTACCGGCGCGGGTGCTGGAAAGGTGTGCCATCCCCCGGGCCTCGGCGCCTCCGCCGGCTGCCCCAAGAGATCGATGCGCCGGGCCTGCGGGCGGTAGGCCGGCGGGATGTCGTCCTCGCTTCCAACGTAGTGCTCGATGCCCTGGGCATCCTTGAAGGAATAGGCCGCCGGTCCTGCGGACAGGGCGAGGCTCGCCCCGAGGGCCAGGAGCCAGTTCGACACCGCGCGATTGTACCGCGCGCACCGGATTTGACACCGGCCGAATGCGCCTTATGAATGATCCGTGCGCTACTTCACGCCCCAGGAAGCGAACGGCTTCATCCCTGCCCTGCAAGAGGCCTTCGGGCAGATCGAGCGCGACCGCTTCGAGCTGCTGGAGATCCTGAAGCAGTTCGAGGCCGAGGGCGGCAACCCGACCGAGCTCGAGAACCTGCCGGTGGGCGACGATCTGCCCGAGGCGGTCCGGCAGAAGCGGCTGCGCGCCCAGCAGCTGATGACCCGCATCCGCGGAATCGTCGGCGAGCTCCAGGCGCACGGTCTGCTCGTGAAGCGACTCGACGGTCTGGTCGACTTCCGCTCGAAGCGGGGGGACCGGCCGGTGTTTCTCTGCTGGCGCAAGGGGGAGAATCGCATCGAGCACTGGCACGAAGTGACCGCCGGCGCCGAGGGGCGTCGGCCGGTGGACGAGCTTTTCAAGAAGCCGGCCCTCCTGAACTGATCAACCCCGGATGCGGCGCTCGAGCTCCGGGTCCACGTGGCCCAGACGGAGTGCCCGCGTGAGGTGCCGCTCGGCCTCGCTGGTCTCGCCGAGCTGCGCGTGGGCGAGCGCGAGAGCGCCGTGAGCCAGGGGGTGCTGGGGCTCGCGTTCCAGGATCGAGCGGAGCAGCGACACCGCCTCGGCGGCCGTGGCCGGCTGGCGCGCGAGCGCAGCGCCGAGACGGAGCCGGGGGCCGAGGGCGTCCGGATCTCGATCGACCGCGCTCCGCAGAGCGGCATGCGGGTCGACTCCTGGCACGAGCGTCGGCGCTTCGGGGGCGCGCGGCTCGTCGTCCTCCAGCTCCTGCAAGCCTTCCTCGGTCGTGTCGTCGGGCGGCGCCGTGACGGCCGGCAAGTCGGTGACGGTGGTCACCCGGTCGGGTGGTATCCCTGTCGGAGCGGAGACGGGGATCGAGGTCGAGACCGACGCGCGGCGGCCGAGACCGGCCGGGCGCTTCGCCCACGGGGCCGCGGCGTGGGCTTCTGGCTCCGGCGCAGGCGGCGTCTCCGGCGGCAGGGGGTTCTTGAGGATCTGCGTCTTCCGCTCGGCGACCGGGAGCGGCTCTCCCGCAACGAAGGTGTCGAACGCGGCATCTCGGTCCGCCTCCAGCGCCGAGATGCGCAGCGACATGCCCTTCGGCTCCGTCGGCGAGCCCTGCGAGGTGGCGGTGACCGACGCGGTGAGCACGAACTCCTCGTCGGTGACCGGGTGGATCACCACGAGTTGCACGACGTCGCCGACTGCGCGCAACACCGGCGTCTTCAGGAACATCGCGCCGAGCCGCAATTCGCGGGTCCGGAACTCGATGAGGCGGTTCAGGTCGCGCAGGCGCAAGAGAAACGTCGGCCGGGTGCTCGGCTTCTGCGCCGGCGCGGGCGCCGGCCCGCCTGCCTGGGCAGCCAGGCCGTCGATGTAGCCGTCCCAGCGCGCTTTGGCCTCGCCACTCAGCACGAAGAAGCCGATGCCCATGCCGGCCTCGGCGCCCGTGCGGATCGAATCGTCGGTGGTGACCCGGTGGGCCACCGACCCCACCACGTCCACCGGGGCCGCGCCGTCGGGCAGCGCCACGCGCAGCGCGAGGAGCTGCCGCTCAGCGGGAGGGGCGTCGGTGAGGATGAACAGCCCGTGCCGGCTCACGTCGCGGGTGAAGCACTGGATCCGGCGCCCCCCGGAGCGGACTTCGATCGGCAGCCGGGCCGGCAGCCGCTCGCAGCGGCGCATGTCCATCATGGCGACGGAGAGCCGCCGCCGCCCGGCGCGGACGGCAGGGGACACGATCGGTTCTGGTTGTCGCCGCGGAAGCGCGGCCAAGGCGAGCTGGCCATCGGAGCGCCAGCGTAGACGGAGAAGAGCTCGCGGCGGGCCGAGACGACCAGCGAGCTCGCCGGGGTGAGCGCCATGACTCCCATGTACATGGGCCCCTGCGTGGGCAGATCCATCTGCCAGGTCAGCTTGCCGGCCGTCCCGTCCAGCGCGACGAGTCTCTCCCGGTTCGTGGCGAAGTAGATGTCCCCCTGCGTGTCCAGGACGTGCGAGCTGACCGGGAACTCGCCGGCAGGCAGCGGGAAAGTCCACCCCGGCGCGCCGCCCGCCGCATAGCTCTCGATGGTGCCATACCAGGAGCTGCCTCCGTCGCGCTCGCGCGTGACCACCTCGGTACCGTCGACCTCCACGATGGGGCTGTGGCCAGTGGGCACCACCACGGTGGCCGGCTCCGTGTCCGACCACTGCACGGCGCCGTTCGAGTCGAACGCGGTCATGCTGGTCGGCTCGAGGAAGAGGCCTTGATCGTCGGACAGGCTGTTCAGCCCGCCGCGGGACACCGGCAGGGTCCAGCGCAGCCCGCCGGTCTGATCGAAGCTCTGGATCGCCGCGTTCCCATCCCCGTGATCGAGGACCGTGTAGAGATCTTCGTTTGCGTCCACCAGCAGCGGGTATCCAAACGACGGCCAGCCCGTGGCGTAATCGAAGGCCGGCTCGATGACCGCGAACTTGGTCTGGCCGTTCGCGAGCAGGCCTCCGACCAGCCCGTACATGTCGGTGCCGCCGTCGCCGTCGGACTGGAACCACTCTGCGGTGAAATAGAAGACGTCGTCGTTCGAGAGCGCGATGTCCTTGATCATGAAGCCCTGCAGCGCCGCGACGTTCAGGCCGGCGCCGGTCAAGTCGTCGCGCCAGAGCAGCTGGCCGTCGGTCGTGCTCTGCGCCAGAAAGCTCTGGTCGGCTGCGACGGTCACCACGATGGCCCCGTCGTCCATGAGCAGGTGGCGGCCGTTGGTCCAGGCGTTCGACGACGGCCCCCACTGGTTCGTCCGCCAGCGCTCCTGGCCGCACACGTCCAGGGACACCAGCGACCCGCCGCCGTCCCAGTCGTCGTCGTCGAGGTACAGGTCGCCGAGCGCGTCGACCGCCGCCGCCGCGCGCCAGCCCGGCACGTTGCCGCCGTCGTAGGGGAGCTCGCCCCCGTCGCCATCCGAGAGCTCCGAAGCGACCGCTTTCCACAGGATGTCTCCCGGCTGCAGCGCGTCCGCCGTGGGGCTGTCGCACTGCCCCGACCTGCAGGTCGCGTCCTTGGCGCACGGGTCCTTGGGCGCCACGCAAGGCGTGCCGTCCGGCACCGCCACCCCGACGCACTGCCCCTGGAAGCAGACCGTCGCCTGCTGGCACTGGATCTCCGCGCTGCACGGCGTCCCGTCGCTCGCCTGCGTCGACTGGCAGCCCTTCACCGGATCGCAGTAGTAGATCTGACAGGGATTGGTCCCCTGGCAGGACGCGCTGTTGTCGAGGTGCTGGCAGCCCTGAGCAGCCGTGCAGTAGTCGGTCGTGCAGACGTTCTGGTCGTCGCAAGTGAGCGCCGAACCCTTGCACACGCCGCCGATGCACGTCTCATCGGCCTCGCAGAGGTTGCCGTCGTTGCACGAGGTGCCGTCGGCCGCGGGGCTGCCGATGCAGGTCCCGGCGTTCGGGTCGAAGGTCTGCACGTTGCAGGCGACGCTCTGGGGGCAAGACAGGTCCGCGAGGACGTTCGCAGTGATCGGCACCAGCGCCGTGGCGTCGCCGGCGATGGAAAGGGTCGCGCTCACCGGGCCCACCTGCGTCGCTGCAAGAGTGATCGAAACCGCCGCGCTCGCCCCTTCGGCGACGGTGAAGTCGCGCGCGCTGCTCAGCGAGACCTGGGGATCGCCCTTCACGACCGCGCTCAGCGAGAGCTGCGCGTCGCCGCCGTTCCCCAGAGACAGCTGCCTCACGGGGGTCGCGCCGACGAACACCGTGCCGAAGTCGAGGCTTGCGGGCGCCACGAGCTGGCCCTGCCCCCCCTGGAGCTTGCTCTGCGAGCAAGCCACCCAGAGGACGAAGCACGCGAGGGAGACGGCGGTGCGCACGGCCATCGAGAATAGCTCGGCGGTTCGAAAAGAACTACCGCCCGGGGCCCCGCTTCGCCACCGTCAGCGTGGTACCGCCGCTCGAGAAGGGCTTGCGTCGGCCGCCCACAGCCAGCAGAAGTAGCGGCCCATGAGCGAGCCCGCGAAAGACCCGGTCTGTGGCATGACCGTCGAGCCGGGCCGCGCCAAGGGCGGCAGCTTCGAGCACGCCGGCACGACGTACTGGTTCTGCAACCCGAGGTGTCGCGAGCGGTTCAGCGCCAACCCGGAGGCCTTCCTCCACCCGGCCGCCCGTCCGCCCCCGGCGCCCTCCCCCCACGCCTCGGGCTACACCTGCCCGATGGATCCCGAAGTCCACCAGGCCGGCCCCGGCATCTGCCCGGTCTGCGGCATGGCGCTCGAGCCGGTGATGCCCACCGAGGTCGCCGCGCCCGATCCCGAGCTCGTCGACATGTCGCGGCGCTTCTGGATCGGCGCCGCGCTCACGGCGCCGTTGTTGCTCTTGTCGATGGGCGAGATGTTGCCGGGCGGTGGCCCGCGCGCGTGGCTTGGTCCCCACGTGTCGAGCTGGCTGCAGGCCGCCCTGGCGACGCCGGTCGTGCTCTGGGCGGGCTGGCCCTTCTTCCAGCGCGGCGCCGTCTCGTTCCTGCGCCTGCGGCTCAACATGTTCAGCCTCATCGCGCTGGGCGTCGGCGTGTCCTACGGCTACAGCCTGGTGGCGCTGCTCGCGCCCAACCTCCTCCCGGCCACCGCCCGCGGCCCCCACGGCGAGGTCGCGCTGTACTTCGAGCCGGCGGCGGTCATCACGGCCCTGATCCTGCTCGGCCAGGTCCTCGAGCTGCGCGCGCGCGGCAAGACGCAAGGCGCCCTGAGGGCGCTGCTCGGCCTGTCGCCCAAGATGGCCCGGCGCGTGACCGACGCCGGCGAAACGGACGTCCCGCTGGGCGACGTCCTCCCGGGCGATCGGCTGCGCGTGCGGCCCGGCGAGAAGGTCCCGGTCGACGGCGTGGTGCTCGAGGGCCAGAGCGCCCTGGACGAATCCATGATCACCGGCGAGCCGCTGCCGGTTGCCAAGGGTCCGGGCGATCCGGTGACGGGCGCGACCCTCAACGGCCACGGCTCCTTCTTGATGCGCGCCGAGCGCGTGGGCCAGCAAACCCTCCTCGCCCAGATCGTCCGCCTCGTGGCGGAGGCGCAGCGCAGCCGGGCGCCGATCCAGCGCGTGGCCGACCGCGCGGCGGCGTGGTTCGTCCCGACCGTCATCGCCTGCGCCGCCATCGCTTTCGGCGTCTGGATCTCGGTGGGCCCCGAGCCGCGGCTCGCCCACGCGATCGTCGCATCGGTCTCGGTGCTGATCATCGCCTGCCCGTGCGCGCTGGGCATCGCCACGCCGATGTCCATCCTCGTGGGCACCGGTCGCGGCGCCACCGCGGGCGTCCTCGTCCGCTCAGCCGAGGCACTCGAGCGCCTCGCCCGCGTGGACACGCTGATCCTCGACAAGACGGGCACCCTGACCGAGGGCAAGCCCCGCCTCGCGTCGGTCGCGGCGCTGTCCGGCTCGGACGACGAGCTCCTGGGGCTGGCCGCGGCGCTGGAGCGCGCCAGCGAGCACCCCGCCGCCGACGCCATCGTGCGCGGCGCGGACACCCGCAAGCTTCCGGTTCCCGCCGCGTCGTCGTTCCAGGCCCTGCCGGGCCAGGGCATCGAAGGCGTCGTTCTGGGCCGCAAGGTCCTGCTCGGGAGCGAGGCGCTCCTGCGCGAACGGACCGTCGACACGGCGCCGCTGGCGCCTGCCCTGGCCGCACGCCGGCTGGCAGGCGACACCGTGGTCCTCGCGGCTGTCGACGGCCGCGCCGCCGGCCTTCTCGCGGTGAGCGATCCGCTGCGCCCCGCGGCGGCCGCCGCGCTCGCGTCGCTGCGTGCGTCCGGCTTGCGACTGGTGATGGTCACGGGCGACTCCCGCGCCGCCGCCGAGCGCGTGGCCCGCCAGGTCGGCATCGACGAGGTCTTCGCCGAGGTGCTGCCGGCGCGGAAGGCGGAGATCGTCACCGACCTCCGGCGCCAGGGGCGAGCGGTCGCCATGGCCGGCGACGGCATCAACGACGCCCCCGCCCTCGCCGCCGCCGAGGTGGGCATCGCCATGGGCAGCGGCACCGACGTGGCCATGCAGAGCGCGGGCATCGTGCTCGTGAAGGGCGACCTCGGCGCGCTGGTGCGGGCCCGGACCCTCAGCCGCGCCACGCTGCGCAACATCCACCAGAACCTCTTCTTCGCCTTCCTCTACAACGCCATCGGCATCCCCCTCGCCGGCGGCGTGCTCTACCCCGCCTTCGGGCTGCTGCTGTCGCCCATGATCGCGAGCGCGGCGATGAGCTTCTCCTCGCTGTCGGTCGTGAGCAACGCCCTGCGGCTGCGGCGGGCGGGCCTGGCCTGACCCCTTCGCCGCCCTCAGGGCGTCGAGGTCGGATCCCAGGAGCTGCGGTAGCCCTCGTCGAGCGCGTCGAGCGCCGCCATCTCCTGCGCGGACAGCTCGAACTCGAGCGCGCCGAGGTTCTCGCGCAGGTGTGCTTCGCTCGAAGCCTTGGGGATCGGGACGAGGTCCTTCTGCAAGCACCAGCGCAGCAGCACCTGCGCATTCGTCCGGCCCACTCGCTTGGCCACCGCCGCGAGCTTGGCGTCGCGGATCTTGTCTCCGGCGGTGAGCGGCGCGTACGCCTCCACCACGATCCCGTGCTTCTGGCAGAACTCGACGAGGTCGCGCTGCCAGTTGAACGGGCTCAGCTCGATCTGGTTCACCGCCGGCACGGTCTTGCTCGCGCCGAAGAGCTCTTCCAGATGCCGGATCTGGTAGTTCGAGACGCCGATGGCCCGGGCGCGGCCGCTCGCCGCGATCTGCTCCAGCGCGCGCCAGCTCTCCCGGCGGGCCTCGGGGACCGGGTAATGGATCAAGTAGAGGTCGACCTGATCGAGCCCGAGGCGCTTCAGGGAAGCATCGAAGGCGCGCAGCGCCGAGTCGTAACCCTGGTCGGAGTTCCAGAGCTTGGTCGTGACGAAGACGTCCCCGCGGGGCAGGCCACTCTCGCGCACGGCCTTCCCCACGTCCGCCTCGTTGCCATAGAGCGCCGCGGT
>DATJNL010000128.1:0-18046 GCA_035508175.1 Myxococcales bacterium
CAGGTCTGCCGCGCCCTGGGCGCCGCCCACGCGGCGGGAATCATCCACCGCGACCTCAAGCCGGAGAACATCATCCTCGTGGCGCGGGAGGGACAGGCCGAGTTCGTCAAGGTCCTCGACTTCGGCATCTCGAAGATGACCGAGCGTCCCACCGGGGAGCGGTTGACGCAGCAGGGGATGATCGTGGGGACGCCCGAGTACATGTCGCCCGAGCAGGGCAGCGCCTCGCCCGTCGACGCTCGGTCGGACATCTACTCGCTGGGCGTCATGATGTTCGAGATGCTCACCGGCAAGCTGCCCTTCCAGGGAGAGAACGCGCTGCAGATCCTCATGCGCCACCAGACCCAGCCGGTGCCGCGGCTCACGGACGCGGCGCCGGACCTGGACCTGCCGCCGGCGGCCGAGGCGTTCGTGCAGAAGGCGCTGGCGAAGCAGCCCTACGAGCGGCAGCAGTCCATGCCGGAGTGCCTGGCGGAGCTCCAGATCTGCGCGGGGCAGGTGCGGATGACGATGCCGGCCATCCAGCTGCCGCCGGACGTGACCGGGCTCACGCCCACCGACCCCATCATGATCCTCGCGACGCCGGCGCCGATGCGCATCCCGTCGCGGCCGCCGGCCTCGTACCCGCCGCCGGAGCCGCTGCGGGACACGGTCCCTTCCGTCTCGGCTCCCTCCACGGCCGAGCTGGCGGCGCTGCGGCCCAGGCACACTGGCCTCTGGATCGGCCTCGCGCTGATCTTGGTGGCCGGCGGCGTGGCGGCGCTGGTCACCCAGAAGCGCGGGCCGGCGCCGGAGCCGCCCCTGCCGGTTCCGCCGGCGGTCGTCGCCCCGCCGGCGCCGTTGCCGTCGACGCCGCTGCCACCGCCCCCCGCGCCGGTCGTGGCCGCGCCGCCTTCCCCGCCGCCCCCCGTGGCCGTCCCCACGGCAGAGCCCCTCGCTCCGGCGGCGCCGGCCGCGGCCGTGGCGTCCAAGCCGGTCATCCGGCGACACCGGCATCCATCGGACACCGAGGCACGGCCGAGACCGGCGCCCGCGCCCCCGCCGGTCGACCCGGGCTACCAGAAGCTCGACGGCCTGAAGCAAGCTTATTGAGCGCTCCAGCCATCCTGGCCCGCGGTCTGGCCAAGCGCTTCGGCGAGAAGCGCGCCGTCTCCGGCGTCGATTTCGAGATCGCCACGGGCGAGGTGTTCGGCCTGCTCGGCCCCAACGGCGCCGGCAAGACCACCACGCTCCGCATGCTGGCCGGCATGCTGGCGCCCGACGAAGGGGTGGCCTCGGTCGTGGGCTTCGACGTGGTCCGGAGCTCGCGCGACGTGCGCGAGCGCGTCGGCCTGCTCACCGAGCAGCCGGGGCTCTACGATCGCCTCACCACCCGCGAGAACCTGGCCTTCTACGCGCAGATCTACGGCGTGTCGCCCGCCGAGGGCGAGGCGCGCATCCAGCGGCTGCTGGAGCTCCTGGGCATCTGGGCCGTGCGCGACGAGCGGGCCGGGACGCTCTCCAAGGGCACGCGGCAGAAGGTCGCCATCGCCCGCGCGCTGGTGCACGACCCGCAGGTCATCTTCCTCGACGAGCCCACGAGCGGCCTCGACCCGGAGGCGGCGCGGACCGTCCGGGATTCCATCTCCGAGCTGGCGTCGTCGGGACGGACGCTGGTCCTTTGTACCCACAACCTGTTCGAGGTGGAGCGGCTCTGCCGGCGCGTCGCGGTCATGCGCCCGGGGGCGAGCGGGGAGGGCGGCCGCATCGTCGCCTCCACCGAGGTGGCGGGGCTGCGCAAGGGCCGGCGAGAGGTGGAGGTGACGGTCGCCGGAGATGCCGGGGCCTTCACGGGGCTGACGTCGGCCCTGCCGGGCGTGGCCTCGGTGCAAGCGCAGGGGAGCAAGGTCATTCTTTCGCTGGCCGAAGGGGAATCGGTCGAGGCGCGCACCCCGGAGGTCGTCCGCGCGCTCGTGAACGCCGGGGCGCAGGTGCGGGCGGTGATCCCCCACGAGGTCGCCCTGGAAGACGCGTACCTGTCGCTGGTCGCCGAGGAGGGCGCGGCGTAGATGAGGCGGACGCTGGCGCTCCTGGCGAAGGACCTGCGCGAGATCCGGCGGAGCCGGGGCCTGCTCGTGTCGATGGCGGCCCTGCCGATGACGATGGTCCCGCTGCCGATCTTCCTGGTCTGGACGTTCGAGCACTTCCCGCTCGGGGAGGCGCAGAACCTCCTGACCACGGCCTACCGCGATGGGCTGCGGTCGCCGTTCGCCGATCCGCGCATGGCGCTCGTGGCGGTGATGGTCCACCACTGCATCTCGCTCTTCCTGGTGATGCCGCTCTTCATCCCCGTGCTCATCGCCGCCCAGAGCGTGGCGGGGGAGAAGGAGCGCCGGACGATCGAGCCGCTGCTGGCTTCCCCCCTGTCCGGCGCGGAGATCGTCCTCGGCAAGAGCCTCGCCGCGGTCGTCCCCGCCCTCGGGATCACCTGGGTGGCCTTCGCGCTGTTCGCCCTGGGCGTGAACGTCACGGCCCGGCCGCTCTTCCACCGTCCGATCCTGCCCGACGGCCCCTGGCTCTTCGCCGTGCTGGTGCTCGCGCCGTTGCTCTGCTTCCTCGGCAACACCGTCACCGTGCTCGTCTCGTCGCGCGTCTCCGATTCGCGGCTCGCCCAGCAGATCTCGGCGCTGCTGGTCGTGCCCTTCATGGCGCTGGTGGTGCTCCAGTTCACCGGGCTCCTCTTCCTGGGCTCGTGGTTCTACCTGTGGTTCGGCCTGGGCGCCGCGGCGCTCGACGCCGTGCTCTTCGGCGTGGCGGTCCGCCTCTTCGACCGCCAGCGCATCCTGAGCCGCTGGGCCTGACGCACGCTTCACGCGCCGTTCGACAGCCCGAAAACTTCGTGCTACCCAAACCGCATGCCCGAAGAGAACGATTTCCCGCTGGAGCATCTCGACGCCATCAAGCGCGAGGACCTCGCGCACGTGGCGAACGCCATGAGCCTCGAGGACCTCGAGAAGATGAAGCTGGCCGAGGAGGTCTTCGACCTGCACTTCAAGCGCCGCAAGCGCAGCGGCAAGCTCGCGCTCGCCACGCAATCCGTGCTCAGCCTCGTGGCCATCGGCGGCATCTTCCAGAACGCCTACCAGAGCTTCCAGAACAAGAAGCAGCAGGACGCGCAGCAGCAGGTCGATCAGAGCCGCTGGAACCAGGAGTTCGAGCGCGCCAAGGCCGCCGACAAGTACCGCGCGTTCTTCGAGACGAGCGCGCTCGCCACCGACCCGTCGAACCCCGACAAGCGCCTCGTGGGCTATGCGCTGCTGCAGGAGTTCGTCCAGGACAAGGACTACAACGGCAAGGCCACGCTGCTCCTCGAGCAGGCGCTCGACCAGGAGCTCGGCCGCGACAAGGACCCGGGGCTCGGGGAGGCGTCGCGGTCGATGGTCGTGACCATCCTGAACTCGCTCTCGGGCACGAACGATTGCAAGGCGCTGCAGCAGGCGGCGCGGAGCGTGGACGGCATCGCCAAGCGGCTGTCGCAGACCCACGACACGGAGGAGGCGTCGGAGGTGTTCGGCCTCTACGTGCGGGCGCTCGTGGGCCGGGCGCCGCTCGCCTGCGGCTCGTTCGACGACGTCAGACAGGTCTGGCGCCCGCTGCGGGACGCGTTGCAGCGGAACCCGGTGATGGGCGGGCTGCCCCCGAAGCCGACGGCGCCCCAGGCCGCCACGCGAATCGTCGAGATCCTGCGCGACCGTTGCCTACGGGAGGTCCAGACGGCGGGCAGCTCCGATTGCGCCGAGATCTTCCAGCGCTACGCGCAGCACTGCGCCGAGCACGCGGGTACCCAGAAGAACCCCCAGGTCTGCCAGATCCTCACGGACACTGCCGCCAAGCTGGCCGCGGGGAAGACCGCGGCCAGCTCGGACGGAAGCGGCAAAGGTTGAGCGAGCGGGCCTAGCGGCCGCGCCACTCGGGGCCGTTCCACGCGCGGCCCATGCTCTGGTTCCAGGCCTTGCAGCCCTCGTGCAGCTCGCGCTTGACGTGCTGCAGCGAATCGAGCGCCTTGGCATAGTGGCCCATGGCGTGGCCCCAGGCGGGGCTGCTGTGGATCTGCGCCATGGCCTGGTCGATCTGCTGGTTGATGAACTCCAGGTGGCAGTCCGGCGGGTACGGCCGATCGGCCAGCGCGGTGGCGGGTCCGAGCAGCATGGCGGCGGCAAAGGCGGAGAAGACGATCTTCTTCATGGCAACCTCCCGTTGGGAAAACGACGCGCTTTCTTACGATGGGTGGCGCGGCGAAGGCAACGCCTTTCGGGCGCTACTGTCCGAAATCGCCCGTCCCGCCGTCGCCGCGGTAGGCGTGCCACATGTCGTCCACGAAGGTGTACTGCGGGAACTCGCCCTGCAGGAAGCCGGCGGTCTGTCCCTCGGCCTCCCAGCTCGCGGTGTAGTCGTAACCCGTCTCGCTCAGGATGGTCTGGACGTTCTGCGCGTCGCCGGGCTCGTACATCCAGCGGTCGACGTAGGCAAAGAAGGCGGGGTAGTTCCAGACGCTCTCGAGGTGGAGCAGGCGCATCGCCAGGGCTTCGCCGACCCAGGCGATCGAGGTGCAGCAGCGCCGGTAGGCCTCGCCGAGCTGGATGTTGCCGTCGCCCGGATCCGTGGGCCACTGCGTGGGCTGCAGCTGCTCGTACGGGCCGTAGAGCCCCGCCGAGACCGGCGTGCCGTCGGCGTCGACGCCGTAGTGCCCGCCGTACATCACGGTGGCGCCCTCCCAGGTCGTCGTGCCCGCGTCCGGGACGGCGTTCACGTACACCGTCTGCATGTCTTCGCCGAACTGGTTGGGGTAGAGCGCCGACACGTTCTGCATGTCCTGGTTGCCGAGCAGCGCGCCTGCGAAGAGGATCGGCAGCTTGCGGCCGCTGCGGTGGCCGCCGAAGGCGGGCCAGCCATAGCCGATCTGCACGCAGCCCCACAGATCGATGCCGTACTGCACGAAGTAGTTCGTGAGGTTCACCTTGTCGGCGGCCGGGAAGTTCAGCTGCAGGAGCAGCGCGACGTAGCCGTCCACGAGCGCGACCTCCATGCCGTAGTCGGGCATGTACTCGGACGGCACGTCGAAGAGGAAGGGGTTCAGGTCGATCCAGGGCCGGCGCAGGTAGCCTTCGAACGTCGCGAGCGTCGGCGTGCCGTTGGGAGCCGAGGGGTTGGGGGGCGGCAGAGAGAGCAGGAGCGCGCGGTTCAGGTCGTTCGCGTGGAACAGGGCCTGCTGCCGGTCGCAGTACGACGGCCGGAAGGCGTCGGGGGACGCCGGCGCGGCCAGCACCGTGAGCACGGAGTCGCTCGCGACCGGGCTGGCGCTCAGGTCGCCCGAGCGCATGATGTTGGGCAGGCCGCCGTCCGTGAGGAAGCCCGGCCCGAGGCTGCGGCTGGAGACCAGCGCGTCTCCGGGGACGAGCGAGAGGGGCGGATAGGCGCGCAGCGCGGGGTCGAACCACCAGTCGACCAGGTTGCCCTCGAGGCGCGAATCGAACGGGCTCTTCGAGTCCGCGGCCGGCAGGTCCACGGCCGAGCCGTTGACGTAGGCGACGCCGGCGTCCAGCCCCGGATCGTTGGGCGGCGGGTCGATCGCGCTCACGGTGACCGGCCCCACCACGTAGTAGTCGCCGTTGACGAACTGGCCGGCCTGCACCGGCGCGGCGAAGGTCCAGGTGATGCCGTCCTTGGTCAGCGAGCTCACGGTCTGGAGACCCGCGTCGCCCACGGAGCCCCCGCTGCTCCCACCGCCCGAGCTGCCGCCGCCCGTCGTGCCGCCGCCCGGTTCGCCCGTGCTCGCGCGACCCCCCGAGCCCCCGCTGGCGCCCGCGGCCCCGCCGGTCGTGGACCTGCCGCCCGACGTGCTCCCCTGGGAGGTCGTTCCTCCGCCGTCCGGGAGCGCACCGCCGCTGGCGCAGGCGGCCAGAGGGAGGAAGGCGCAGCAGGAGAGCCAGCGCACGGCGCGAGCATACCACGAGGGGTGGTTTGGGCGCTCCGCCTTGACTTCACGCGGTGGCAACCCTAAGCGTATCGCTTCGAAGGGGGGCCGCACTTGGGCGAGCAGGGGTCTCCGGCGATCCGTCGTCTGATGGCGGGCAGCGCTCTCACGCTCGCCGTCTTCGCCGCCATGGTCGCGTACGCCGCGATCCGGTTCTCCGACAGCGCCCACCTGGCCGGCGTCGCAGCCGCCAACGCCCTCCCGAGCACGGAGCGGCTCACCGAGGCGCGGACCCACCTGCGCGACCTGAACTCCGCCATGGACGGGGCGCTGCTCGACCGCATGAACGGCCGGCCGCCCGACCGGCATCTGCTCGAGGAGGCGCAGGGCCGGGTGCTCACCGAGCTCGCGGCCTACGAGGCGCTGCCGTTCTATCCGGGCGAGCGCTCGAAATATGCCGCCGTCGAGGCTGCCCGGCAGGGCCTCGCGGAGGCCCTGGCCACGATGCTCGACCTGCTGGACGAGGGAAGCCTGGCCGCCGTCCACACCTACGAGAACCGGGAATGGCGACAGGCCACGGATCGCCTCGACGGGGCCCTCGAGGCCACGCTCCTGTTCAACGTGGCGCGCCTGGGCGAGCACGTCGACCGGGTGCGGCGCATCGCGCAGCAGGCCTTCCTGATCCTCGTGCTGGCGGGCCTCATGAGCCTGGCGCTCGCCATCGCGGCGACCGCGAGGGCGGTCCAGGCGATCCGCCGCCACGAACGGCAGCTCGAGGACCGGGCGGCCGAGTGGGAGATGTTCTCGGCGCGCGCGGCGCACGATCTCCTGAGCCCGCTGCAGGCGGTCGACCTGGGCCTGCACGTCGCGTGTCGCGAGAGCAAGGACGAACGGGTCCTGAAAGCCGGCGCGCTCGGCCTCTCGGCCCTCTCGCGCATGAAGACGACCGCCGACGCGCTGCTGGAGTTTGCGCGCTCCGGCGGCCGGCCGACCGACGGGGGCGCGGCGAACGCGGCCCAGGTGATCGCCGCCCTGGTGGAGGAGCTGCAGCCGGAGGCCCGGGCGAAGCGCATCGAGCTGGTTCACGAGCCGCTGCCCGAGGTGAGCGCGGGCTGCCCGCCGGGCATCCTCGGCGTCATCCTGTCCAACCTCGTCAAGAACGCCCTCAAGTTCATGGGCGATCGGCCGGAGCGGCGGGTCGTGCTGCGGGTCGCCGCGGAGGGGAGGCGCGCCCGCTTCGAGGTGCTCGACACGGGGCCGGGGCTGCCCGCAGGCGCCGCGGCCGACCTGTTCGAGCCCTTCGCGCGCCGGGCGCCGCAGTCCGTTCCGGGAGTGGGCCTCGGCCTCGCGACCGTGAAGCGCCTCGCCGAGGCCTACGGTGGCACCGTGGGGGCGCGCTCGCGGCGGGAAGGGGGCGCCGTCTTCTGGGTGCAGTTGCCGCTCGCACGGGGGAGGCCTGCGAGCGGTCGCCGCTCGGCGCCGGCGACGTCGTCGGCCTGAGCGCCGCCAAGTTCCGTGGACGGCCGCGGCGGCGTCCGTTATGTTCCCGCCCGGAGGAAACCCATGTTCCAGACCCGCAACGACCTGTCCGAAGGCATCCGCGTCAAGGTGGTCGAGCTCCTCAACGCCCGGCTCGCCGACGCCATCGATCTGCAGACGCAGCTCAAGCAGGCCCACTGGAACGTGAAGGGGCCCACCTTCATCGCGCTGCACAAGCTGTTCGACGAGATCGTGGAAGACGTGGAAGACTACGTCGACGACCTCGCCGAGCGCGCCGTGCAGCTCAGCGGCACCGCGGACGGCACGTCCCGCACGGTCGCGAAGCGCACCACGCTGGCGGAGTACCCCGCCGCCGCCTCGGGGACCGAGCACGTGGAGGCCGTCGGGAAGGTGCTCGCCGCCTTCGGCGCGCAGGTGCGCGCGGGCATCGCCGCCGCCGCGAAGCTCGACGATGCCGACACCGCCGATCTCTTCACCGAGATCTCGCGCGGCGTCGACAAGTGGCTCTGGATGGTCGAGGCGCACGGGCAGTCGAAGTAGTCCCGAGGGAGGCCACACATGATTCTCGTCACCGGAGCGACCGGCACGGTCGGCCGCGAGGTCGTCGCGCTGCTCGTGCAGGCAGGGCAAGCGGTGCGCGCCCTCAGCCGCGACCCCAAGAAGACTCGCTTCGACGCGAAGGTCGAGGTCGTGGCCGGCGACTTCACGAAGCCCGAGACGCTCGAGGCGGCCGCGCGGGGCGTGGAGGCCGTGTTCTCGCTCGCCGCCGGCCCGGACATCGGCGCTCACGAGGGCGCGCTCGCCAGGGCCGCGAAGAAGGGCGGGGCGAAGCACGTGGTGGGGCTGTCGGTGATGGGCGCGGGATCCGGCAGCGACGGCGCCATCGTGAAGTGGCACGAGGCCGGGGAGAAGGCCATCCAGGACTCGGGCCTCGCGTGGACCTTCGTGCGGCCCGGCATGTTCATGTCGAACGCGCTCCAGTGGGCGCGCAGCGTGAAAGCCGACGGGAAGGTGTTCCTGCCCTACGGCGAGGGGCGGGTGGCCATGATCCATCCGCGCGACATCGCCGCCGTGGCGGTGAAGGCGCTCACCACCCCGGGGCACGAGGGCAAGGCCTACCCGCTCACCGGCGGCGAGGCGCTCACGCTGTCGGAGCTGGTGCGCATCCTCTCCGAGGAGGTGGGCCGGGCCATCCAGTACGTGCCGGTGCCGGACGCCGCGGCGAAGGCCGGGATGCTCGAGGCCGGGATGCCGCCCACGCTCGCCGAGGCGCTGCTCAAGATGGCCGCCATCGTCCGCAGCGGCGGCGCCGGCACGGTGCTGCCCACGGTGGAGCAGGTGCTGGGCCGCAAGCCGCTCACCTGGCGCGAGTGGGCGCGCGAGAACGCGGCCGCGTTCAGATAGGGGCCAGGCCGGGAGGCTCCTGGCGCCTCCAGCCAGCCGCGTTCGCCCTCCACGTGACTTTCTCTGCCTGCGCAAGGGACGCGGCAGCTTGGTGGGTGAATTGCCTTCGCTGGTGCGCCGGCGCGCTCGCCTCGTGAACGTGCTGCTCCGCCAGGGTCGCGGCCGCTCTTCGGAGGTGAGGCGAGCTCCCCGCGAACCGCGTGGGTGCACTCGCCTCGCCAGCGGACACGCGAGGCAAGAGAGGCCGTGCGCTCCCTTCGTGGACGGACACGCCTGCCAGGTGGGTCCCTTTCCTTCGCTGCCGCGCCCGTGACCTTGCGAGCCGCGGCCATGGCGCTGCCTCGTGAGCTGACTGCGCTGCGAAGGCAATGTGCTCACCAGGGCAGTGCGCCGGTTCACTTGCGAAGGCACGCGGTTCACGGGCCTCGCGCGCGCGCCCACCCGCCTCGTCGACTGGCGCGCCAGGGCCGACCGCGGGTGCGCCAGGGAGGCGCGTTCGTCCGGCAAGCGCGCTCTCGGGCGTCTCAGCGAAGGGCGCTCGCGCTCCGGCGCCCCGGGCGCCCGCAGCGAGGGACCGTGGCGCCTCACCTGCGAGGCCCATCGGCGCACCGGCGAAGCGTGTTCGCTGGGCAGGCGAGCTCTCTGGCTCAGCATCTCGCTGAATTCATCCGGCAGCCAACCGATCGCGCTCGCGAGCGAGCAGATCCCGCAGGGCGACGTTCGTCGCCCGGGTACGTGGCGGGTGCGGCTCTGCACGTAGGAAGGGAGTCCGAACGCGCGCCAGCCGCGCGAGGGCGGCAGCGAAGCGAGCTCGTCCGCGAAGCCCCTTCGTTGGCGCGCCGGCCCGGCGAGTCGTCCTGGCAGGCTCGTGCGCAACAGTGTCAGCGACGAGCGCGCCGCCGACAGCCTCGTGAGTACGCAATGCAGTGAAGTGGGCTCGCAGCGCAGGCTCAGGAGTTGCGCCATCCTCCCGGCGAGAGACATTTGCAGCGAGCGGGATGCGGCAGACTGGTCAGCGGCCGAAGTGGATCTTCATCAGCGGGCCTCCAGAGCCCAGAGCGTTGGGCGCCGCGACGTACAGGTCGCCGTCCGGTGAAAAGGCCATGGCACTTGGCGCAAGCTGAGCGGACCCGTCGGGGCCTCCGGCTCCGGCCGTGTCGCATGGCTGTCCATCGCCTGCAACCGTGGTCACCTGTCCAGACAAGTCGATCTTGCGGACGCGGTAGTTACCTGAGTCCGATACGTACACGTTCCCCGCCGTGTCCACGGCCACGCATGTCGGATGGTCGAACTCAGCAGAGGTCGAGGCGCCGTCCAAGTAGCCGGCGTCGCCGTCGCCCGCGAAGACCAGCGTTCGGCCTGCGGCCGTGAAGACTTGGATCGTGTTGTCGGAGCAGGGGTAGTAGAGGTTGCCGGCGGAATCCAGGGCCATGCCTCCCGCGCCTCCGAAGGAGCGCGCGAGCGTCGATACGACGCCCGAGGGATCGATTCTCCGGAGGCCATTGTAGTCCTCCACGAAGAGCCCGCCCGCCGCGTCGAGTGCGAGGTAGCTCGGGTGGCTGAAGTCGGCGGCGGCGACCGGACCATCCGCCCCGCCGTCGGTACCGCTTCCGAGATAGGAGACGGCGCCCTGGGGGTCGATTCGAAGAACCTGATTCACATCCGATTCCGTCAGGTACAGCGTCCCGTCGGCTGCCACGGCCAGCCAGCCGCCCTGGAGGGATCCCTGGCCCAACAGGGGGCCGAACGGAATGAGGCCTGCGTCCGGCCAGCCGTCCGGAGCGTAGGCTGGATCCGACAGGTCATCCTCGCTGGCGCCCAGAAAAGCGCGTAACCCAGCCGGCGACACCCTGGTGAGGGTGTCGGAGTCCCAGCCCGTGACGTAGAGGTTCCCGGCGTTGTCGAACCCGATTGCGCCCGTGTCGTCCACAGGTGGCCCGACCGTCGTCACGGTGATGCCGCCGTCGGTCACGAAGCCCCCCTCTGGTTCCTGCCCGCAGTGTGGGCCGCTTCCGCATGGCCACACGGGGCACGGTTCCCCAGAGTCAGGCTGGCCCCCGCTCGAACACGCGCAACAGCCAAGGCAGATGACCGCCGTGAGCGCGTAAGGCATCCGTCGGCCGGCGACGATGTGGGAGGGAAACGTACTCATGGTCACATCCGCGAGCAATCGAGCCTGGACGCGCAGGGATCTCAGAACAGCTCGCCAAGCTCAGTCTCAGACGGCCGCCTTCAGGGGCCGAAGTGGATCTTCATCAGCGGGCCTCCAGAGCCCAGAGCGTTGGGCGCCGCGACGTACAGGTCACCGTCGGGCGAGAATGCCATGGCGCCTGGCGCAACTTGAGCGGTCCCGTCAAGGCCCCCGGTTCCATCCGTGTCACACTGTTGGCCGTCCCCTGCAACCGTGGTCACCTCTCCAGCAGCGTCGATCTCGCGAACGCGGTAGTTGCCGGAGTCCGATACGAAGACGTTCCCCGCCGCGTCCACGGCCACGCATGTCGGATGGTCGAACTCAGCAGAGGTCGAGGCTCCGTCCAAGTAGCCGGCGTCGCCGTCGCCCGCGAAGACCAGTGTTCGGCCTGCGGCTGTGAAGACCTGGATCGTGTTGTCGGAGCATGGGTAGTAGAGGTTGCCGGCGGAATCCAGGGCCATGCCTCCCGCGCCTCCGAAGGAGCGCGCGAGCGTCGATACGACGCCCGAGGGATCGATTCTCCGGAGGCCATTGTAGTCCTCCACGAACAGCCCGCCAGCCGCGTCGAGTGCGAGGTAGCTGGGGTGGCTGAATTCGGCGGTGGAGACCGGGCCATCGGCGCCGCCTTCCATACCGTTTCCAAGATAGGAGACGGTGCCCTGGGTGTCGATTCGCAGAACCTGGTTCACATCCGATTCGGTGAGGTAGAGCGTCCCGTCGGCTGCCACCGCCAGCCAGCCGCCCTCGAGGGATCCCTGACCCCCCAGGGGGCCGAAGGCAATGAGGCCCGCGTCGGGCCAGCCGTCCGGACCGTAGCTCGGATTGCCGATCTCGTCCTGCGGGACTCCGAGATAGTAGGATTCGCCAGACGGCGTGAGCTTCACCAGGGTCTCGTAAAGCTCATTTGTAGCGTAGAGGTTCCCGGCACCGTCAAAGGCGATCGCACCTGCCGTCTCGATGACGAAGCTGTCCTTCTGCTGAACCGTCGTCACCACGATGCCTGCGTCTGCAGCGAGGCCAGCGTCAGGAGCTGCTGTACAGGCTGGAGGCGACGGACAGGGCGAAACGTCGAGCCAGCACGCTTGCCCCGAGTCAGGAGCTCTCATTCCTTGATTCGGGCAACTCGTGAGGCAGGCGCAGGAAAAAGCGGTCAGCCACTTCGGCAAGGAGTGTGAAGGCATGTAAGGAAACCACGCACTCATCGTCACATTGGTGCCCTACAATGCTTGTCCGCCCCTTGCAGGACGTCAACAGGGCAGAGGACTGCCGTACCCGGGTTGAACGCGAAACTGGCTACCAGGCTCCGGCATCTCCGCCTGGATCACGGGCTCGCGCAGGACGGGTTTGCCGCGCGGGCCGGGATCTCGGCGGACGCCATCCGTCGCCTGGAGCGCGGCGCGTTCAGCCCTACGTTGAGGCTGCTGAGGCGCCACGCCCTCGTCAAGAGACCGCGCGGTGGCGCCCGGGTCTCGCGGCGCGCACTACGCGGTCGACGAGGCCGGTTGAAGGCGGCAGCTACCGCCATCCATCCGGGTACTGCCGCAGGAGGCGCCCCCGCTCGTTGCGATCGTGGATGCGGATCCGCCGGTGGGCCTTCCGGTGCTGCGCGAGCGTGAGGCCGGTGAGGCGTTGCACGGCGAGCGCGTAGCCTTCGTCGTCGCTGCCCCAGCGGTCGTTGGGAATGAACGTCTCGCGGCTGGGGGAGGTCTTCTCTAGGAAGAAGAGACGGCCCTTCTCGGACCTGGGGGGTGGGCCCACGACCTCCCAAACGCCGATCACGATGGGCGGCACCGAGGCTTCCTTGCTGCGCTCGGGCTGCTCGACCGGCGCCGCGCGTGCGAGGGGACGCCCCCGCCCGACCTGCCGCGTCGCGTGACGCTCGGGCGCATGCTCCAGGTCGCACCACACACAGCTCGCTCTGGCTGGAGGGGCATCGGGGGGCGCGTTACGGACCAGCGAATGCCCACATTCGAGCTGCAGCAGCCACGACGTCCGCCGGGCCGAACTGCGGGGGATCGCGCGGGCAACTCGGACGCTGCGGCGGCGGGGCACGGGCGCGCGAGGCCGGAACCCTGGAGCTTCAGCTCCCCGGAACGAAGCCGGTGACCACGATGGTCTGCTGCGTGCCGCCGTTTCCCATCGGGATGTAGATCGTCAGCGGCGGGCTGGCCGAGCTGTCGTAGGTGTAGCCGGGGGCCACCTGGCTGCTGCTGCTGCCGTTGCCGCAGGTCTGCGTGAGGTCGAAGGTGGTGGCGCCCGAGGGGAAGGTCATGGAGCCGGCGATGCTCCCAGCGCAGGCCTGGCCGTTCTGCACTTGGGCCTGGGCGACCTGGAGCTGCGTGCCGCCGCTGGAGATCCCGATCGTCAACTCTTCCTGGCCGAGGCTGCCGGTGGCTCCGCCTGCGCCGGTATAGACGGTGGCGCTGGTGGCCACGTAGGTGCCGTCGGGCGGCGCGCCGCCGCCGGCGGGCGCGGGCAGGGCCTGTGCCACCTGGTTGATGGTGATGGCCGATCCCTGCTGGGCGAGGGAGGAGCAGGCGCTCCCGTTGTTGCCGCAGGAGCTCCCGCCGGAGCTGGCTCCACTGCCGCCAGTTCCCGCGCCGGTGCTGCCGCTCCCGGAGGAGGTCGAGGCGGCGGCTCCCGTCGTGCTGCCGGAGCCGCTCGAGCTGGAGGAGGCAGCCGCGCCCGTGGACGCGCCGCCGCCCGACGAGGCCCCGGCGCCGGAGGAAGCGCCCGAAGAAGACGACGCCCCGGCGCCGCTCGATCCGCCTGCGGACGAGTTGGCTCCGGTGGTGCCGCCGCCGGAGCTGCCGGAGCAGGCCGCAAGGGCGAACGCGACGGGAACGAAGAAGAGGAAGGTCTGGCGCACGAGTCTCTCCGGATCTCGAAGGGGGGCTTCGAAGCGCACCTTCTAGCCGAGGAGTGACGCAGCGGCAAGAAGCGCAGCGCGTTCGGGAGCGGTCTCGCGTTCTCCCAGGGCGGCTCGCGCGCCAATGGCCTGCCTCTCGCCCGACGCGGCGGCCGTTCAACGAATGCGGCGCTGGTGGCCCAGACTCCGGCGCCGCGCCCGGGCTGCGACTGGGTCGATGGGGACCCCCTGGTCTGCCCGTTCGAGCTCCAGCCGTCCCTGTCTCCAACCGGCGCGCACCACCACGAGCCAGCGGCAGCATCCTCATGGGCGCTGCACGGGGAGGTAGCCTCGCTCGAAGCGCCGGAGCGCATCGAGCATCGCCTCGTTTTTCCACGGAGTAGGGTCGCAGTGGGCCAAGACTCGGGGAGAAGCAGCGTCGGTGACACCCTGCGTCAACTCGGGGTATGCCGCGAGAGCCTCGCTCGTCACGATCTCGACACCTAAACTGGAAAGTTGTTCACAAGCTCGCATTCCGGGTCCAAACCGACCTCGCCGTGTAGGTGCCGTCCAGAGATTGCACGCCAAGTCCGGGGTGGGAACGGCGTCCAAGGCTGGAAAGTAGCGTCATTGCGGGGAGACTGGGAGGAACGGGCGCTGGCACGGAATCTGCTTTGGTGGCGCGCGTGCCCTGATCGGGCTGCAAAAGGGAAAGAGAGGAAAAGGATGAGCGCAGACCTCCAGACTTCGATCGCGCCGAAAGCGCGCTATTTCACCTCGCACCAGGTCGGGGACATCCTGCAAGTGAACCCCTCCTCGGTGGTCAAATGGATCAACGACGGCATCCTGCCCTCGTTCCGGACGCCCGGCGGCCACCGCCGCATCGCCGCGAACGAGCTGGTCCGCTTCGCCGAGCACTACGGCATGCCCGTGCCCGAGCAGCTGCGGGGTCTCGCCCGCACCAACGTGCTGGTGGTGGACGACGAGCCCCGCTTCCTCTCGGCCCTGAGGCGCGGCCTCGAGCCCTTCGAGGACGAGCTCGGCGTCCTCACCGCCGACAACGGGATCGAGGCCCTGGTGATGATCGGCAGCCGCAAGCCCGACATCCTGATCCTCGACCTGCGCATGCCCTTCCTCGACGGCCTCCAGGTCTTCGAGCGGCTGCGCGAGCGGGAGGACACGCGGGGCATCCGCATCATCCTCATGAGCGGGGACCTGAGCCCCGACCTCGCCGAACGCTGCCTCAAGCGGGGCGCAGTCGCCTGCCTCGAGAAACCCGTCAGAGTTGCCGAGATGGTCCAACTGCTGCGCGACGTCCGGCGCGGCCGCACCCAGAGCGTGAAATGAGCGCAGATCCGACACCCTTGGTGAATGCGGGCGAAGCAACTCGCAGGAGCGGTGAGCTTGCCGTGGGATGGCGGGGGGCAAGCGCGCTCCGTCCGGCGCCGGAGAAGGTCCGCGTCGCCGATCAGATCGTGGAAACGCTCATCAAGCACGGCGTCAAGAAGGTGTTTGGAATTCCCGGCGGGGCGATTGCGCCCGTGTACGATGCGTTGCTCGACCGCTCCGAGATCGAGGTGGTCAGCTGCAAGCACGAGACCATGGCCGTCTTCGCGGCGGCTGCGTACGCGCGCGCCACCGACGGGGTTGGCGTCGTCCTCGTCACGAGCGGCCCCGGTGTCACGAATGCCGTGACCGGCTTGGCGTCGGCGTACTGCGACAGCCTTCCGCTGGTGCTCATGGCGGGAGAGGTTCCGCGAAACCAGTTCGGCCGCGGCGCGCTCCAGGAGGGCAGCCCGTACGTTCTCGACCTGCGCGGGATGGTTCAGAGCATCACCAAGGATTCACTCGAACTGACGACCGCCGAGGCGGCGACCGCGGTCGTCGGCAAGGCGCTCGCGACCGCCCGCTCGGGCCGCAAGGGGCCGGTGTTCGTCTCGTTGCCGCTGGACGTCACGCGATCCCTGGTTTGCCCTCATCGGATTGGGGCCCAGGTTTCGGCGCAGTTCGTGGTCGAGAACACGTTGCTCGACGACGTCGCGGACCTCTTGGCGGGCGCGGAGCGGCCGCTGATTCTCGCCGGCTCGGGCGCTCGCTGGGGTGCGGGCCCGCAGCAGCTCCTGCGCCTGGCGGAGCGTGCGGCCATTCCTGTGGCATCGACTCCGAAGGCAAAGGGAGTCTTCCCGGAGGATCATCCCCTCGCCCTTGGCGTCTACGGCTTCGGCGGTCACCCCTCGGCGCGAAGGTACCTCGAGGGCGGCGTGGACGTGCTCTTCGCGATCGGCACAAGCTTCGGCGAAGTCGCCACGAACGCATGGAATGGCGCCATCAAGGCGTCCAAGCATTTCATCCAGCTGGATATCGATGCGGCCCAGATCGGGAAAAACTACCGGGCCGACATCGGCCTCGTGGGCCCGGCGGAGGTCCTGCTCCAGCAATTGCTCGGCCGTGTTCCCCAAGCGCGGAGGCTCGTTCCGGTTCGGGGCGTCGAACGCTACAGCGAGCCCGAGACGTTGACGGCGCCCGGCCCCATCAAGCCGCAACGAGCGCTCTGGGAGGTCCAGAAGGCGGTCCCAGAGGACGCGATCTACTGCGTCGACATCGGGGATCACCTCCTGTTTGCACTCCACTATCTGCAGCTCACGAAGCCAGACTCATTCTACTTCTCGGGGTTGGCTTCCATGGGGTCGGGCATCGGCGCCTCCATCGGCGTCAAGCTTGCGCTGCCCAAGCGGCCGGTCGTGTGCATCTGCGGCGACGGCAGCGTCTCGATGGCCGGGACGGAGCTGCTCACTGCTGCCCAGGAGAAGCTGCCCATCCTCTTCGCCGTCCTCGACGATCACCGGTACGGGATGGTGGAGCGTGGCAACAAGCACGTCTTTGGCCGGACGCCACGGTACTCCTCGCAGCCGCTCGACATCGCCGGCCTGGCCACGAAACTCGGGATTCCGTCGGCCTCGATCGTGGCGCCGGGGCAGATCCTCGAGCTGGATCTGGCCAGCCGCCTGCGCGAGGGGCCGCTCCTCCTCGACATCCAGATCGATCCGGAGGAGGGCGCACCCGGAACCGAGCGCTTCAAGTCCCTTTCGACGGAGATGCGAAATTGAAAACACCGGGAATCGGCATCAGAGGCATCGGGACGTTTCTCCCTGAAGAGATCAGGCGGAACGATCATTGGCCCGCGGAGGTCGTCGCTGCCTTCTCGCGCCGATCCGGCGACGACCTGGGCACGCCGTTCGAGGGCTCGACCACGACGACGGGCAGCCAGGACTCCGGGCTTGCTCGAATCGTTGCTGAAGAGATGGGGCGTTGGAAGGACGACCCCTTTCACGGGATCGTGGAGCGGCGCGTGGCTCCGGCGGGCATGCGATCCTCCGACATGGAGCTGGAAGCCGCCCAGGCAGCGCTCTCCAACGCCGGGATCGAGGCAGGCGACGTCGACCTGTTGCTGCTTCAGTCCGTGGTCCCGGACCGTGCGCTCTCGACCAATCCGGCCATGTTGCACCGCCGTCTGGGTCTCCCGACGCGCTGCGCCGGTGTCGAGACCGACAGGACTTGCGGCGGGTTCATGTTCCAGCTGCAGATGGCCGCGGCCTACCTGCACGCCAGCGGTGCGAGGTACGCGCTGCTCGTGCAGTCCTCGTTGCTCTCGCGGATCCTGGACTATTCGAACCCTGTGTCCACCACGTTCGGGGATGCAGCCACGGCCGTCGTCCTTGGTCGGGTGGGCTCCGAGGAGGGGATCCTTTCGATTCGGAGCTACATGGATGGTCACTACGACGGCATGGCCGTGCTGGCGCCTCCCGACGATGGCCCGTGGTACTCAGGTTGCGGCCCCCTCTCTCTCTGCACGAAAGACCGCGATCGCCTGCGCGAAGTTCCATTGGTCTCAGCAGCGACGGCTCGCGATTCGATTGCGGCCGGGCTCGACGAGGCGAACCTTCGCCGCCAGGACGTCAGCTTCATGGCTTGCCACCAGCCGACGAGCTCGTTCAACGCCATCTGCCGGCGGGCCTCCGGCCTCGGGGACGTGCCCACCATCGACACGTTTCGCACGCTCGGGGCGATGGGCTCGTGCGTCGTGCCCATCAACCTCGACCTGGGCCGCCGACAAGGTCTGGTGCGAGCTGGCCAGAATGTCGTGCTGTTT
>DATJNL010000129.1:0-6427 GCA_035508175.1 Myxococcales bacterium
AGATGAAGTCGGAGAACTGGATCTCGGGGACGGGCCGCAGGCCGTTCATCGCCATGCCGATGGCGGTCCCGATGATCCCGCTCTCGGCGAGGGGCGTGTCGATCACGCGATCCTCGCCGAACTCCTCGAAGAGCCCGGCCGTCGCGCGGAAGACGCCGCCGAAGCGGCCCACGTCCTCGCCGAGCACGACCACGCGCGGGTCGAGCTTCATCTGGATCCGGAGCGCGTCGTTCACGGCCTGGATGAGGTTCATCGTGGGCATGGCTCAGGCATCCTCCGGAATGACGGGCCCGCCCAGCGCGGCGGCAAGCTCCTCGCCGAGCGCGGGCGGCGGTACCGCGTAGACGCCGTCGGCGAGGGTCGCCGGCGCCGGCAGATGGGCGGCGCGCGCCGAAGCGAGGGCGGCGTCGCACCATCGCTCGGCCTCGCGGGAGAGCGCGGCGTCGTCCGGCCGCGAGCCGTTGCCGAGGCGCCGCCGCAGGCTCGCGAGGCCGCCGTCCTCCGCGCCAGGCTTCCGGACGGCGACGAGCCGCGGCTTGCCCTCGACGAGCGCCCCGGCGAGATCCGTCGCCAGGGCGTCGAGCTCGGCACCGTCGACGGCGAGGCCCTCGAGACCATAGGCGGCGCCTCTCGCTGCGACGTCGAACCCGCGCTGCTCGTCGGGCTCCAGTCTCACGCACACGAGCACCGGCGCCTGCCAGACTCCCGCGAAGTTGAGCGCCACGTGGAAGTCCGGCTCGTCGACCGCCGCACCGGAGCAGAACGCGAGGACCGCGGCGCTCTCCTTCCGCAGCTTCATCGCCTGGGCCGCTCCCACCGCCTGCGGCAGGTGAGACGCGGGCCCGCCGGGGACCGAGGCGACGCGTCGAGCGGCGTCCGCGACGGCGCCCGGAAATGCCGGGAGGATCTTGGGACCGTCTCCGGAGAGCTCCCGGCCCAGGTGCTGGGCGAGGTAGATCTCGAGCGGCATGCCGCGCCAGACCGCCATGCGCGACTCGCGCGCCGATGGGAAGAGCCAGTCCGCGGGCTGCAGCGCCGCGGTCGCCGCGGCGAGGACGCCGCCCCACTCGAGCGCCGGCAGGGCGAAGCCCAGCAGACCCGCGCGCGTCCACGCCTCGAAGCAGCCGTCGAGCACGCGGCTGCGGACGGCGTCGCGGTAGATGGCCGCCAGGTCCGGTTTTCCGGCGGCCTTCGCGGGCAGCTGCACCTTGCCCTGCTCGGCCTTTCGTCCACGAGTCTCCTCGCGCGGCTTCACGTGGGCCTCGCGCGCGCCGTCAGCCGCGATTCGAGGAAGTACTCCGCGGCCCGGTAGCTCGAGCGGACGAGCGGACCGGCGGCGACATAGGCAAACCCAAAGGCCTCCGCCTCGCCGCGCAGCTCGTCGAACTCGGCGGGGGGCACGAAACGCTCGACCGGCAGGTGCCAGGGCGACGGCCGCAGATATTGCCCCAGCGTGAGCACCTCGACGCCGGATTCCCGCAGATCGCGGAAGCTCTCGCGCAGCTCGTCCCGCGTCTCGCCGAGGCCCAGCATGAGCGAGCTCTTGGTGATCACGCCCGCCCTGGCCAGGTGCGCGAGCACGCCGAGCGTCTGATCGTAGCCCGCCTTCGCGTCGCGCACCGGGTGGGTGAGCCGCCGCACCGTCTCGAGGTTCTGGGCGACGACGTCGGGCCCTGCCTCGAGGACCACGTCGAGCAGATGCTGGTCGCCTCGAAAATCGGGAATGAGAACCTCGACCCGCGTTTCGGGGCAAGCCACCCGCAACGCACGAATCGCAGCGGCGAAGTGGGCTGCGCCTCCGTCCGGCAGGTCGTCCCGGTCGACCGACGTGACCACCAGGTAGCGCAGCCCCAGCGCGGCGACGGCCTCGGCGAGATGCGCTGGTTCCTGCGGGTCGAGCGGCTCGGGTCGACCGCTCTTCACGTGGCAGAAGCGGCAGGCGCGCGTGCAGACGTCGCCCATGAGCATCACCGTGGCCGTTCCGCCGCCCCAGCACTCGGCGACGTTCGGGCAGCGCGACTCCTCGCAGACCGTGTGCAGGGAGAGCGAGTGCAGCAGCGAGTGCACCCGCTCGTAACCGGGTCCGCCCGGCAGCCGCACCTTCAGCCAGTCGGGCTTGCGCTCGCGCGCCCCGCCGAGGGTGACCAATCTGGAGGCGCTCTCTTCCAAGGGCGGACCGGCCTAGATGTGGATCGCGTGCCCGAGCGCGGCGTGGGCCGCCTCGCCGACCGCCTCCGAGAGGGTCGGGTGGGCGTGAATCGTGCGGGCGATCTCCTCCACGGTCGACTCGAGCTTGAGCGCGACGCCGCCCTCCGCCAAGAGGTCGGTCACGGACGGGCCGACCATGTGGAGCCCGAGCAGCTCGTCGTACTTCTTCTCCGCGACGATCTTCACGAACCCCTCGCCGGCGTGGAGGATCTGCGCCTTGCCGAGCGCGCTGAAGGGGAAGGTGCCGATCTTCACGTCGTAGCCGCGCTCGCGCGCCTTCTTCTCGGACAGCCCGACGCTCGCGACCTGCGGCTCGCAGTAGGTGCACGAGGGGACCTGATCGTAGTTGAGCGGCCGTGGGTCCTTGCCGGCGATGTGCTCCATCGCGAGGATGCCCTCGGCCGAGGCCAGGTGCGCCAGCATGGGCGTCGGCACCACGTCGCCGATCGCGTACACGGTCGGTTCCTGGGTGCGCATCATCGAATCCACGGCGATGAAGCCGCGCGCGTCCGGCCGCGCCTTCGTGCCCTCGAGCCCCACGTCGGCGGTCAGCGGCTTGCGGCCCACGGCGGACAGAAGCACGTCCGCCGCCACGGTCTGCGTCTTGCCGTCCGCATCGGCCACCAGGAGCTCGACCCCCGAGCCGGTCTTCGTCACCTTCTCGACCTTGGAGCCGACCAGGCACGCGATCTTGCGCCGGCGGAAGGCCTTCTGAAGCTCCTTGCCCAGGTCCGCGTCCTCGACGGGGAGCAGGTTCGGCATCACCTCGACGATCGTGACCTCGCTGCCGAAGCTCCTGAACACCGACGCGAACTCGACGCCCACGGCGCCTGCGCCGAGCACCGCCAGGCGCTTGGGGACGCGGTCGATTCGCAGGATGTCGTCCGACGAGAGGATGCGCTGTCCGTCGAAGTCGATGCCGGGGAGCGACTTCGGCACGCTCCCCGTCGCGATCAGGGTGTGCCGCGTCGTGAGCGTGGTCGGCGCGCCGGAGGCCGGCGTCACCGTGACCTTGCCGGGGCCGGCGACGCGCCCGTGGCCCGTGAACACGGTGACCTTGTTCTTCTTCATCAGGAAGTCGATGCCGCCGGCCATCCGCTTGACGACGGCATCCTTGTAGCGGTGCACGCCCGCGATCTCGACGTCGGCCTTGGGGATGGCCAGACCGAACTCCTCGGCCTCGCGCGCCCGGTCCAGGAGCTCCGCCGAGAAGAGCATCGCCTTGGTGGGGATGCAGCCGCGGTGCAGGCAGGTGCCGCCCAGCTTCGGATCCTTCTCGACGAGGGCGACGCGCAGGCCGAGCTGCGCCCCCCGGATGGCCGCCACGTAGCCGCCGGGGCCGGAGCCGATGACCGTCACGTCGAACGCTGTCTGGGCGTCTGCCAAGGGCCCTCCAGAGCCTCGCTTCGGGAAGGGGCTTCGTTTTAGGCCCCGAAGGGCCCGAAATCAAGGGTTGCCCGCCGCCGCGTCCCTCAGCCAGAGCACGCTCCCCTGATCCCGGTAGCCCAGGTGCCAGCCGGGACGCCCCTCGGCGGCTCGGTCGAGCGGGCTCCGCGCCTTCTCGAGGAGCCAGCGCACCTGGTTCGCTTCGAGCCAGGCCATGTCGCCGGTTCGCTCGACCTCGAGGTAGCGGTCAAAGATGCCACTGTCGAGGAAGGGCTCGAGGCGACCGTCGACGTAGGTGTCGATGCGGCGGAAGACGAGGTAGCCGCCCCAGTCGAAGTAGGCGAAGCCGCGCGTCCCGGCCAGGCCCGCGCGCTCCAACGCCTCGACGGCCTCGACCGGCGCCGCCGTGCGGATGTCCATGGGCCACGCGCGCAGCCGTTCGACGCCGATGGCGCCGAAGAGCAGCATCGCGAGCGCCGCCACCGCCGCGTTGACGCGCCGGTTCTCGAGGAAGCCCTCGGGTGAGAACCAGGCGCCCAGGGGCCCGGCCAGCGCGGGTGCCGCAACGATGGCGCAGACCAGGTGCTGGTTGGCCGAGCGCAGGGCCATGACGAACGACGCGGCCAGGATCGGGAGGTCGTACGGCCGCAGGGGTCCCTTGCCCCGAACGCCGGCGAGCAGGAGCAGCGCCGCCATGATCAAGAGCGCCCACAGGCCCGGGCTGGTCCAGGGCACCGGGCTCCATTCGTCGAACACCGAGAGCGCGGCGCGGTGGCGCAAGAGCCAGAAAGGCCGCACCACCAGCGCCAGCCCGCTCGGGTTCAGGAGCAACGCGGGCAGGGACAGCGCGAAGCCGACGGCCAGTCGACGGCGCGCCTCCGGCGCCAGGCCGGCCGCCCGGAAGGGTCCCCAGGCAAAAGGCAGCAGCGCGTCGGCCAGCGCCGCCCCCGTGAGCCCCAGGCCCACCGGCCAGCCGCCATACGTGTTGGGCCACAACGCGAACACGAGCGGCAGCAGGAACGCCTCGCGCGAGCGCCCTGCCGCGATCCGGTCGAGCAGCCAGATCACCCCCGCGAGCAAGAGCGCGCCGAAGGCCAGCGGCCGCGCGAAGAACTGCGTCGAGGCGGCCGCCACGAACAGCGCCAGCACGAGCGCGCCCGCGCGCGGGTTGTCGCCCGAGCGCCGCCGCACGATCGCGTGGACGAGCAGCACCAGCGCCACCGTGAGCGCCCCCTTTAGAAGCCCCACGCCTGGAAAGCCGCCGAGTCGGTAGGCCGCCGCCAGGAAGAGCTGGGCCAGCCAGTCGATCGGGAGGCGGGGCACGCCCGGGAGGCTCCACGAGTACGAGAGCGTCGTTGGCAGCCGGCGCGTGGCCAGCGCGTCGAGGCCCAGCCGGAGGTGAAAGAAAACGTCCGCGTCGGCGATGTGGTCGAGCGCGAGCTTTGCGACGACGGAGGCGGCGAGCAGCGGGACGAGCTTGCGGGCCGGCATGCCCCGGCGTTACAGCCGCTTCGACATCTTGACGTGCGGCATGCCCGCTTCCTCGAAGACCGCGCCGTAAGGCTCGTAGCCTTCCTTCTCGTAGAAGCCCTTCGACATGACCTGCGCGTGCAGCACAATGCCGGCGAGGCCGAGCTCTTTCGCGCGCGTCTCGAGCGCCTGCAGGATCAACCGCCCCACCCCGCCCTTGCGGTGCGAGGCGAGCACCGCCATGCGGCCGATGCGCCCCCACTTGCCGCTCTCGCCGTCGGGCGCCGGCTGCGTCGCCACGAGGCGCCCCGTGCCCACGGCGTGGCCACCCTGCATCGCCAGCACGTGGTAGGCCGTCTCGTCCTGGTCGTCGCGCTCGATGTCTTGCGGGACCGCCTGTTCCTCGATGAAAACCACCTCGCGGATGGCGAGCGCCGCGGCGAGATCGCCGGGGCCCTTCGCAGGCGCGATTCGAATCTCGGGCATCGACGCTCCATCGCCCCCCGGCCGCACAGGCGTTTACCGGACGGCCCCGGCCTCAGTCAATCGCCCCTACCAGAGAATCTGCGACACGAGGGCGTCCACCATCTCGCCGAGCTTCTCCACCCCGCCGCTCTTCGAGAGGTGGCCGTCGGCGCCGATGGCCTCTGCGAGGATCGCGAGCTCGGCTTCGGGCCGCGAGCTGACCAGGATCACCGGGATCTTCTCGGTCGCGAGGTTGTCCTTGAGCGTCTGCACGACTGAGGTCCCCATCACCTCGGGCATCACCAGATCGGTGAGCACGATCTCCGGCTTGAACTCGTGCAGGATGCGCTCGAACTCGAGGATGTCGCGCGCCGTGCGAACCAGGTGCCCGCGCTTCTCGAGCACGTCCCGCTGCAGCTCGAGTTGCAGCTCGGAGTCGTCGAGCAGGAGGATGCGCCGGGCCGTCGCCATCGCCGGCAATCTAGCATGAGACCCAGCGTACATGTCAGGGAGCATACAGCGGCGGATCGGGCTCGCGCGCTGCCGGTGGAGCTGGTAGAGTTTCTCGCCCGGAGGCTTTCCCGGGGTCCCATGCCAAAGCGGCAGCTCCTCTTGGTCGACAGCGACGCGAAGAGCCTCTCCGTGATGGAGGTCTCGCTCCGCAACGCCGGCTTCGCCGTGAACACCGCGGTCAAGGGCGTCGATGCGCTCGAGAAGATCGCCCTCGCCGCGCCCGACCTCATCCTCTCCGACACCAAGATGCCCGAGCTCGACGGCTTCGAGCTGTGCCAGAAGCTCAAGGCCGACGAGAAGCTCGCGCGCATTCCGTTCGTGTTCCTGACCGGCCAGAAGGCGGTCGCCGACAAGGTGCGCGGCCTCGAGCTCGGCGCGGACGACT
>DATJNL010000130.1:0-3335 GCA_035508175.1 Myxococcales bacterium
CGACAGTATCGCGGCAGGGCAGAGTGAAGCGCTGCACCGAAGGCGTTCTCGAATGCCCGTTCACGCGCCGCCGCAGGTGTGTAGCGGTCGTGGTTGCCGGGGACGATTGTCATTCGATCCTTCCATCCGGACAGCGCGTCCCAGGCTGCTTCGAACTCCTCCGGCAGCGCCAAGGCGGTGAGGTCGCCGCTTACGAGCAGGTGCTGGACCCCGCGCTGCTCGGCCTCCGCCAGGATGGAGGCCACTGTTCGTGCCACGTTCGCGAAGAGTCGCCCCCGACCGAGCAGACGGAATTCGACTTGGGCGGCGATGCGTCGCCAGCCGAGGCGAGGCCAGCGCTTCAGCGGGTATTCTGACTGAAAATGGAGGTCGCTCAGGTGAAGAATTTTCATCGCCGCCGTCGATCGAGTACTACAACGACGGCGCAAGGGGCGCTACCCCGGCCGCTGCAGCCGTCCCGGCGACAACTCGATGCCGGTGATCAACCCTTCGTCCAGCCAGGTGGCCAGATCGCGGGCGGCTCGGTCGGCCGTCTCGCAGCGCACGCAGACCCAAGAGAAGTCTCTGCCGCGCGCGAGGGCGCGCAGGCACGTGGCCTCGCGCGCATCCATGGGGGCGCGTAGAACGACGTGCTCGCGCCTCCAGATGCGAAGCCTCGTCAATCGCGCGGCCGGGCGCCCCCCAGCCTTGCCGGCGTCCAGGCGCTCCCACACCTCGTCGACCGCGTGAGAAAACTGAAGTAGACGCAAAGTAGGATGGAGCGTGAAACGGAGCCGGCCCCAGTGGCTTCCCGGAATGCGCGTCAGGGCGGCCGGGAGTAGCGGTTTGGCCTCGGGCCCGTCGAAAGCATCGACGATCGCGCGCTCGAGACGAGCGAGCTCAGATAGCCAAGGCACCCCCGTGGCGATTCGGTCCTGCTTGACGAACGCCGGCAGGCGGTCGCCCACGTGTCGGAGTGAAGGATGGCGCGACGGGTGAGCCCGGAGGTAGCGCCGTGCGAGCGCCGCGAAACCGTCCTCGCCGATGGTCTCAAGGAGCTTCGGAAAATCTTCGCGCAACGCCTCCAGGATGCGGGCGAAGTACATCGACGCGTAGATTTCCAGCCTCTGGCGGGGACGCAGCTGCCCGCCACCAGTGATCAGGCGTGAGGCACCTCCGCGCGCGCGGTCGGTTTCGAGCGCTCGAAAGAAACAGCGCTGCGTCTCACGCAAGTCGGCGGTGCGCACCTTGGACCTCTGCCGCATGCCGGGCCGCCTTGGCCGACTCGGCAGCAAGCACCGAAAAAGCCGGGATTCGCTCGTCCCACTCGATCAGCGTCGAGACGTTCCCGAAGCGACGCACGGCGCTGCGAAACAAGCGCCAGACGGGCTCGATGACGTGGCCGTCGTGCGAATCGAAGAGATGGGTGCCCAGGTTTCGGTGCCCCGCCAGGTGAATCTGCCAGACCCGATCGGCCGGCATCCCGGCCAGGTAGGCCTCGGCCGAGAAGCCGTGGTTGTGCGCGCTGACGTAGACGTTGTTGACGTCGAGCAGGATACCGCAGTCCGCGCGCCGCGCGACCTCCGCGAGGAACTCCCACTCGGGAATCACCGACTGCCGAAAGGTCACATAGCTCGAGACGTTTTCGAGAAGGAAGGGACGGCCGAGCGCTGCACGCACGCGCTGCACGCGCTCGACGACCAACTCGAGTGATTCCTCGGTGAACGGCAGTGGGAGAAGATCGTGCGCATACCGGCGGTCGACACTCCCCCAGCAGAGGTGATCGGATATCCAGGCGGGCTCGACACGGTCCGCAAGGGCGCGGAGCTCGCCGAGATATCGGTGGTTGAGCGGATCGGTCGAGCCAATCGACAGTGAGACGCCGTGCAGTACTACCGGGAAGTTCCGGCGGACAGCATCGAGAACCGTGAGCGGCCGGCCCCCAGGGATCATGAAATTCTCGGAGATGGCCTCGAACCAATCGACCCCGGTCGAAGCAGGTGTCGCCCCCTGGAGCTCCGAAAAGTGCCTCGTCCGCAGCCCGACGCCGTGACCGAGGAAGGTTGGCGCGAAGGCCATAGCGTCGGACGTGGGGAGGCGCCCCTCGTTGGGGCGCCCCCACCCACTCCTACTTCGAAGCGACGACCTTTCCGTGTTTCTTCTTGCACTCTTTCTTGCTGCCGACCTCGACCCAGCCTTTGCCCTTGCAGCTGTTCTGGGCCTTGCAGGAGTTGTCGGCGCCGGAGCAGGAACCCTGCCCCTTGCACGCGTTGATTCCCGAGCACTTCACGGTCGAGCTCTTGGCGGCCGATTCCGCCAAGGCGTTTCCGCCGGCGAAGAGGCTGGCAACGGCGCCCGCCAGAATGGCACCCTGCAACGAACGAACGGTCATGGCTTCTCTCCTGGTTGGATTGGATTGCTCAACGACTACTGCACGGCTACGACGAACGACAAAAATTGGATGTCACGGCTTCAGGCGGGCAAATAGGCTGAAGTCGATGTCTCCCTTCGCCGCCACGACCGGCGCGAGCTGCTGGACCCGAGCCAGCCAGCCGGCGGTGGCCTTCGGGCTAATGCCGTAGCTCTCGCGATCGAAGGCGTCGATGTGGGCGCGGATCCGCAGTGTCTGGGCCTCACCGTAGGTCCCTGGGGGGAAGAGCATCACGGTGCCACGGATCGCCTCCGGGCCCGAAGGGCTGCGCTGCCGGCCGCAGATGGTGAAGGTCCCGGAAGCAGTGAACGGCACCGCCTCCCCGGCCTTCAGCGGCGCCGAGACTTTGACGCTCTGCAGTGCGAGCGCGAAGCGGCAATTGGTGGGCTCGACCTTCTTGTTGGTTGCCCACTGCTGGAAGTGCTCGGTCTTCGTTGCGTCGCCGTCGACCCGGATCGACGTGAGCGGAACGGAGCAAGAGCCGCCCGCCGAGAGTGAGGGAGCATCGTACGTGAGATCGCACGCAACCTCGGAGCTCACCGCATTGATTCGCTCCCCGAGCGGAGCGTCGAAGACGGCACTGAACGTATTGTTTCCGGCCTCGGGGTTGACGGCGTAAACATCCGCTGCCGCCGCGACCGAAACGGCCGGGACCAGAACGGCCGGTATCACCCGCCACCACGCACCTGTCATGCGCTGGATAATTGCCGGAGGTGCCAGTTCCTGACAAGGAGAATGTGCGTGGCCGCATGCACGCGGCTGGCGCATTGACCGGCCGGCCTGGCCAGTCTAGATCGGCGGCAGTGTGCCCTTGCCTCCTCCCGCCCGTCCCATGAACCCGGGACCGACTTGGCTCACCTCTGAGCCCGCGCTGAAGGTGGTCTCCCTCTGCATATGGGCCTTCATCGCGCTGAGCTGCCCGTTC
>DATJNL010000131.1:0-3329 GCA_035508175.1 Myxococcales bacterium
GAGCTCCATCACTCGGCCGTCCTTGAAGCCGGCATCGAGTGTGCCGGTGTCATTCCAGAAGAGCGCGCCGCCGCTGGCCAGGAGCGTCGGAGCCGTCTCGGTTGGCTGACCGGTCGCGAGGGTCATGGGCGAACCTCCGTCCAAATAGAGCGCCTGAATCGCGACATCATCGGTGAGGACGTCTTCCGTCCAGTATGCCCACTGACCCGCCACCGTGAGCGACCCGGGCCACGTGAGGCCGCTCGCCAGCGCCGCTACCTGGCCGCCGTCCATCCCCACTACAAGCAGCGCTCCGTCGCCGGCGAGCGGCACCGCACCGACGACGCAGCCAAACTCTCCCTGGTTCAACCAATAGATGCGCTGGCCATCCAAGGCAACGGCGATCGGGTCGTGCTGTTCGCCGGCGAGGATGCGATGCTCTCCGCCTGCAAGAGGGACCGCTTCGATGGTCCCGTCGGTGCAGTCGGGTGGGGTGCCCGCCGTCGCGACATAAGCCCAGCCGTCGTCGATGGCGACTGCGGTGGCATTGCCCTCAATCACGTCGAGCCCGGCATCAACCCACGCGAGGCGCGGCACGCGCCCGAAGATGCCGACGGGGGTGGCCGGAGGGAAATAGATCCATTTGGCGTCGACGAAAAAGGAGTTCTCCCCGTAGGGGTCTACAAGCGGGTATGGGCCGCCGCCGAGCGGCAGCTCCACCTCCTCGCTGTCCTGATCGGAGAACCAAAGATTCAGCCCGTCGATGAACGGCCGGTACGCTCCAGCGGTCACGGGTGGATTGCTTGGCGCGACTTCGAGCGCCGTGAATCCGCCGCCATCGAGATCGAGCTGCCACACGGTCGGGCCGCCAGGAGCTGTGGCGTTGCTGGTACCGATGAGGGTCGGCCCCCAAAGCGCGATGCCTAGGGTCGAGCTCGCGACCAGAGTGACGAGGCAGCGCCCCCCCAGGCACTGGGTGGCACCAGCGTCCGTTGGCGAGGGTGGGCATGCAAAGCCGCAGGCGCCGCAGTCGTCGGGGCTGGTCGTGACATCGATGCAAGCTCCGTTGCACGCCTCAACCTGGCCGCCGTCGGTGGCGCTGCACGTGCATGATCCGAGCACGCAGTGCGAGCCCACCAGCGAGGCTTGGCACTGGGCGTCGTCGGCGCACGCCGGGTGAGTCCCACCGTCCCCGGCATCTCTGCCCCCGGCGTCAAGGCCTCCGTCGAAACCGCCGTCTGGTCCGCCGCCCATGGACGGAGGGCTGCACGTGCACGCCGCGAGAAAGGCGATCGCCAGCAACGCCGCGACTTCGGGGCGGCTAGAGATTCGCGATCTCGCAATAGACAGTTGGCGGGCCGGCATCGAGGTACGGGAATGTTTCCGCACAAAGGTAGCAGATGAGGTCGGCTAGGAAGCCGCCGTCGTAGCCGAAACTGAACCCACCGGTCGGGCGCGCGGCCGTGAAGTAGGGCAGACAGTCGCAGATGTTGTCGAGCGCGCAGCCCGTTGGAACTTGACGGCAGACTCCCGGAGAGACCAACCCCGAATTGTTCGCCAACGTGTAGAACTCGCACAGCTCGTCGGCCGGGCAAGAGAAACAGGGGACGGTGTCGATCGTACCGGCGTCATCCACGGCGGTGCATTGCCAGGTGGCACTGCAAGGGATCAGTTCGCTGCCTTCACCCGCATCAGTGGGTCGTCTTTCACCGCCGTCGGCGTTTCCTGCATCCGGCTGCGCGAGGGGTGAGCCGGCATCCCGGCCCCGCCCGCCGTCCGGCGCCGGGGGCTGTTGCGGCGCCAGTCTGGCGGGCTGGCAGCACAGGAGCCAGGTGAGTAGCAGATATCCCAGCGATCTAGGGAGCGCACGTTGCATTCGAACAAATGCCAGAGCTGCAGACGGCGCCGCAGAGGCCGCAGTTCTGAGGATCCGCGAGTAGGTTCGCACAGAGCACGCCGCCGCCGTCGATTCCACAGGGAAGCATATCGGGCGAGCAGGTGCAGCGCGAGCCGAGGCAAGTCTGCCCCGACAACGGCGCACAGTCGGAGTCCTTTGCGCAGGCCGCTCCGAACTGACCCGCTGAAGCCGAGGACGTCAGCGGTGCGAAGGAGGTCGTCTCGACGGGCATGATCCGCGAGGGCAGCGGGCCCAGGCCCGCGACCATCCCGTCGACAGCGGCCTGCACGTGATCGCAGGCCTGCTCAACCGCGGATACGGTAGCCAGACAGTCGCACTCGGCGGCTCTGCAGGTATCGCTGGGGCTGGGGCCGGCGTCTTTGTAGCTGCACCCGCCGCCGGGACTGCCGCCGCCGCGCCAGTGCAGACTCTCCCGTCTAGGATTGTCGGAACAGCAGGCAGAACTCGGCCAGCATTGGCCGGAGGAGCCCGCAGGCCTGCTCTCGGGAGCGCAGAAGTCTTCGTCGGCTGCGAAGCCGTCAAAGCGGCCCCAGGAATCGCAGCGACTCGAATCCAAGAATTCCGTTCCCGCGTCGGCCAGGCACCTGCAGTACTCGTCCCTGCAAGCCTGCCTTCCGGACTGTGCTTGCTGTCTGCATCCTCCGCCGGTCGATGGCGCAGGCGGGTCGAAGGCCGCAAGGGCGGTCATGCATCCCTCCGAAGAATACGTCGCAGTGGGCGGCGTCCCGGCTTGCATAATAGGCTCATTGCCACCCACGTAGCTCGCGAGGAATGTGCCGTTCAGCTCCGTGAAGGCGCCGATGTAATCGGTGAATCCGTTCGGCTCGAAGAACGCGGTCGCCGCCGGGACGCTGTTGGGGACCGCATACGCGTCGATAGGAAAGAAATGGCTGGCTGTGGTCGGGGTGTAGATTTGCTGGCAGTTGTCGAAGAGGGTGGTGGCGAGGTTCGGAGCGGTGCCTCCCCCCGAGAGGCTCGTGCAGGTGAACACGTCTCCGTCGCACGCAAGCGTGTACAGCCCGGCGGTATCGGCTCCTGAAGCCAGGCCGCAGTCCGAGTCGAGCACACCCAAGGGGCAGGCGTGATCCGAGTAAAAGACGAGCGACACCTCGCCGGTCAGGGGATTTGCCGTGAGGGTGGGGAGGTAGACGTTGTAGTTGCAGTTTGGGGTAATGCCGAAGTTACGAACGGTGAGCGTGAGGGGAGTGCCATTGGCGACTGCGACCGGATCGTACTCGAGCGTCTCGAACCAGACGCGCGATATGGCCCCGGCACCGCCTGGGGCGTTGTCCGGGGCAGGGTTGGGGCACGTTGCGTCGAACAGCCCCGGGCTCGAAATGCTGCCCGTTGTGTTGTTGCCGGAATAGACGAACGTCCCCGCAACGTAGACGAGACGCATCTTCGCCACGAGGTCGTAGCCGTAGGCGATCGT
>DATJNL010000132.1:0-17183 GCA_035508175.1 Myxococcales bacterium
GTGACCCTGCCTGCACCCTCGGCGGTGTTGAGACAGGCGCTCTTGGAAGAGCGGGAAGCTTCGTCCCGAAGCTTCGCATCCCGGATACGGCAATCGCGAACCGCGAGCAGCAACTCCCGAGCAACCCCGAAGGCAACCAGTTTGTGATGCGGCAGAACAATCAGCGTATCGTCCATTTGCGGTTTCTCCTCTCGCCGCGAGGCGAGGAGAAACCGCAAATGGACGACCACGCGTTCAGCCAGATCCAGCCGAGCTGCGCCCACCCTACGCGACCGAGCCCGCAAGCGAGTGCCACGCCAGCCTCACCGGCGTGGCGCGAAGCTTGCCGCGAGGGAACTGGTGAGCGAGCGCGTAACGAGGGTGGCCCCTCACCCCGGCCCTCTCCCCGCTTCGCGGGGCGAGGGGGAACTGCTTCCGACCTCGGCCCCGACCCCGGCCGTGACCCCGACCCTCGACCCCGACCCCGACCTTCGCCCCCGACGCCGACCTTCGCCCTCCGACCCCGACCTTCGCCCCCCGACCCTCGTTGTAGACGCGCCCCCCTCCGTTCACTACATTCTTCCCGCCATGGCCAAGTCGAAGCCCGCCTCCACCCTCCCCAAAGATCTCGAGCTCGCCTACCAGCTCTGGGCCAAGGGCGACGTGCGCCGTGCTCGCGAGGAGGCCAAGCGCTTCCTCGCCGCCAAGCCCGAAGGCGAAGCGCGCGAGCGCGCTGAGCGCCTCCTCGCCGATACCGGCCCCGACCCCAAGCAGCTCATGACCGGCGCCGGCGCCGCGGCCTTCGTCTTGGTGATTCTCCTGCTGCTCTACCTCCGCTGAATGGGCGAGCTGTCGTCGCTCCTCGACGCGATCGGGGCCATGGCCGCCTCCGTCGCGCGCGCCGCCACCGGGCTGCCCCACGTCGCGGCCATCGCGCTCGTCATCGTGGGGCTCATCGTCGCCGCCCTCGGCAGCCGTCCGCCCATCGTGCGCGTCGTGGCCCTCGTCGCCGGCGCCGGCCTCGGCTTCGCGCTCGCCGGGCTGCCCGCCACGTATTTCCACCTGCCCGTCGAGAGCGTGCAGTACGCCCTCGCCGGCGGCCTCGCGCTCCTCGGCGTCGCCTTCCCCGAGGCCATCGTCTTCGTGGTCGTGGGCGGCCCCATCGGCCTCCTGGGAGCCGAATTCTTCCCGCCCGGCGATCGCAGCGTCGCCTTCCTGCCCGGCTTCCTCGTCGGCGGCGTCCTCGGCGCCATCTTCGCGCCCTGGATCACCGCCGTCCTGACCGGCCTCGCCGGCGGCCTCGCCTTCGCGATGGGCCTCGCGCGCACCCTGCCCACGCCGGTGGGCGGCGGCTGGCTGCTCGGCCACCCCTTCGCGCTCGTCGCCCTCGGCCTCGCCATCGGCGTCGCCGGCACCGTCACGCAGCTCAGCCTCCCCACCGAGGAGCAGCGGCTGGCCGCGGACGCCGAGCACGCGCGCAAGAAGGAAGCCCGCCGCGCCGACCGCGAACGCATGAAGCGCTTCAGGGAGTACGCCCGCAAGGGCCGGCAGCAGTGACGCCGCGTTGACCGGCCCGCGGGCCGCTGTTACTAGAAGGCCCGCGAGGCAAGCCACCGTGCAGAAGCTCACCGGTTCCCAGGTCCGCGACACCTTCCTCTCCTTCTTCGAGCAGCGCGGCCACCGCCGCGTCGCCTCCTCGTCGCTGGTGCCGAAGAACGACCCCACGCTGCTCTTCACCAACGCGGGCATGGTGCAGTTCAAGGACGTCTTCACCGGCCGCGAGGCCCGCGACTACCGGCGCGCCACCACCTCGCAGAAGTGCGTGCGCGCCGGCGGCAAGCACAACGACCTCGACAACGTGGGCCACACCGCGCGCCACCACACGTTCTTCGAGATGCTCGGCAACTTCTCCTTCGGCGACTACTTCAAGGCCGACGCCATCGCCTGGGCGTGGGAGCTCGTCACCAGGGAGCTGGGCCTCGATCGCAGCCGCCTCGCGGTCACGATCTTCAAGGGCGAGGAGGGCATCCCCCGCGACGAGGAGGCCCGCGCGCTCTGGAAGAAGATCTCGGGCCTGCCGGACGACCGCATCCTCGAGCTCGGCAAGAAGGAGAACTTCTGGGCCATGGGCGAGACCGGCCCCTGCGGCCCGTGCTCGGAGATCCACTTCCACCAGGGCGACGACCTCCCGTGCCCCGAGAAGGTCTGCCTGGGCGTCGCCTGCGACTGCGACCGCTGGCTCGAGATCTGGAACCTGGTCTTCATGCAGTTCGAGCGCGCCGCCGACGGCAAGCTGACGCCGCTGCCGCGCCCCTCCATCGACACGGGCGCGGGGCTCGAGCGGCTCGCCGCCGTCGTGCAGGGCGTGCGCAGCAACTACGACACCGATCTGCTCCGCGGCCTCATCGCCGCCGGCGAGCGGCTCTGCGGCAAGAAGTACGGCAAGGACGAGGAGGACGACGTCGCCCTGCGCGTCATCGCCGACCACGCCCGCGCCACCACGTTCCTCGTGGGCGACGGCGTGCTCCCCTCCAACGAAGGCCGCGGCTACGTGCTCCGCCGCATCATGCGGCGCGCCATCCGCTACGGCACCCGCCTCGGCCTCGACAAGCCGTTCCTGCACGAGATCTGCCGCGAGGTGGTGGGCGGCATGGCCGGCGCCTACCCGGAGCTGCGCGAGCACCAGGCCTTCATCCTCGACGTGGCGCTGCACGAGGAGGAGGCCTTCCGCCGCACCCTCGACCGCGGCCTGAAGCTGATCGAGGAGGAGATGGCGCGCGCCCGGGGCAAGCGCCTCGCCGGCGAGGTGGTCTTCAAGCTCTACGACACCTTCGGCTTCCCGAAGGACCTGACCGAGATCGTCGCGGGCGAGCGCGGCTTCTCGATCGACGAGGCGGGCTACGAGAAGGCGCTGGCCGAGCAGCAGGCGCGCAGCGAGTTCAAGGGGTCGGGCGAGAAGGCCGTCGCCGACGTCTACCCCGCGCTGCGGCAGGAGCTCGGCGACAGCGAGTTCACCGGCTACCGCGAGGTCGAGAGCCAGGGGAAGGTGCGCGCGATCCTCGTGAAGGGCCGGCGCGTCGCCGAGGCCAAGGCGGGCGACGAGGTGGAGCTCGTGTTCGACCGCACGCCCTTCTACGGCGAGAGCGGTGGGCAGGTCGGCGACGTGGGGGTGGCGGAGTGGCCCGGCGGCAAGGCCGAGGTCCAGGACGCGCAGAAGCCGGTGGGCTCGCTCATCGTGCACCGCGCCGCGGTGCTCTCGGGCACTCTCGCCGCGGGCCAGGCAGTGGCTCTCAAGGTCGACGCCGAGCGGCGCCGCCGCATCCGCGCCAACCACTCGGCCACGCACCTGTTGCACTGGGCGCTCAAGCGCGTCCTCGGCGAGCACGTGAAGCAGGCCGGCTCGATCGTCCATCCCGACTACCTGCGCTTCGACTACAGCCACTTCCAGCCGCCCGAGGCCGAGAAGCTCGCCGAGGTGGAGCGGCTCGTGAACCAGGAAGTCCAGCGCAACGCCGAGGCCGCGACCGCGGAGCTGCCCCTCGAGGAGGCGCGCAAGAGCGGCGCGGTGGCGCTCTTCGGCGAGAAGTACGGCGACCGCGTGCGCGTGGTGCAGATGGGGCCCCAGTCGCGCGAGCTGTGCGGCGGCACGCACGTGGCCCGCACCGGCGACGTGGGCTTCTTCAAGATCCAGAGCGAGGGCTCCATCGCCTCGGGCGTGCGCCGCATCGTGGCGCTCACCGGCGAGGCCGCGGTGGAGCTCGTGCAGGACGAGGAGGCGCAGATGCGCCGCGCCGCCGAGCTGCTCAAGGCCTCGCCCAAGGAGCTGGTGCAGCGCGTCGAGGGCGCCACGAAGCGCATCAAGGAGCTCGAGCAGAGCCTCGCCTCCGAGAAGAAGCGCGGCGCCACCGCGTCGTCCGCGAACCTGCTGGAAGGGATGCGCGAGGTGAAGGGCGTCAAGGTCCTCGCCACGCGCGCCGACCCGGCCGAGCCCGGCGCCATGCGCGAGCTGGCCGACAAGCTGCGCGACAAGATCGGCAGCGGCGTGGTGGCCCTCGGCGGCGAGAAGGAGGGCAAGGCGCTCCTGCTGGTCGCCGTGACCAAGGACCTCACGGGCCGCTACCGCGCTGGCGACCTGGTGCGCGAGCTGGCGAAGGAAGTGGGCGGCAGCGGCGGCGGCAAGCCCGACATGGCACAGGCCGGCGGCCCGGACGCGCAGAAGCTGGGCCGCGCGCTCGAGCGGCTGTACGAGCTGATCTGAGCCTGCCGCGCGCCGGCGAGCCCGTCGGCCACGTCGCCGGCTCGCCTGGAGCGGATTCGCTCGATCGCCGCCTCGACGGTAGGCCTCACGAGCGGTTTCGTTCGACGTCTGAACGGGCTCGCACCGAGTCTGACGGCGCGCGTGAACGTTCTCGAGGGCTTCGAACGGCTCCTGACCCTCGTCGCTTCGAAGATGGCCGGGGTCCCGAGCGAGACGGAGCCCTTCGCATTCTTCCTGGGCCCGCGCAGAAGGCGTCTGACGCCCTTCGCTCGTCGAAGCAGCGGGTGCATCGACGACCTGGCGGGCGTGAGAAGAGACGCGGAGGCGATGGCAGTCTGCGTGCGCGACGCCGCATCCTGTAAGAAGCCGAGCGTGAAGAGACTCAGCGTGGTCGCTCCCCGTGCGGACCGCCAATGGAGCCGTGTGCGCCGCCTCAGGAACCGGTCGAGCTCGGTCGCGCGGGGAGTCGTCCGCCTCGCTCGCTTCCAAAGGCGGTTCGCACGGAGAGCGGCGCGCCTGAGTCGAGGAGCGAACCGCCAGGCTTTCGGTATGAACCGCCAGATGAACGGTAACTGGCGGTTTGATCGCGTCATGATCCGCCTCTCGTTCTTGCAGAGGCGGCTGAGTCTCTTCATGAACCGCCTTTATAAGTCATGATGGCGGATCAATTAGGCATCAAGGCGGTTCGTATTCGACTCGAACCGCCAGGTGATCATTGCAAGGCGGATCGCTTGAGCAATGATCCGCCAGCCTCAAATGATGAACCGCCATTGGTGGCAAGCGAACCGCCAGATACTGCGTGTCATCCGCCAGATGAAGATTCTGAGGCGGATTTGTTGACCGCTGATCCGCCTTGGCTTCTGGCTGATCCGCCACGGACTGACATTGATCCGCCATGCATTGTTTCATTGGCGGTTCAGACTCTTTCTGATCCGCCTGAGTCGTTCACTGATCGCGATCATGTTCTTCATGGACCGCCAGTATCATTGATTCAGCCGCCACAGGTGGTGTCTCGAGCGGTTGAGTTGCCCCGTCATCCGCCTCGTGAGCCGCCAGGCCTGGCGCACGACTGGCGTAAAGCTGGCGGATTCGTCCGCCAGGGTGCTGGCTTTCTTCGCATGGGTGGCGGTTTGCTGGCGGATGGGCGCTACCCGGAGACTCACCGCGCCCGCGGGCGCTCAGGCCGCCTCCGCGACGAGCGTCCGCAGCCTTGCGAGGTCGATCGGCTTGTCGAGGTGCCGGTTCGCCATGCGGTCGAGGAACTGGCGCGCGCTCGGGCTGAAGGCGCCGCCGCTCATGAAGACCATCTTGGCGGCCATCTCCGGCTTCAGCCGCTGCAGCTCCCGGTAGAGCTCCTCGCCGGTCATCTCGGGCATCATCACGTCGCAGAGCACGAGGTCGAAGACCTCGCCGCGCAGCAGCGACGCGAGCGCCTCGCGCGCGGAGGTGGTCGCGACGACCTCGTGGTGGGCCGAGAGCGCGCGGCGGATGGCCGCGCCCACGTTCACCTCGTCGTCCACCACGAGCACGCGCCGGCTGGGCGTGGCCGGGATGGCCCCGGCGGCGGCGGCGACGTCGGGTACGTCCGCGGCGGCGGGTGGCAGCGTCACGCGGAAGGTGCTGCCTCGCCCCACCTCGCTCGACACCTCCAGCTTGCCGCCGTGCGCGTGCACGATGCCCTGGCAGATGGAGAGGCCGAGACCCGTGCCCACCCCCACCGGCTTCGTCGTGAAGAACGGGTCGAAGATGCGGCGCAGGAGCTCGTCGGGGATGCCGCTGCCCGTGTCGCTCACTTCCACCACGGCCACGCCGTCGGGGCCGGTGCGGCAGGAGAGCCGGATCTCGTTGCGGTCGGCCGCGCCGTCGGGCATGGCCTGCGCGGCGTTGACGAGCAGGTTGAGGAACACCTGGCCGAGCTTGCCCTCGTTGCCGGCGACCGGCGGCGTCGGCTGCAGGTCCTTCACCAGCTTGGCGCGGTGGCGCACCTCGTTGCGCGCCATGTTGGCGGCGGACTCGAGCACGGCGTGGAGATCGACGCGGGCGTGCACCTGCTCGTCCGACCGCGAGAACGTCTTCAGATCCTTCACGATCTGGCGCACGCGCTGCAGGCCTTCCCGGGCGTCGCGGAGCGCCTCGAGGAGCTCGCCGTGATCGCCCGGCGGCAGGAGCGCCGGCAGATCCGAGGCGAGGTAGTCGAGGTTGCAGAGCACGTAGGCGAGGGGGTTGTTGATCTCGTGCGCCACGCCGGCCGCGAGGGTGCCGATGGAGACCATGCGGTCGGAGGCGACCATCTGCGCCTGCAGCCGCTTGCGCTCCGTCTCGTCCGCGGCCGCGAGCAGCACCGCCGACTCGCCGCGGAAGGTGATGCGCCACACCGGGAAGACCTCCACCTCGACCACGGCGTCGTCCTTGCGGAGCCAGCGCGAGCCCACGGGCTTGAGCGTGAGGGTCGGGGAGGCTCGCGCGGGGGAGCGCGGCCCGTCCGCCCGCTCCATGCTGGCGAGCACCGCGGGCTGGTCCTCGGGGACGATGTGCTCGAGGATGTCCCGGCCGAGGAGCTCCTCCGGCTCGCGCCCCAGGAGCGCCGCCCAGGCCGGGTTCACGAAGGCGTAGCGGCGCCCCTGGCGGATGGCGGTGGGGAACGGGATGCGGCGGATGATCTCCTCGAGGTCGTGGCGGTCCTGCGACAGATCCGCGCGGGCCGAGCGCTCACCGGCGATCTCCACCTGGAGGCGCGCGTTGAGCGCGAGCATCTCGTGCGAGGAGAGATCCAGCGAGCGCTCGAGCAGGAGGCGGTCCTCGTCCGAGCTGCGGTAGGCCTCGTCGACGGCGCGCAGGAAGGCCTCGAGCTCCGGGGGAGGCGCGCCGTGCAGGTGTCGCTGGAGCTGCCGGGCCAGGAGCTTGTGCATTCACGCCTCGGACAGCGTGGTGATCGTCATGGTCTGGTTGTGCAGCTCGCAGCGGGCGGAGGCCGTGAAGGGGGAGATCTCGCCGTACGAGTAGAAGCCGGCGAGCACGGGGTCGCCGGCCAGCGCCTCGCGCGCGGCCTCCACCTCCTCCTCGACGCGCTGCTGCAGGACGAGCTTGCGGCCCACGCACGAGATGAGGAGGGCCAGCTCGGTGGAGGCTCCGGGCGGCGCGGCGGCCTGCGCCGCGCCCGAAGCGCCGTCGATGAGCCGCTCGAAGTTGGCCTTCATGAGCCGCACGTAGCGCCCCTCCGGGACGTCGCCCGCGAAGGTGACGCTGCCCCGCTGCTCGTCCACGGCCAGGAGGGTCCGCACGACGCCCGGGTCGCTGCCGGCGCCGCGAAGCGAGAGCGGAAAGAGCAGGCCGCTCGCGGGCAGCCCCGCGGCGTGCTCGCCGAGGTACTCCTTGTAGAGCGCGAGCGCCGAGCGGCCGTCGAGCTCGTACAGCACGTTGCCCGCGGAGCGCGTGACGCACCGCTCGGGCCCGAAGGGATCCCAGCCGCCCAGCGAGCCGCAGCCGACGCGCAGGCTCGGGCCGTAGAAGCCGACGGCCGCCACGACGCCCTCCTCGGGCCCCCCTTCGCCCGCGCAGACGAAGGTGTGCGCGAAGCGATCGCCGTCGCCCGAGAGGCCGCCGGTGACGCCGACGTCCTTCGGCAAGACGGAGGTCATCCCGCGCACCAGCTCGCTCCCGTTGACCTGGATGCCGTCCGAGAGGACGAAGAGGTGTCGCAGCCCCTCCACGGGGAAGGCCCCGGCGAGCTTGCGGCCGGCCGCGCCGCTGTCGCCCGCGACGTCGCCGAGGCGGATGCGCTCGATCCGCAGGCGGCTCTTCTCCAGGCGGACGGCCGTCGCCACGACGCTGCCGTCCCGCACGTGCACGCCGCCGATCTCGCCCGCCGTGGAGCAGCCGAACAGCGGGGCCGGGCCGTACAGCTCGCGCAGCCGGCCGAGCGACGCCTCCCGGGTGAGGGCCTCGGGCGCGCCGAAGAACAGCACCACGTCGGCGGGGCCGCCGACGGCTCCGGTCGGCGCCTCCCAGCCGCCCGCCGCGCTCCACTGCCGCTGTTCGATGCGCACGAAGTGCCTCCGGCCGGGCGAGACGACGCCCTCGCCGATCTATCATGCAAGAGCCGAACCGGGGCCACGCCCCGTGAATCCCGGCCCTTGTGGCGCCGCTCCCCGGGTCCTCGCCCACCCCCGCCGGCCCCTTCGTTGGCCACCGAGCGCTGGCTTTGATAGCCTGCGATCGTGCCCCCAGGCGCCAAGCCCGTGGCGATCCGCGTACGCCTGCCGTACCCGGGCGAGAAAGAGTTCGCGGAGGGCTACCAGAGCCACGTCTCGCGCGCCGGGATCTTCGTGGTCACCGAGCGGCCTTGGGCGGTGGGCACGTGGCTCTCCTTCGAGTTCCTGCTCGCCTCGGGGACGGTGATCCTGCGCGGGCAGGCCATGGTGGCCAAGCAGGTGAAGCCAGCGGCGGGCGCGCGCCCGGGGATGACGCTGCGCTTCCTCGAGCTGGACGACGACAGCCGGCGGCTCCTCGATCGGATCTGTCCGCCGCCCGCGACGGCGGCGCGCGACTGGGTGCTGGGCGTCGATCTCGGCACCACCAGCACGCGCGTGGCGCTGGTGCGCCACGATCGGCCGGAGCTGGTCTCGCTCGGGCGCGAGGGCGTGGTGCCCTCGGCGGTGGCCATCGACGCGCAGGGGCGGCTGCTCGTGGGCACGCGGGCGCGGGCCCTGGGGGTGGCGGAGCCGGCGCACGTGGTCACGGGGGCCAAGCGCTGGCTGGGCCGGCGCTTCGTGGCGTCGGCGGCGGTGCGCGCCCCCTTCCGGCTCGTGGCCGACGACCGCGGCGAGATGGCGGCGGCGCTGCGGGGCCAGGACATGCCGCTCACCCGCGTCTGCGCCGAGATCCTGCGCCAGGCGCGCAGCCTCGCGCAGGAGGCGCTCGGCACGCAGGTGCAACGCGCGGTGATCGGCGTGCCGGCCTACTTCAACGAGCGGCAGCGGGCCGCGCTGCGGCGGGCGGCGCTGCTCGCGGGCTTCTCGGTGGACCTGCTCGTGAACGAGCCGGCCGCGGCGGCGGCGGCGTACGCGGCGGGCAAGAGCCTGCCCCGGCGGCGGCTCGCCGTGGTCGACTTCGGCGGCGGCACGTTCGACGCCACGGTGCTCGAGGTGGAGGGCGACCAGCTCGAGGTGATCGCCACCGGCGGCGACAGCTTCTTCGGCGGCATGGAGTTCGACGCGCGCATCGCGAACCTCCTCGCGGAGCGCTTCGAGGAGGCGAACAACCTGAGCGTGGCCGACGCGCCCGAAGCGCAGCAGCGGCTGCGCCACGCCGCGGAGGCCGCCAAGATCACGCTCTCCACGGAGGAGCAGACCGAGGTGGTGCTGCCCTGCCTCGTGGAGCGCGACGGTACGCCGGTCGACTTGAAGATGAAGCTGACGCGCGCCGAGGTCGAGGGGCTCTGCGAGGACATGGTGGAGCTGCTGGCCGACATCACGGGCGAGATCCTCGCGGCGGGGAAGCTCGTCCCGCGCGACGTGGACGAGGTCCTCCTCGTGGGCGGCATGACCCGCATGCCCGCCATCCGCAAGCGCTTCGAGAAGCTCTTCGAGCGCGCGCCGGTGGTGGATCTCGACGCCTCCTCGGCGGTGGCCTTCGGGGCGGCGCTGCTCGGCGCGGCCGCGCGCAAGGACTACGAGACGCTGGGCCTCAAGGACGTCCTCGGCGCCACCCTGTCGGTGCAGCTCCCGGACGGCAGCCTGAAGGAGGTCTTCGCGCGCCACACGCCGCTGCCCGCCGAGCGCCACCTCGAGGTCGAGGGGCCGAACGGCGCGGCCGACCTGCGCGTGCCGGTCTACCAGGGCCCGGCGCACGACGCCTCGAAGGACAGCCACCTGGGCGCGCTCGAGCTGCGGGGGCTCTCCCCCGGGCCGGGGGGACGCGTGCGCGCGGTCCTCACGCTCTCGCTCACGAGCGACGCGCTGCTGCACGTGCGCGCCGAGTCCGGGGGCGTGGAGCAGATCGTCGAGCTGCAGACCCTCGACAGCGGCGACCTGCCGGTGGCGGTGATCGAAGGGCAGGGCGGGGAAGAGCGCGCGGCGCGAGCCGCGGGAGGGGCGTGAAGGTGGCGATGCCGAGGCAGGCGCAGCGCACGAAGCGCGACTTCACCACGCAGCTGGTGGCGCAGATCCTGGTGGACCAGAAGCTGCTCAGCGACGGCGAGCGGCGCGACATCCTCACCCGCGAGGTCTCGCAGCGCGCGCGCCTCGCCAAGGCGTCGACGACGGGGCGCGGCGAACGGCGCGAGATCGGCCCCATCGAGCTCATCGCCTCCTTCCAGCTGCCGCTGGCGCGCGGCCGGCAGGGCGACAAGCTGGACGAGGATCGCATCGTCGAGGTGGTGGCCAAGGCGCTCGGCTTCGGCCACTGGAAGATCGACCCGCTCAAGCTCGACATGGCGCTGATCACGCGCCTCATCTCCCGCCCCTTCGCGCGCAAGCACGTGGTCCTGCCCTTGCGCAAGACGGAGCAGCCGGTGGTGCTCGAGGTGCTGGTCGGCAACCCCTTCGACATCGAGCTCTTCGAGAGCCTGCGGCAGCTCGCGGGGCTCGAGATCCGGCCGGTGCTCTCGTCGCCCGCCGACATCCTGCGCTGCGTCACCGAGATCTACGGCTTCAAGCACAGCATCGGCGCCGCCGAGGAGGAGCAGTCGGGGGGCGGACCGCAGGTGGACGTGGGCAACCTCGAGCAGCTCGTGAAGCTGCAGGGCATGGAGGAGCTCGAGGCCACCGACAAGCCGGTCATCAGCGCGGTGGAGTACCTGCTCAACTACGCCTTCAGCCAGCGCGCCAGCGACGTGCACATCGAGCCGCGCCGCGAGCACACGCTGGTGCGCATGCGCATCGACGGCGTGCTGCACCAAGTCTACACGGTGCCCAAGGTGGTGCACGCGCCGATCATCTCGCGCCTCAAGATGCTCGCGCGCATGGACATCGCGGAGAAGCGGCGGCCGCAGGACGGGCGCATCAAGACCTCCAAGGACGGCAAGGAGGTCGAGCTGCGCGTCTCCAGCGTGCCGGTCGCGTTCGGCGAGAAGATCGTCATCCGCATCTTCGAGGGGGCGATGCAGGACCTCGCGGAGATCGGCTTCTCGCCCGAGGAGCTCGAGCAGTTCGAGTCGTGGATCCGCCAGCCGCACGGCCTGGTGCTGGTGACCGGCCCCACCGGGAGCGGCAAGACCTCCACGCTCTACGGCGCGCTCAAGCTCATCGCCGACGAGCAGGTGAACGTGACGACGATCGAGGACCCGGTGGAGATGGTCCTCGAGAACCTGAACCAGATCAACATCCAGCCCAAGATCGAGCTGACGTTCGGCTCGGCGCTGCGCCACGTGCTGCGGCAGGACCCCGACGTGGTGATGGTGGGCGAGATCCGCGACGAGGAGACCGCCCAGAACGCGGTGCAGGCGGCGCTCACCGGCCACCTGGTGCTCTCCACGGTGCACACCAACGACGCCGCGACGTCCATCTCCCGCCTCCGCGATCTGGGCGTGCCGAGCTTCCTGCTCGCCTCGGTGATGACCGGCTCGATGGCGCAGCGGCTCGTGCGCACCATCTGCTCGCGCTGCGCCAAACCCACCACGCTGGCCGTGGACCAGATCGCCGCGCTGGGCCTCGGGCGCCCCGAGGACCTCGCGGGCCGGCTGCAGGTCCAGTACGGCGAGGGCTGCCCGCGCTGCCGCGGCACCGGCTACTACGGGCGCACCGGCATCTTCGAGATGCTGTCGATCACCCCCAAGGTGCGCTCGATGATCGCCGGCAACGAGAGCGTGGAGGAGATCTCCAAGGTCGCCAGGCTCGACGGGATGCGGTCGCTCCGGGAGAACGCGGTGCGCAAGCTGGCCGCGGGGCTGACCACGTTCGAGGAAGTCTGGGCCGCCACCCGCGACATCGAGGTGAAGTAGATGGGCGTCCGCGACGCCGCCGCCGAGATCGTCCGGCTCTTCGACGCCGGTTACGGCATCACGTTGCTCTCCTCGTTCGAGGAAGGGCGCGCGCGCGAGGCGGCCGTGGCCGCCGCGGCCTCGCTGGACGTGCCGCTGCGGACGTGGACGGCGGCGCAGGGGCTCGAGCCGCCCCTCGAGGCCCGCGGCGGGCTGGCCGAGGTGCTCGCCGAGCTGCGCGCCGCGCGCCCCTCCGGCGTGGTGGTCTTCTTCGATCTCTCGCTGACGTCGCTCTCCGCGCTGGAGCGGCGCCTGCTGCGCGAGCTGATCGCCGAAGGGCCGCTGTTCCGGCAGTACGTCCTGGTGGTGAGCCCGCTCGGCGGCATCCCCGACGAGATGCAGCGCGAGGTGGCGATGGTGGTGCTGCCGCCGCCGGACGAGGCGGAGCTGGTGGCGGCGCTCACCGAGACCTGCCAGGGCCTGCGCAAGTCGATGACGAAGGATCAGGCGGCGGCGGCGATCACCGCCGCGCGGGGGCTGGGGCTCGAGGAGGCGCGGCGCGCCTTCCGGCTCGCGCTCCGGGCGGGCGGCGATCCCACCTCGACGGTCCTCGCGGAGAAGCGGCGGCTCCTGCGCCGCAGCGCGGCGCTCGACTGCGTGGAGCTGGGGGCGGACGAGCTGGCGGGGCTCTCGGTGGTGGGCGGCCTCGACGTGCTCAAGGGCTGGCTGCGCGACCGGCAGAAGTCGCTGACGCCGGAGGCGCGCGCCTTCGGGTTGCCGCCGCCGAAGGGGCTCCTGCTCATCGGCGTGCAGGGCTGCGGCAAGTCGCTCTGCGCCAAGGCCGTCGCCGCGCAGTGGCGCCTGCCGCTCGCCCGCCTCGATCTGGCCGGACTCTTCGCCGGCGAGGTCGCGCCCGAGGCGGCGCTGCGGCAGTCGATCGCGGCGGCCGAGGCGATGGCGCCGTCGGTCCTGTGGGTGGACGAGATCGAGAAGGGCTTCGCGGGCGTGGACAGCGGCCGCGACACGGGCCTCGCGCGCCTCTTCGGCTGGTTCATCACCTGGCTCGCCGAACGCACCAGCGCGGTCTTCGTGGTGGCGACGGGCAACGAGGTCGCGAACCTGCCGCCGGAGCTGCTGCGCAAGGGCCGCTTCGACGAGACCTTCTTCGTGGACCTGCCCGACCCGCGCTCGCGCGAGGCGATCCTCGCCATTCACCTCAAGCGGCGGAAGCGCGATCCGGCGAAGCTGCCCCTCGCGGCGATCGCCGGGAAGACCGAGCACTTCTCGGGCTCGGAGCTCGAGCAGGTGGTCGTCTCGGGGCTGCACGCGGCCTTCTCGCAGGGGCGCGACCTGCTCGCGGAGGACCTGGAGCGGGCGGCGCTCGAGATCGTGCCGCTCTACCGGACGTACGAGGAGCGCATCAAGGCACTGCGCGACTGGGCGAAGGATCGCGCGCGCTCCGCCTCGGCGGACGTGAAGCTCGTCGACTATTTCCAGAGGTCGTAGCCGGCCGACCCGCAGGGCGCGCAGGGGGGGACCCCTCACCCTAGCCCTCTCCCCTGGCAGGGGAGAGGGGACTTGAAACGCAGACTGCCGTGGGAGACGGCTCCTCTCCCCCGGCGGGGAGTTGGAACGCGGGCTGCCGCGGGAGAAGTCCCCTCTCCCCCGGCGGGGACTTGAAACGCGGGCTGCCGCGGGAGAAGTCCCCTCTCCCCCGGCGGGGGAGAGGCCGGGGGAGGGGGCCGTTCGCGCCTCGCCGCTACGCGATGCGCCAGTGGTCGAGGAGGCCCCGCGGGTCGTCCCCGAGCTCGCCGTGCAGCTTCGCGAGCGCGAGCTCCGCGGGGCAGCGGCCGTCCGCGACGATCTGCCGCAGCGGCTCGAGGAAGCGCCCCTCGTCGCGGCCGCAGCCCTGCTGGTGGTGGAGGCCGGCGCCCGCGATGTCGACGAGCTCGCGCGCGAGCTCGAGCACCGTGCGGTTCCCCAGCTTCGCGCGCAGCGCGCGGCGCGAGACGTCCTCGCTCAGGGCGACCAGCTCGGCGTGGCCGGCGGCGACGAGCTTGCCGGCGGCCTCGAGCGCGTCGGCGTCGTAGAGCAGCCCCTTCCAGAGCGTGGGCAGCGCCGCGCACATGTCCGCCGTGCCCGCGTCCGCGCCGCGCACCTCGATGACGCGCTTGAGCCGGATCTCGGGGAAGAGCGTCGTGAGGTGGTCCTCCCAGTCGCTCAGCGTGGCGCGCTCGCCGCCGAAGCCCTCGGCGAGGAAGCGGCGGAAGGTGCGCCCCTGGGGGTCGTGGTACGTCTCCCCGCGGCGCACGAAGATCATCGGGACGTCGAGCGCCCACTCCGCGTAGGCGCGGTAGCCGAAGTCGGGCCGCAGCGCCGAGGCCTGCAGCCCCGAGCGCGCCGGGTCGGTCTGGCGCCAGACCTCGGTGCGGAACGACAGGTAGCCGCTCTCGCGCCCCTCGCGCAGCGGGCTGTTCGCGAAGAGCGCGGTCACGAGCGGCGACACCAGCGTCGCGGCGCGCACCTTGCGCGCCATGTCGGCCTCGTCCGAGAAGTCGAAGTTGGCCTGCACCGTGGCCGTCATGGTCATCATGTCGAGGCCCAGCGCGCCGGTCTGCGACAGGTGCTCCCGCATGCGCGCGTAGCGCCCCTTGGGCATCCACTGCGCGTCGGCGACGCTCCCGAAGGGCCGGTAGCCCACGCCCAGCCAGGCGTGGCCGAGCTCCGCGCCGAGGGCGCGCGCCAGCGCCAGGTGCCGCCGGAGCTCGCGCGAGAGATCGTGCGAGCAGGTGAAGGGCCGGCCCGAGAGCTCGAGCTGTCCGCCCGGCTCGAGCGAGATGGAGAGCCCGCCCTGCAGCGCGGCGATGGGGCGTCCGTGCTCGAGGAAGAGGTCGTAGCCGAAGCGGGGCAGCCGCGACAGGAGCGCTTCGATGCCGCGCTCGCCCGCGTAGGGGATGGGCGACGCGCCGCCGGCGAGCACGCCGATCTTCTCGTGCTCCATGCCGACGCGGAAGCGCTCGCGCGGCTTCTCCCCTTCGCGCAGGAAGGCCACGAGCTGATCGACCGAGGTCAGCGGCTCGTCGCGGGCCGGGCGGTTGTCGAGCGACACGCGCGGAGGATACGGGCGCGGGCGCACGCGACGCAATGGCGAACGTGTCCCGGGAGAGGCGTGGGAACGCGGCGGCGCCTCCGGGCGGTTGAAAGATCCGCTTCGAAGTTTAAGATGCAGGTGGAGGCAGACCATCCGAGATCCGTTCGGCGACACCCTGGGGTTGAAGCAGAGCCAGCTGCACCGCCTGCGCGCGACGTACCGCCGCCGGGTGGCGGCGTGGGAGCTGACGAGTCCGGAGCTGGCGCGCCACCTGACCGAGCTGAGCGCGGAGCTGAACCGGCAGGTCGGCGTGCTCCTCTCGCGCAAGGGCGAGGTCGAGGCCGTGCTGGTGGGCGACGCGGGCCGCCTCGAGCTGCCGGACATCGGGCGCGCGCGCGCCGGCGAGGCGCGCCTGCGCGGCCTGCGGCTCGTGCACACCCACCTCAAGTCCGAGCCGCTCACGCGGGACGACCTCACCGACCTCGCCCTGCTGAGGCTGGATCTCGTCGCCGCGCTCGGCGTCGCGCCCGGGGGCCTGCCCGGCGTCGTGCGCTGGGCTCACCTGCTGCCCGAGAACGCCGCGGGCGAGCTGTGGCGCGTCGAGGAGGCACCCTCGCTGCGCGAGGTGCCGCGCGATCTCATGGCCCAGGTGACCGCGCTCGAGAGCGAGCTGGCGGCCGCCGCACGCGCCCGCCCGGTGAAGGGCGCCGGCCGGGCCATCCTCGTCTCGGTCTCCGGTACCGATCGCGGCGCGGCCCTCGCCTCGCTGGCCGAGCTGCGCGAGCTCGCGCGGACCGCCGGCGTCGAGGTGATCGACGAGGTGCTGCAGCTGCGCCCCAAGCCCGATCCGCGCTACCTGGTGGGGAAGGGCAAGCTCCAGGACATCGTGCTGCGCAGCATGCAGCGCTTCGCCGACGTGCTGATCTTCGACCGCGACCTCACGCCGGCCCAGGCGAGCGCCATCGCCGACGAGACCGAGCTCAAGATCCTGGACCGGACCCAGCTCATCCTCGACATCTTCGCGCAGCGCGCCACCTCCCGGGACGGCAAGCTGCAGGTGGAGCTCGCCCAGCTGCGCTACCGGCTGCCGAGGCTGCAGGGGCGCGGCGACAGCCTCTCGCGCCTCGCGGGCGGCATCGGCGGCAGGGGCCCCGGCGAGACGAAGCTCGAGGTCGACCGGCGCCGCGTCCGCGACCACATCGCCCGGCTCGAGCGCGAGGTCGACTCCCTGACCCGGGTGCGCGCGCTGCGGCGCTCGCGGCGCAACCGCAAGCAGATGCCGGCCGTGGCGCTGGTCGGCTACACGAACGCCGGCAAGAGCACGCTGCTGAACGCGCTCACCTACGCGTCCTCGCTGGTGGAGGACAAGCTCTTCGCCACGCTCGACCCGCTGAGCCGCAGGCTCAAGTTCCCCGAGGAGCGCGAGCTCATCGTCACCGACACCGTGGGCTTCCTCGAGAACCTGCCGAAGGATCTCGTGGCCGCGTTCCGCGCCACGCTCGAGGAGCTGGCCGAGGCCGACCTGCTCGTCCTGGTCCTCGACGGCGCGGACCCGGGCCACGAGGCGAAGCTGGCCGCGGTGGAGAGCGTGCTCGCCGAGCTCGGCCTCGCGGAGATCCCGCGCCTGCTGGCGGTCAACAAGTGCGACCTGTTGCCGGCGGGCGCCGGCGAAGCGCTCGCGCGCAGCCTGGGAGGCCTCGCGATCGCCGCGGACCGGCGGGAAGGGCTCGACGCCCTCCTCGACGCGATCCAGCGCCGCCTGTGGCACGCCCCACCGGTCGACGTCCCGCGCGTTCACGCGCTGCCCGAGCCCCTCGACGACGCGGAGGCGCGCCATGCCGCCCTTTGAGGAAGAGCTCAACCGGCTCCTCGCGCACCACCCGCTCGGCGTCTACGCGGCCGGGTTCCTGTTCATCCTCGTGCTGATCGGCTGGGGC
>DATJNL010000133.1:0-7295 GCA_035508175.1 Myxococcales bacterium
CTGCTTCTCGCGGTCAGCCTGGCGTCGGCATCGGTCCTCTCGCTGTCGGCGAGGGCGGATCAGAACGACCTGTCCATCTACAAGCTGGGCAACCCCGACACCGACCCCAACGCCACCGCCCGCTTTCGCATGCTGGGAAACGAGCTGGGCGTCTCGCTCTCCGGCACGACGCTCGAGCCACCCACCACGGTCGGCGCCGACGGCTTCTCTTTCACGTTCGAGTACACCTTCGCCTTCGTCAACGGCACCGCGAACATCGGAGGGCAACCCTACTGGGTGACCCAGTCGCCCAACCCGAGCGTGCTGATGCTGCCGGCGCTGCACTTCCGCAAGGGACTGCCCTACTCGATCGAGTTCGGCGGCAAGGTGCAGACGATCACCAACAGCGGCCTGTTCGCCGGTACCGTCGAGGCACGCTGGGGCATCGTGGAGGGGTTCCGCTACCTGCCAGACCTGGCGGTGCGCTTCGCCATGACGCGCCTGTTCGGCCAGCCCGACATGGATCTCACCACCGGCGAGATCTCTGGCTCGCTCGGCAAGGAGTTCGGGGTCGCCGGCACGGTCACGCTCACGCCGTACCTGGGCTACGGCGTGATCGGGGTCGACAGCAGCTCGCGGGTGCTGCTCGCGAACCAGGACACCGAGACGGCCCAGCAGTACGCGAGCCAGCCGGCGGCAGGGCAGATCCTCTTCACGGAGAACACGGTCGGCAACAACCTCTACAACCGCTTCTACTTCGGGCTCCGGCTGCGCTCGAACATCGTGAGCCTCACGATCGAGTACTCGTACGCGTGGGCACAGACCGCCGGAATGCCCGTGGACGAACCGCTGCAACAGCTGTCGGCCTCGGCCGGCCTGACCTTCTAGCCAGGCTTCCCCGCGCGGAACGCCTCGAGCACCTCCGCGGGGCGGTTCGTGATCACGCCGGCCACCCCCGCTTCACCGAGAGCGACCGCCGCCGGCGGATCATCCACCGTCCAGGGCACCACGGACAGCGACGACCGCGTCCAGCGGCCCAGCCGCCGCGCGTCGCAGAGCTCGCGAGCGGGATGCAGCGACACGGCTCCCAGGGCGCGCGCCACGGTCATCGGCCCCAGCGAGAGCACGTGCCCCGGCTCGAAGAGCAGCCCGAGCGGGGATCGTGCCCCCGGTGCGAGGCGTGCCTCGGCCGCGGCGAACCGGCGCAGCAGCACCGGGTTGAACGACGAGACCAGGAAGCGTTCGGGCGCCGGCGCCTGGGAGAGCACGCCGGCGACGCGCGCTGCGAGTCGGGAATCGCCGAGTCCCTCGCCCTTGAGCTCGACGTTCACCAGCGCGGCCGGCCCCAGGATCTCGAGCGCCTCGGGCAGGAGCAAAAGGCGCGCCGAGCCGTAACGCCGATCGAACCAGCTCCCGACGTCGAGGCCGCGCAGCACCGCCCAGGGTGTCGCCGTCACCCGCACGGGCTGACCGGCGAGGCGCCCGAGCTCCTCGTCGTGCACGACCACCACCTCGCCGCTCGCGCAGCAGAACACGTCGAGCTCGACCCCGTCGGCGCCGAGCTCCAGCGCCCGCCGGAAGGCGGCCTCGGTGTTCTCCGGCCGCTCGGCCGAAGCGCCGCGGTGAGCGAGCACGAAGGGCCTGCGGCGACGCCGGTAGACTTCGGGTAGCGGCACGCAGGGCTTCTAACATAGAGTGCCTCGCCATGGAGCGCTGGCTGCCGCCGCTCTCGACCGCGGACCTCGCCGTGCTCGGCCTCACGCTGGCGCTGATCTTCTCGGCGAGCCGCATTCGGCCGCTGGCCGAGACGATCGCGCGGCTGTTGCGCCGGCGGTAGCAGGCCGGCCGGCTCCACGGCCGAAGGAGCGCCTCACCTGCGCCTCGACAGCCGGACGAGGTAGCCCGACAGCGCCAGCCCCACGGCGGCAGCCGCGACGCCCGTGATCAAGGACACCCGATCGCCCCTGGCGAAGAAGAGGGCCAGACCGTGGACGAGCAGGATCACCGAGAGCACGATCGCCGAGACGATCAACACCCGGTGGATGACGTAAAGGGAGTTGCGGCCGGCCATGGCCGGGCAACCCTAGCACGGCCGGCGCGCCGCGGAGTCCCGACTCCGCACGGCGGCAGCGGCCCGCGCGCAAAGAAACACTTGACGTCCGATTAATAAGTAAGTAGAAACTTACTTACTCGCATGGGCCGCCCCGCCACCATCGACGACGAGAAGGTCCTCACCGCGGCGCGGGAGATCTTCCTGCGCAAGGGGCTGAGCGGCACCACCGCCGAGGTGGCCCGGCGGGCCGGCATCTCCCAGGCCTCGATCTTCAAGCGCTACAGCACGAAGCAGGATCTGTTCCTGGCCGCCATGCACGCCGAGCGCGAGCGCATGAACCTCACCGAGAACCTGCGCAAGCGAATCGCGGAGGTCGGGCTGCGGGAAGCGCTCGTCGAGCGGGGGGTGGAGCTCATCGCGTTCGTGAGCCGAGTCCTGCCCCTCGCGATGGTCGCGTGGTCCAACCGGGGAGCCTTCGGCGCCTCCGGCGGTCCAGCCGGACGTGGGGCGCCGTTCAAGGACGTCGGGGAGCTGGTGAAGATGCTCGAGGCCGAGATGCGCGCGGGCCGGCTGCGCCAGCAGGACCCCTGGCTGGTCCTGCGGATCTTCATCGCCGCGGTCCAGCACTACGTCCTGCTCAGCGGCGTCTTCAAGACGCAGCTCGGCCCCCCCCTCTCATCGGAGGCCTACATGCGGGGCATCGTCGATCTGATCTGGAAGGGCATTGGCCCGGACGAGCGGCCGCAATCCCCGGGGAGGAACCCGTGACCGTCGCGCTTTGTCTCTTGGCCGCCGTCGCGTCCGCGTCCCTCCCGCCCGACCTCGCGCACCTGCTCGCGGCGGCGCGCGCCCACAACCACCAGCTCGGCATCTCGCGCGCCCAGCTCGCGGAGCAAGAAGCGGCGGTTTCCCAGGCGCTCGCGACGCTCACGCCAACCCTCCAGGCGAGCGGCAGCTACACGCGCAACCAGTACGCCGCCATCATCTCCCTGCCCGCGCAGAGCGCGGGCTTCTTCGGCTTCACCGGGGCCACGACCCTCACCATCCAGCCGTACGACGCCTGGCAGGGGGGCGTGGCGGTGAACGTGCCGATCTTCTCGGCCGTCAACCTGTACCGCCACGCCGAAGCGAAGGCCGCGTTCGAGGCCGCCGGACATTCGGAGCGGGCTACCGACGCGGAGGTGCTGCTCTCGACGGCGCGGGGCTACTACCAGGTGGTGGGCGCCCAGGGCGTCGCGGACGCGGCGGGGCGCGCGCTCGCGACGGCCGAGGACAACCTGAGGGTCACGGAGGCCAAGCTGGCGGCCGGCACGGCGAACAAGCTCGCCGTCGACCGCGCCCGCGTGGACGTGGCCAGCGCGCAGGAGACCGTCGTCACGTCCAGGCAAGCGCTGGCGCTGGCGCGGCGGAACGTGGAGACGCTGACGGGCGAGCAGGTCGAAGGCCCTCTGCCGGCGCCCGAGGCGCCGGGGGCCGCCTCCGGGAACGAGCCGGACTTCGTCGCGCGCGCGGAACGGCAGCGGCCGGAGCTGGCGCAAGCGCACGCGGCGCTCCAGCAGGCGGAGCTCTCCCTGAACGAAGCGTGGGGGCAGGTCATCCCCACGGTCTCGGCCAACGCCCAGGAACACTTCACCAACGCGCCGGGCTTCGTCACCTCCGAGGGGTTCTACACGGTGGGCGCGTCGGTCGCCTGGCTGCTCGATCCGGTCGGCCTGCCGGCCGCCATCCGGCGGGCGCGCGCAGCGGTGGAGGAACAGCGGCAGCGCCTCGCACAGGAGGAGGACGTGGTCCGGGACGACGTCCACTCCGCCTGGCTCGACGTGGAGGCGGATCGGTCGCGTCTCGAGCAAGCGACGTCCGCGGCCCAGAGCGCCCGCGAGGCGCTCGCGATCACCCAGGAGCAATACCGCGCCGGTACCGCGACCTCGCTGGACATCTCGCAGGCCCAGCGAGACGCCTTCAACGCCGATGCCACGCTCGCGCAGACACAAGCGAACCTGGCGGCGGCGCTCCTGTCGCTGCAGAAGGCCGCCGGCGAGCCGCTCCTCGCGGATTCCCAGGGAGGTCAGCCATGATCGGTCGCATCGTCCGGATCGTCGCGGCGCTGGCCGTCGCGGCCGGCGCCTTCGTCGGGTACCAGGCGTGGGCGCAGCGCGAGGCCCATCGACCGATCGAGTGGAGCGGCACGGTGGAGGCGCGCACCATCGAGATCGGCTCCCGCGTCGGTGGACGCATCAAGGACGTCCTGGTGCGCGAAGGCGACCAGGTCAAGGCGGCTCAACCGCTCATCGTGCTCGAGCCCGGCGACCTCGAGGCGCAGAAGATCCAGGCAGAGGGACAGGTGGAGCAGGCCGAGGCCAACCTCGAGAAGGTGGTGCTCCGCGGCGGGAGCGCGCGGCGCCAGGAGATCCTGGCGGCCGAGGCGCGCCTCAAGGCCGAGGAGGTCGCCATCGACAAGGCCGAGATGGACCTGCGCCGCAACAAGCAGCTCCTCGGGGGCGGCGCCGCCACGCAGACGGACGTCGACAACTCCGACATCGCGGTTCGGAACGCGAACGCCCAGCGGGACGCCCAGAAGGCGTCGCTGGACGAGCTGCTGCAGGGCACGCCGCAAGACGTGAAGGCGGCGCAGGGACAGCTCGACGCCGCCCGCGGCAAGGTCGAGCAGATCCAGACCCAGCTCGAGGAGCTCACCATTCGAGCGCCGCGCGCCGCGCTGGTGCAGACGCTCGATCTCCGCCCCGGCGACATCCTCGCGCCCGACCAGGTGGCCGCGAAGCTCCTGGAGCCCGACCAGCTCTACGTGCGCATCTACGTCCCCGAGACGCAGCTGGGCCTCATCCGGCCGGGCCAGGAGCTGCCCGTGTACGTCGACACCTTCCCGGGCCGGGCCTTCCGATCGGCCGTGGAGTACGTGAGCGACGAGGGCGAGTTCACGCCGCGCAACCTCCAGACCGAGGACGAACGGGCCGACCAGGTGTTCGCCTCGCGGCTGCGCATCGAGGACGGCCGCGACGTGCTGCGCGCCGGCATGGCCGCCTTCACGAGGATCCCGCGGTGACCGCCCCCGACGCCGAGCTCGCCATCCGCGTGCACGAGGTCTCGCGCCTCTACGGCACGTTCAAGGCGCTGGATCACGTCTCCCTCCAGGTGGAGGTCGGGAGGATCTACGGCCTCCTCGGCCCCAACGGCTCGGGCAAGTCGACGCTGATCCGCATCCTCTGCGGGCTGCTCGCCCCCAGCGAGGGGTCGGCCACCGTGCTCGACCTCGACGTGGCCACCCAGGGCGAGGAGATCCGCCGCCGCATCGGCTACATGAGCCAGCAATTCTCTCTGTACCCCGACCTGACGGTGCGCGAGAACCTCGAGTTCTTCGGCCGCGTGTACGGGCTGAACCGCAAGCGGCTCCGCCAGCGGTTCGACGCGGTGGTCGACCTGACGCACATCGGACCCTACGTCGATCGCCGTGCGAGCGCGCTCTCCGGCGGCTGGAAGCAGCGGCTCTCGCTGGGCGCCGCGCTGCTTCACGAGCCCCGCATGGTCTTCCTCGACGAGCCCACCTCCGGCATCGACCCCGTGGCCCGCCGCGAGCTGTGGGACCTGCTCTTCCGGCAGGCCGCCGCCGGCGTCACCTTCTTCGTGACGACCCATTACATGGACGAGGCCGAGCGTTGCGGCGAGGTGGGATACATCTACAACTCGCACCTCCTGACGACGGGCACCCCCGCGGAGCTCAAGGTGCGGCCCGAGGTGAACCCGCCGGAGACCCGGCGCGTGGAGATCGAGACGCGGCAATCCGCGCGCGCCCTGCTCTGGCTGCGCGCCCAGCCCTATTGCCGGGGCGCTACCATCTTCGGGCAATCGGTCCATGCGGTGCTGTCCAGCTCGGTCACCGATGATCAGGTGATCGATTCCTTGCGCACCGAGGGCTTTCCTCAGGCCACGGTGCGCGACATTTCCGCCTCGCTCGAAGACGTCTTCGTGCAGCTCACCGAGGACGCCGGCCGGGCGGCGCGGGCGAGGGCGTAGGTCATGTGGTCTTCCTTCTACGCGATCTTCCGCAAGGAGCTGGTCCACATGTCGCGGGACCGCGGCACCCTCCGGATCGCCCTGATGATCCCGGTGATGCAGCTGCTCCTCTTCGGCTTCATCGACGAGACCGTCCACAACGTCCCCACCGTGGTGGCAGATCAGGATCGCACGAGCGACAGCCGCCTCTTCATCGAGCAGATGCGGGCCTCCAAGACCTTCGAGGTGGTGACGCTCACGACGAGCCCGGAGGAGGCGCGCGCGGAGATCCGCGACGGCAAGGCGCGCGTCGGCGTGGTGATCCCGCCGAAGTACCACGACCGCATGCTCCGCAAGGAGCCGGCGCAGGTGCTCGTGCTGATCGACGGCTCGGACTCGACCGTCAGCTCGCAAGCGCTCGCGTCGATCAACGGGATCGTCTCCCAGAACCAGCTCTCCGGGGTACAGGCGGTGGCCTCGAGCGTGGCCGCCCAGCCGGTGATCCTCTTCAACCCGGAGAACCGCACGGCGAACTACATCATCCCGGGGCTCATCGCGATCCTGCTGCTCATGGCGGGCGTCCTGCTCGCCTCGGGCTCGATCGTGCGCGAGAAGGAGCAGGGCACGTTCGAGCAGCTCCTGGTGACGCCCATCCATCCCATCGGGCTGATCCTGGGCAAGCTCGCGCCCTTCCTCGCCTTCGGCCTCGTCGAGACGACGATCGTCCTGTCGCTGATGCGCTGGGCCTTCGGGGTGCCCATCCACGGCAGCCTCCTGTTCCTCTACGGGATGGCGATCCTGTACCTGCTGGCGCTGTTGCCGATCGGCATCCTGATCTCCACGAAGGCAAAGACGCAGATGGGGGCGCAGCAGCTCTCGCAGTCCCTGTTCCTGCCGGCCATGCTGCTCTCGGGCTACATCTTCCCGTTCGAGGGGTTGCCGTTCTTCCTCAAGGCCGTGGGCGACATCTTCCCGACGACGCACATGATCCGCATCATGCGGGCGATCGTGCTGCGCAACGCGAGCCCGCTCGACGTGTGGCCTGAGATCGCGATCCTCGCAGGGACGTGCGTGTTCACGGTGTTCCTGGCGTCGCGGAGCATCCACAAGGTGACGACGTAGGGGTCGAGGGTCGGGGTCGAGGGTCGAGGGTCGGGGTCGAGGGTCGAGGGTCGGGGTCGGGGTCGAGGGTCGGGGTCGAGGGTCGGGGGTCGACGGTCGGGGTCGAGGGTCCGGGTCGGGGTCGAGGGTCGAG
>DATJNL010000134.1:0-6806 GCA_035508175.1 Myxococcales bacterium
ATCGCCCGCGCGGGCGCCCATCCCACCTCGCTCTCGGTGAGCCACCAGGGCCAGTTCCCGGCGGTGACGATCTCGTTCAACCTGGCGCCGGGCGTCGCGCTCGGACAGGCGGTCGACGCGGTGCACGCCGCCGAGCGCGCGATGGGCCTGCCGGGCTCGCTCCACGCCAGCTTCGCGGGCACCGCCAAGGCGTTCGAGTCGTCCTTGCGCAGCGAGCCGTGGCTCCTTCTCGCCGCGCTCGCGGCGGTCTACCTCGTGCTCGGCATGCTCTACGAGAGCCTGGTGCACCCCCTCACCATCCTCGCGACCTTGCCGCCCGCGGCCCTCGGCGCCTTGCTCGCGCTGCGCGCCTTCCACCTCGAGCTCACCGTCATCGCGCTCATCGGCCTCATCCTGCTCGTCGGAATCGTGATGAAGAACGGCATCCTCATCGTCGACTTCGCCCAGCAAGCGCGGCGGGAGCGCGGTCTGTCCGCGGAGGCGGCCGTGCGCGAGGCCTGCGTGATCCGGCTGCGGCCGATCCTCATGACCACGCTCGCGGCCCTCTTCGGCGCGCTGCCGCTCGCATTGCCCCACGGCGCAGGCTCGGAGCTGCGCGTGCCGCTGGGGCTCACCATCGTGGGCGGCCTGGCCTTCGCGCAGATCCTGGGCCTCTTCACGACGCCCGTGATCTACCTCGCGCTCGACCGGCTGGGCGGCGGGCGCCCGGCTCCAGCAGCGCGCCCCGCGTAGGGGGCGCGATTGCGTCTTCAACCGCCGGGCGACCCGCAGGCCTGCGAGCACGCCACGAGAGTCTCGCCGCAGCTGCTCAGGGGGACCTTGGCGAGGCACGCCTCGTATTGAACCGTGCACTGCAGGTTGCAGATCGACGCCGCGCGCCTCGCGTCGTCGACCGACCGCGCCCAGGCGTTGGCGATCTCGACCTGAAGCAACGTCACCCCTGAAAGATCCTGGTCGGGCCGGAGACTCGTACGCTCGATGGAGACGATCAGCGAGTTTCGCTCGGCGACGGTTCGGGCCAGCGGCAGCAGCCCGCGCCAGCAGGCGACGGCTTCGTCGACCTTGCCGGCCTGCGCCAGCGCCGCACCGGTGGATAGAGTGCAGCCGGGCCTCGACGTCGGCGGACCGGGGTCGGCTGCGGCGACCTTGGCGTGAGCGAGTCCCAGTGCGAGGACCAGCGCGGTGGTGCTGCGGGCGTCGATCATGGTGACCCTCCTTGGAATGAGCCGTGCCCCGTCTTCGCAGGCATAGCAGCTTTCGGAGCACGCGCCGAGCGTCTTGTACGCCCCTGCATTTCGTCACCCGGAACGACCCCCGAGGGCCTGGTTTCATCGGACGGGTCTTCAACGGCTCCGCGGGCGGGGCGGCGGCGGGACGCGGGGGTTCTCGGGCCAGGCGTGGCGCGGGTAGCGGCGCGAGAGCTCCTGGCGCACGGACGGATAGGTGCGGTCCCAGAAGCCGGCCAGATCGGACGTCACCTGAACCGCCCGCTGGTTCGGCGCGAGCAGGTGCAGCACGAGCGGCAGGCGGCCGCCGTCGATCGCGGGGCCCGCGGCGGGGCCGAAGAAGTCCTGTAGCCGCGAGGCGAGCCAGGGCGGCTGTCCCGCGGCGTACTCGACGCGCGCGCGCCGGCCGCTGGGCAGCGGGAGCGTCTCGGGTGCCACGTCTTCGAGGAGGCGCCGCTGGTCGTAGGTGAGCCTGGACAGGGCCACCTCCAGCAACGACGCGTCCCGCAGCTCGGCGAAGCTGCGCCGCCCCTGGCAAAGGTCGGCCAGCGTCTCTCGCAGCTCGGCCTCTCCCAGCGCCGGCAGCGCGGCGGCGCCGCGCCGCTCGCGCGCGAAGGCCACGCGCGCGATCAACCGATCGACCTCCTCGGGGGGCGCGAAGGCGCGCGGTCCCTTGGCGAGCGCCGCCTCGGCCAGCACGGCCGCGACGCGCGCCGGATCCCCCCTCGCGCCCGCGCTCTCGTCGATGGCGATCTGGCCGTACACCAGGCGCGAGGAGGCGCGCACGCGCTCAGCCTCGGCGTCCCAGCTCACCTGGTCCTCCTCGCGCACGCGCTCGGGGAACAGATCGACGAGCCATCCAGGCTCGATGGCGGACGCCGAGCGCACGAGCACGCTCGTGCCGTGCCCGACCGCGCGTCCCTGCTCGGCCTCCACGGCGACGACCAGCGCCGCGTCGCGAACCACGCTCTCCCGCGCCAGCTTCGCCGCCCCGCCCCCGCAGAGCAGCAGCTCGTCGCTCCCGGTCTTGCGGCGGCGCGCCACGCGGTCGGGGAAGGCGGTCAGGAGCGCGATCTGCAGGGCCTCCTCGCGCTGGGGCTCGGTGAGCTTCTCGTCGCGCGCGCCGGCGATCCGCACCAGCTGCCGCGCCACGCGGTCGAGGCGCGCGGCGTCGCGGCCGTGGGCCAGCGCCAGGACTTCCAGTGGATCCGACGGCCCGGCGCGGAGGCGCCCCCGATCGACGCGCACGTCGCGCTCGGCGAGGAACGCCGCCAGCTCGCAGCCGCTCTCTCCCGCCCCGCGCGCCACCGCCTCCACCACGAGCCGGCCGAGGCGTGGGTGCAAGGGGAGCCGGGCGAGCTTGCGACCGGTCTCGGTGAGCGCCCCGGCAGCATCGAGGGCCCCGAGCGCGGCGAGCAGCTCCTCGGCCGCGCGCAGCGCCTCCGGCGGCGGCGCCTCGAACCAGGCGAGGTCGTCTGCCCTGGCCACCCCCGCGGCTTCCAGCGCGAGCAAGGGCTCCGCGAGGTCCACGCGCAACAACTCCGGCGTCTCGTAGGCCGGCCGGCCGTCGTGGTCGTGGCGGGTGTAGAGCCGCAAAGCCACGCCGTCCCGGGTGCGCCCCGCCCGCCCTGCCCGCTGCGCCGCGGAGGCACGGCTCACCTTCGCGACCTTCAAGGTCGGCAGGCCGCTCCACGCATCGTTGCCGGCGACGCGGGCGAGTCCGCCGTCGATCACCGCTGCCACGCCGTCGATGGTGATCGACGTCTCGGCGACGTTCGTCGCGAGGATGACCTTGCGCCGCTCCGAAGGCCGCACGGCGCGGTCCTGCTCTTCCGCGGTGAGTGAGCCGTGCAGTGGCAGGACGGCCAGGTCGCCCTGCTGCGCCAGCGGCGCGACGGCCTCGGCGGCGCGGCGGATCTCGGCCGCGCCGGGCAGGAACACCAGGACGTGGCCCGTCACGCCGGCGGCGAGCAGGCGGCGCAGGGCGGAAGCGACTTGCTGGTCGAGCGGCCGCGCATCGGGCAGCGGCAAGTGCTCGATGCGCACCTCGAACTGGCGCCCGGCGGACTCGAGGATCGGCGCGCCGCCGAGGAATTCCGCGACCGGCTCCGGGTCCAGGGTCGCGGACATGGCGACCAGCTTCAGCTCGGGCCGGGCGCCGCGCTGCAGGCGGCGCAGCAGGGCGAGGGCCAGATCCGTGTGCACGCTGCGCTCGTGGAGCTCGTCGAGGACGACCACCGAGACGCCACGCAGCGTGGGGTCGCTCACGAGCCGCCGGGTGAGCAGCCCCTCGGTCACGAAGCGCAGCGCGGTGCGCGGTCCGGACACGTCTTCGAAGCGCACCTGGTAGCCCACGCGTTCACCGACGCGCTCCCCGAGCTCCTCCGCCACCCGCCGGGCCGCCAGCCGCGCGGCGAGCCTCCGCGGCTCCAGCACCACGATCTCTCCGCCCTGGGCGAAGCCGGCCTCGAGCAACGCGCGCGGGAGCCGCGTCGTCTTGCCCGCGCCCGGCGCCGCCATGAGCACCAGCGCGCCCGAAGCGCGGAGCCGCTCGACGGCCTCGGGCAGGAGCGGGTCGATGGGCAGGGGCAACATGACTGCAGAGAGCATACACGCGGCGGCGCGGCCTCACCGTTGTCATCCGTCAGCCAGGAAACGGACCGCCCGAACGCGCCGAGGCGTCGGTGCTAGGATGGCCGTGGAGGGTCGATGCTCGCCTCGCTCGTCTTGATGGTCGCCGGCGCCCAGCCCAGCCCGGCCCTCGCCGCCGCGTTCGCCGGCGAGCTGCGGCTCACCCTGGGCGACGACGAAGGGCTGCCGCCTCCGCCGCCTCCGCCGCTCGTCGAGGAGCCGGCGCCGCCGCCGGTCGCGATCGTACCCGGCCCGCCACCGCCGGGCGGCGCTTACCCTTCGCCGCCCTCGCAGTCGCCGCTGTTGCTCGAGCCGGTGCCGGCCCCTCCCCCCGCACCGCTCGCCGGGTCGCGGGCGACGGCCTTCTGGGAGTCGGCAGGGCTCAACCTGCTCGAGACGGGCGCCATCGACACCTTGGCGGTGCTGCTGGTGGCCGAGGGCGATCTCGCGCTGAACCCGCCGTGCGGCGGCGTCGGCAACCCGAGTCTGGGCATTCCGCTCCTGGTGCTCGGGATCGCCGCGTTCCTGGCGCAGCCGTTCGCGATCGCAGGAACCACGCGCTGGATCTACGACACGCAGAACTACGACGTCTCCTTCTGGGGCGCGCTCGGCGGAGACCTTCTCGCGCATCTGGTCGCCGGCCCCCTGGTCGGGCTGCTGGTCGGCGCGGTCATCTCGGCGGCGGGCGGCAACAACGCAGGCAGCGCGGCGGCCGTGTTCGGCGTCGCGGCTTTCGGCGTGGTGAGCGCGCTGGGCGCGCCCATCGTGGGTTCCGCCGCGGGAACCCCGGCCGGAACGCCGCCGCGACCTCCCGCCCACGCGGGGAGCCTCACCGTGCCCCTCGTGCACCTCGCCTTCGAGTGATCCCCGGCACCGCGGCGCGCCGGGTGTCCGCCTTTCGTTTGACAGCCGAAGGCCCCCACTCCTAGAGTCCGCGCCGTGCCGGCCGCCGCCACCTCGCCGCTCACCGCCTACCTGCCCATCGCGATCCTTTTCGTGATCGCGGGCGCGCTCGCGCTCTTGCTCTCCTACGCGTCGGCGCTCGTCGGTCCGCACCAGCCCACGCCCGCGAAGCTCGACCCCTTCGAGTGCGGCTCGCTGCCGGCGCGCGGGAGCTCCCGCGACCGGTTCGGCGTCAAGTTCTACGTGGTGGCGCTGCTCTTCATCGTCTTCGACGTCGAGGCGGTGTTTCTCTACCCCTGGGCAGTGCTCTTCAAGGAGCTGGCCTGGCCGGGGCTCGTCTCGATGGCGGTCTTCGTGGCCACCGTGCTGCTCGGCCTCGTGTACGTGTGGAAGAAGGGCGCGCTGGACTGGGAGCACTGATGGCGGCGGATGCGCGAGAACTGCCGGCGGTCACCACGCGGCGCGACGAGATGGAGGGCTTCTTCCGCCGCACGCTCTCCAAGGGGCTGGGCTGGGCCCGCAAGTACTCGCTCTTCCAGTATCCGTTCGTCACGGCCTGCTGCGGCATGGAGTACATGTCGGTCGCGGCCAGCCGCTACGACATCGCCCGCTTCGGCGCCGAGTACCCGCGCTTCTCGCCGCGCCAGAGCGACCTGCTCATCGTGGTCGGCACCGTGAACGTGAAGCAGGGGCCGATCCTCAAGCGCGTCTACGAGCAGATGTGCGACCCGAAGTGGGTGATCGCTTTCGGCGTGTGCGCTTCCTCGGGCGGCTTCTACGACAATTACGCGGTGATCCAGGGCATCGACCACATCGTGCCCGTCGACGTGTACATCCCGGGCTGCCCGCCGCGGCCCGAACAGGTGCTCGACGGGCTCATCATGCTGCAGGAGAAGATCCAGAAGCAGCACCACGGCCTGCGCGTGGTACCGGCCTGAGGCCATGTCGAAGGCGGTGCTAGACGCGCTGGTGGCGAAGTTCCCCGCGGCCGTGCGCGATCCCTACACGTACCGGGGCGACGACGCCTGCTTCGTCGAGCCGGCGGCCGTCGCGGAGGTCGGCGCGTTCTTGAAGTACGACGCCGCGCTGGACATGAAGCTGCTGCTCTCCGTGACCGGCGTGGATTACCTCGGTGAATCGCCGCGCTTCGAGGTGGTCTACCATCTCACCTCCCTCACGCATCACCACCGCGTGCGGCTGCGCGCCAAGGTGCCCGAGAGCCCGGGCGAGCTGCCGAGCGTGGCCGGCGTCTGGCGCACCGCGAACTGGTGGGAGCGGCACGTCTTCGACATGTACGGCATCCGTTTCACGGGGCATCCCAACCTCAAGCGTCTGTACATGCCGGAGGATTTCCAGGGGCATCCCCTGCGCAAGGACTACCCGCTGCGCGGGCGGCAGCCCATCGTGCCCGAGCGCGACATCCCCGACCTGATCCGCGGCCCGGGGCCGCAACCCCGCGAGCACGACAAGACCTTCCCCGGCCGGGCGCCGAGGCGCTGACCCGAGGCCCCCATGGACGAGCGCAACGCCCTCATCGCCGACAACCCGCTCGAGGCCGAGCTGCCGCGGCGGCACATGGAAGTGAACCTCGGGCCCAGCCACCCCGCGATGCACGGCACGGTGCGCACGCACATCGAGCTCGACGGCGAGACGATCGTCAAGGCCGACCCCGAGATCGGCTTCCTCCACCGGGGCTTCGAGAAGTCGTGCGAGAACGTGACGTGGACGCAGTGCCTGCCGTACACCGACCGGCTCAACTACGTCTCGGCGATCCTGAACAACGTGGGCTTCTCCCTGGCGGTCGAGAAGCTTTGCGGCATCGACGTGCCCGAGCGGGCCAAGTACATCCGCGTCATCGGCGGCGAGATCCATCGCATCTGCGATCACCTCACCATGGTGGGCGCGATGGCGCTCGAGCTCGGCGGCTTCACGCCGTTCCTCTACGCCATCGAGGCGCGCGAGCTGCTCTGGGATCGCGTCGCCGAGCTGACCGGCGCGCGACTCACCACCAGCTGGACGCGCATCGGCGGTGTGGAGCGCGATCTG
>DATJNL010000135.1:0-2628 GCA_035508175.1 Myxococcales bacterium
CCGCTCGAGCTTCGGCCGGCCGAGACCGTGGGCGCTCGTGATCAGGTTCGTGTAGAGACCGGCCCCGTGAGCCGCCGCGACGAGCTCGGGCAGCTCCTCGCGCAGCAGCGGCTCGCCGCCCGAGAAGAAGGCGTGGAGCACGCCGAGCTCGGCCGCCTCGCGCAGCACGCGCTTCCAGTCTTCGGCCGGCAGCTCGCGGCTCGCCCGCGCGAGCTCGGTCGGGTTCGAGCAGTAGGGACAGCGCAGCGGGCAGCGGTGCGTCAGCTCGGCGAGGAGCGCGAAGGGGCGCGGGGCGGTCACGGCAGCTCGACGAGGCCGCGGTCGCGCAGCCGGCCGAGGTAGGCCGCGCTCTCGGCCAGCGCCTGCTCGCGCGGCACGGTGAAGCGCGCCGCCAGCGCGTCGGCGATCTCGGCGAGCGTGCGGCCGTCGCACAGCTCGACGATGGCGGCGCTGGTGGGGTTCAGGAGCAGCACCGTCTCGGGCGCGAGCAGCGCCGTCTTGCCGCTCGCGGGGTCGGGCCGCAGCCGCGCCCGGGCCGCCAGCCTGGGCCGCGCATCCACGGGCAGCTCGTTCAAGAGGCCCCCGCGATCGCGTCCAGCAGCGCCCAGAGCACGTCGCACTTGAACGACAGCGCCGCCACGGCCTCGTCCTGCATCTCCCGCGTGTCGCAGTGGGTCACCGTGAGGTCGAGCGCCTCGTCCGAGTCGCCCTTCGCCCGCGGCACGCGGCTGCGGAAGTACGCGAGCCCCTCCGGCCGGATCCAGCGGTAGTGCTTCTCGAACGCGGCGATGCGCTCGCGCATGAGATCGGGCGCGAAGAGCTCGGTGAGCGACGACGCCACCGCGATGGGCCAGGGCTTCGTGCGGGCGAAGGTCACGTAGGCGTCCACCGCGAAGCGCGCGCCCGGCACCACGTGCCGCTCGTCGAGCAGCTCCTCGCGCGGGAAGCCCACCGCCTCGCCGAGCTGCAGCCAGGCCTCGAGGCCGCCTTCCGCGCCCTCGCGCCCGTCGTGATCGGTGAGGCGGTGCAGCCAGACGCGCCGCACCTCTCGCGAGGGGCAGTTCGAGAGGATCGCGGCGTCCTTGAGAGGGATGCCGCGCTGGTAGTACCAGCGGTTCGCCACCCAGCAGCGGATCTGCTCGCGCGAGAGCCCGCCCGCGTTCATCTTCACGTGGAAGGGGTGCAGGTGGTGGTAGCGCTTCGTGCCCACCTCGCGCAGCGCCGACACGAAGTCCTCGCGCGAGAGCAGGCTCACAGCTCGAGCTCCCGGCCATCCACGCCCACCTCGAAGCCGGCGATGGCCGCCGCCAGCGCCTCGGGCGAATCCTCGCGCAGCATGGGGTTCGTGTTGTTCACGTGGACGAAGATCCGGGTGCGCGCGGGCGAGGCGCCGAGCGCGGCCAGCGAGGAGCTCACCGGGAGGTGCGCCATGGCCGCCGCCGGCCGCCCGCCGAGGGGCGTCATCTCGTCTTCCGTCCAGAAGGTGCCGTCCACGAGCAGCGCGTCGCAATCGGCGATCTCCCGCGCGACGACGCCGTCCACGGCCGCGAGGTCGGGAGCGAAGACGAGCCGACCGCCGGTGGCGCGGTCGACGATCCGGTAGCCCACGCAGTCGCCCGGCGACGGCGCCGCCCCCGTGCCTTCCAGGTAGCGCGGCGGCTTCCCGGGCACCGGGAAGGCCGCGTACGCGAGGCCGCTCTCCGCCCCGCGCGCATCGAGCAGCGGGGCCAGCGAAGGCGGCGGCTCGCGCCAGTCGAAGCCGCTCCAGCGCTCGAGCGCGGAGGGCAGGCGCAGGCCTTGCTCCAGCGTGTCCCGCAGCCGCGCCGTCGCGTGGACCGGCAGCCGCCCGCCCTCGCGCAGCAGCCACAGGCCGAGCACCTTGTCGAGGTCGCCCGAGGTGAGGAGCACGCCCTCGATGGGCGTGCCGCGCGCGGCGCCGGCCGGCGGCCACAAGGGGGGAAAGCTCTCGATCTGCGCGCGGAGATCCGGGGAAGCGTTCAGCAGGAACCAGCGGGCGCCGTCGGCCGAGACGGCCACCGCGCACTGGCTGCGCGGCCGGAGCCGCGCCGAGCCCTCGCGCAGCGCGCGGCAGTTCGCGCAGCCGCAGTTCCACTGCGGGAACGCGCCCCCCGCCGCGGTGCCGAGGAGGCGGACCTTCAAGCGCTAGCGAGTGGCGCCCGCGTAGGCGGTGCACTCCGAGCTCACGGGGATCTCTTCGTGGTCGGGCGTCGTCCAGGTTTGCATGAAGTCTCCCTTCGGGACAGCGCCGTCATTATCCCGCCGCGCGCGGCGCCGCGTCAACGCGCCGGCCCGCCCGCGCGGACGCTCGGCTTGCGATTCTCTTCCGATCGCGGTTACCGTGGGTGAATCCAACTTCATCGGGAGGCTCCATGACGCCGCGAAGCCGCCTCACCCGCTGGGCTGCGCTCGGAAGCGTCCTCGCGCTTTCGGCGTGCCCGACCTCGGGCGTCGCCTCGAGCAACGGGGGCGGCAGCGGCGGGGCCACCGCCGCCGAGGGCTCGAGCACGGGCGGCGGGGAAGCGTCTTCGGGCGGCGCGAGCTCGGCCGGATCGACCGGCGCGGCCGCCAGCTCCACCGGAGGAGAAGGCTCCACCGGCAGGGCCTCCA
>DATJNL010000136.1:0-2786 GCA_035508175.1 Myxococcales bacterium
CCCCGGCGAACAGCTACTCTTCGAATTCTTCCTTGAACTCTTCCTTGCTGATGAGCCCCTTCTTCGCCATCAGCCTCATCAGGGCCCAGAAGCGCCGCTCCAGGTCGTCGAGCTGCGCCGTCAGCGGATCCTCGGTGCCGGTCAGGAATGCCAGATCGTCGTTCAGCTTGTCGCCCTTGCCGCCGCGCACCTTCGCGCGCTTGAGCTTCTCGCGAGCGCGGATGAGCTCGGAGAGCTCGGTGCGGGAGGTGACCTCCTCCGTGAGCGGCATGATCTCTTCGGGCTCCTGGGCCTTCGGCAGCGGCGGAGGGGCCGCCGCCATCTGCCGGCGGACCTTGGTGTCCACCTCGATCTCCTCACCGCCGGATCGGACCAGCGTCATGCGGCCCGACTCGTTGGCCTTCTCGAGGCCCGCGGGGGCCTTGCGGTGGTAGAAATGCAGGATCGCGCTGCGGATCTGCGTGCGCGAGGCGAGCGCGGGGTCGACCTTGCAGCCGGTGGTGAACTCGATCTGCTCGATGGCCGGGAGGTTGAGCGGATCGGCCATGGCCACCATGAGGTGGCGTCGCCCGGTGCGCGAATCGTCGAGCGCCACGGGAAAGACCTCGTGCCGTTCGCAGAACGAGGCGCGCAGCAGGTGCAGCGCCGGCCAGTCCTTGAGCCCCACCACCTCGAGGACCGGGAGCCCCAGCGCGTCGCCGAGCGTGCGGCAGAGCTGCGCGTCCGTGAGGTAGCCCTTCGCCACGAGGGCGTTGCCGAGCCGGCCGCCGATCTGCCGCTGCAGGGTGAGAGCCGACGCGAGCTGCTCCTGGGTGATCACGCGCCGTTCCAGGAGCAACTCGCCGAGTCGCTTGCGCGCCATGCCCGATAGTGTATCCGGCGGGCGTGCCGCCTAGCAAATTAGCGGCTTTCGTGGCGCGAGCTAGCCCTGGTCCTTGGCCTCGGCCGGCCGCTCCGAGGCCTCCCGCACGTGGAGCTTGCCGTTCACGGGGAAGGCGTCCAGCTGGATGTTGATGGACTGGTCGCGGTTGATCCAGGCGGTGCCGATCCGCCACCAGAAGCTGCGGTCGGTGCCGGGCTTCTCGATGATGGTGTACACGACGAGGCGCTTCGCGGGGGGCTTGGCCGGGGCGATGGACTTGAGCAGGGGTTCGCTGAGGGACATGGCATCTCCGAGGTGGGGCCGGCGACAGCGCCGGTTGATCCACGGGGAGGGCAATCCGCAACGGACATGCCAGGTCGTCGCCCCTGTAAGATCGGGGTCTTGGCGGCTCGAAGGGGGTACGGAAGGCCTACGGCCGGTCCGGATTCATTGCGGCAGCATGCCCGGCGGGAACATGGGCACGTCGATCTCGCCGAAGCGCTGCTCGTAGCGCTTCACCTGCTCCTGCATGGCGGCGAGGAGCTGCTTCATGTGCTTGGGGCTGGTGATGATCCGCGCCCGCACCTTGGCCTTCGGCTGCTGCGGCTGCACGTAGATCATGTCGAGCGTGAACTCGGTCTCGGAGTGGTTGACGACCGCCATGTTGACGTAAGCCCCCTGGGCCACGTCGTCGTCGAGCTGGATCTGGAGCTGGACGTGCGGGGGGGCGGGGGGCGTGGGTCCGGTGGCCATCGGGGATCTCCTCGGACGGGCACCTTAGCGCCCGTCGGCCCGCTCGTCGACCTGCTGGATCAGCGCCCGCAGCTCGGGGCCGGACACGTGGTAGCGCGCGCCGCAGAACTCGCAGGACATCTTGGCCTCGCCGACGTCGGCGAGGAGGGAGCGCATCTCCTCGAGCCCCATCGCGAGCACCGCCCCCACGGCCTTCTCGCGCGAACAGCGGCAGCGCAGCTCGAGCGGGAGATCCGAGAGGAGCTCGAGCGGGCCGTCGCCCAGATCGAGCGCCTCGAAGAGCGCCGAGCCGGTGCGCCCCTCGCGCAGGGCGGCATCGAGGGCGCCGCTGCGCAGCGCCCGGCGCGCACGCTCCACCGCCGCCGCGTCGCCGCCCGGCAGCCGCTGGACGAGCACCCCGCCGGCGGCGCCCAGCGGCTCCGCGCCGTCCGCGAGCACCGAGAGACCCACCGCCGTCTCCACCTGTTCGGACACGCGGAAGTAGCGCTCGAGGTCCTGGCCCAGCTCGCAGGCCTCGAGCTCCACGAAGCCGCGGTAGAGCTCCCCCTCGCCGAGATCGCGCAGCACGCTGACGTAGCCCTTGCGGCCCAGGGCGCGCTCGGGCGCGAGCGGCTCTCCCGGCCCGCTGCTGAAGTAGACCTTGGGATTCTTGACGTAACCGCGCAGCGAGCCGTCGGTGCCGGCGTCGACGAAGAGGCCGCGCGCCGGGCCGTCGCATTCGAGCTGCAGGTTGACGCGGGCCTCCTCCTTCTCGAGCGCCGCCGCGAGCAGGGCGCCCGCCGTGAGCCCCTGCGCCAGCAGCGCCGCGGAGGTGGGGGCGCAGCCGTGAGAGTCGCGCGCCTTCCGGCTCGCGGCCGTGGAGAAGGCCGCCAGCACCCGCACCCCCGGCCCTCTGAGCAGGCCTCGCAGGAGGTGATCGCGGGGGATCTTCACTTCCACATGGTAACGCCAGGCCCGCGCGACGAAAAGGCCACCTGAGTCGCCTCCAATCGGTGCGAGGGAATCGACTCACCGATGAAGGGAATTGCCAACCGACCGATTGGAACCGACTCACCGACGAAGGGGATTGCCAATCGATCGATTGGAACCGACTCGCCGACGGAGGGAACTGCCAATCGATCGATTGGAATCGACTCACCGATGAAGGCGATTGCCAATCGATCGATTGGCA
>DATJNL010000137.1:0-8959 GCA_035508175.1 Myxococcales bacterium
AAGCAGCCGCATGCCACCCTCCAGGCTTGCTGTGCTCACGCTAGCAAGCGCCCGGAGGGCCTGTCAATTTCGGCTGCGGCGCAGCTCGGCTGTCAGCGCGAGTCGGGGTGGTCGGTCTTGCGCGCGGCGACCTCGGTGGACCGGCGCATCACGTTGAAGGTGCGCTGGCTCTCGTAGTCGTCGTCTTCGCGGGCGATCACGGTGATGCGGTTGTTGCCGGCCTTGAGGGGCAGGCTCTTGTCGAAGTGGAGATCCTTGGAGCCGGGCGCCGCCGTCTGGAAGAGGACCTTCTTGTCGTTCACGAACACGTAGCCGTCCCGGAGCGGGCGCGGGTCGGTGGCGGTCGCGTCCAGCTCGAAGTGATCGCCGTCGGTCACCGGACCGCCCTGGGAAGCGTCCACGCCGGCGATCTGGATGCGCGGCGGCTCGTGCTGCATGACCTCGGTCAAGGATACCGCGGTGGGATGGGCGCGGGTCTCCCGCGCGTCGTCCACCGGGAGGAAGACCGTCCGGTCCTTGCCCCAGGGCACGGCCCAGAAGCCGCCTGCCCGCGCGGTGACGGGCAGGATCTGCCCCTTGCGGCCGCTCGCGATCGCGGGGCTGCCGGCCTGCGCGGCCGTGAGGAACACGGGCCCGCTCTGCTCGAGACGCACGGCGGCGTGCAGCGGCTGCACGTGGAGCGAGGCCGGCGCCACCGGGATCTCGATCTTCTCCTGGGCGACCTCGTCCAGCTGGTCGTCGACGATGGAGACGCGCAGCGGCAGCGGCCCGCCGGCGTAGCCCTTCACGAGCGAGAGCTCGAACGTGACCGGGTGGGTCTCTCCTGGCTTGAGGGCGCCGATCTTCTCACGCCCCTTCTTGATGAAGATCTTCTCGTCGCCGAGGTTCTTGAGGCTCGCGAACGAGGAGAGCGCCTTGCCCGTGCCCTCGTTCTTCACGTCCACCGTGATGACGAAGTCCTGGCCCACGTGGGCCATCCCGTCCGCCGGCCCGTGCACCGTGCTGGCCTCCCAGCTGAAGGCGAACGCCGGCTTGGGCAGCTGCACCATGGTGATCTCCGCCTTCTGGTCGGGGGGTGCGAGGCCGTTCTCTTCCTGGAAGTGGAAGGTGACCTCGTCGCGGCGGGACATCTCGTACTTCGGAATCTTCACCGGCACGGTCCAGGATTTCGTCTCGCCCGGCTTCACGAGGCCCAGCAGGAACTCGCGGCGGTCGAGCCAGGGGTTGTCGGGGCAGTCCGTGTAGGCCCGCAGCTGGTGGAGCGGGCCGGTGCCGTCGTTCGTCACGGCCATGGTCATGTCGAGCGTGCCGCCGGCCTCGCCGCGCAGCGGCTCGGTCTTCACTTCCACGACCGGCTTGGGGGCGCCCTCGGCCGAACCCGCCGTCCCGTCGACGCCCAGCGCGGCGATGGCCCTGTCGATCTTCTGCTCCTGCGCCTGCTTCACCTGGTCGACGTAACCCTTCGAAGCCGCCAGCATGCCGCTCCGCGTGGCCACCGGCGCCGCCGCGATCAGGTCGCGCGCGAACTCCACCTGGAAGTCGACCTTGAAGTCGTCCTCCTCGTCCACGTCGTCGGCATCGTCGTCGGAGTCCGCGGGATCGGCGTCGGCGTCGTCCGCCGGCTTCGCCTTCGGCGTCTCGCCGAGGTAGCGCACGATCTCCTCGGGCTTCTCCTTCTCCACCACCTCTTCGCGCGTGGTGACCGGCTTCACGTCGGCCGGGTTGCCGAAGTGGTGCTCGAGGTCCGCCTCACCCACCAGCTTCTTGGGGGCAAACACGTCCACCCGGTCCTTGGACACGAGGGAGCGGTCTAGCCGGATGTCGGGCACGATGCCGACCTCCTGGATCGAGATGTCGCCGGGGGTCAGGTACTGCGCGATGGTGAGCTTGAGCGCCGTCTGGTCGGCGAAGTCGTAGAGGACCTGCACCGAGCCCTTGCCGAAGGTGGGCCGGCCCACGATGACGGCCCGGTCGAGGTTCTTGAGCGCGCCGCTGACGATCTCGGAGGCAGAAGCCGACCCGTTGTCGACGAGCACCGCGAGCGGGATGTCCTTCTCGATCGCGTCGCCCGGGCGCGCCTTCTTCGGCTCGCGCAGCTTGTCGGACAGGCCGACGGTCGTGACGATCGTGCCGTGATCGACGAAGGTGTTGGTGACCTGGATGGCCTGCTCGAGCAACCCGCCCGGGTCCCCGCGCAGGTCGAGCACGATGCCGCCGAGGGTGCCGCCCTTCTGGTGCGCCGCTTCCTGCAGGTCGTCGATGGCCTTGCGCAGGTCGCGCGAGGTGTTCCCCTGGAAGTTCTTGATCTTGATCCCGCCCACGTACATCGGCCGGCCGTCGGCTCCCTTGGTCTCCAGCAGCTTCGAGGTCACGCTCTCGATCTGGATGATCTCGCGCGTGAGCGTGAGCGGCTTGGGCTCCGGCCAGCTCTTGCGCGCGACCACGATGTGCACCGGCGACCCGGGGGCGCCACGGAGCTTCGAGACCGCGTCGTTCAGGTCCATGTTGACGGTGGACTGCTCCTCGATGCGCATCACCCAATCGTCCTTCTTGATGTGCGCCTTGGCCGCCGGCGTGCCGGGCAGCACGTGCATCACGAGCAGGTGGCTGTCCTTCATGGAGATGACGAAGCCCAGGCCGCCGAACTCGCCGCGGGTCTGCAGCTTCATCTCCTTGTAGGCCTCGGTCGGCAGGTAGACCGAGTGCGGGTCGAGCGTCGACAGCATGCCGGCCACCGCCGCGTCCTCGATCTCCTTCGGCTTGTCGTTCTTCGAGAGGTGGGCCTGCATGAAGCTGAAGATGTCCTTGAGGCGGAACGACAGCTTCCAGAGCGTGTCCACGTCGCTCACGTCGAAGTCCTTCGTGGCCGAGCCCACGGTGACCGTGACGTGCCCGGAGGCCGGGTCGCCGTCGATGAGGACGTCGGCCACGGTGCGCTGCACGTAGTCGAGCGCCGCGTTCATCATCTCCTTGGGGTGGATGCGCCGCGGGTCGACGTAGTTGTCCTTCACCAGCAGGACCACCTGGTTCAGGATCTTGAGCGTGGACAGGTCGTCGTTGTCGGGCTGGCTGTCCTGGACGCCCTCGAGGTCGTCCTGCGCGAGGGGGGCGCTCGGGGCGGCGGCGCCGCGCGCGCGGACGGGGCCGAGGAAGGTAGCGAGGGCGACGAGGGCCGGAGCGAAGGCGCGGCGAAAGTGGGCGGACATCAAGCGGGAGCTCCGGTGCCAGGGGCGGTGGGAGGCGGGAACCACATCGACAGGAACGGCCGCCGGGCAGGAAGGCGCCCGAGGGCCTGAGACGGCGTCATTTCAGTCGATCATAGGCAGCGACGCGCGACCGTTCAAGCCGGATCTGCTATCAAGCTGACTCGCCATGTGGGAGAAGGCTCGAAGGGAGGCCCTGGTCCTCTCGGCGTATGCGGCCCTCGCGTTGATTCTCACGTGGCCGCTCGCCGCCCGCTTCGGCACCGAGATCGGCGGCGATTTCGGCGACCACTGGCAGACGCTGTGGGGCATGTGGTGGGTCCACAAGGCGCTGGTGGAGCTGCACCAGAACCCGTTCTTCAGCACCTACGTCCACTGGCCCACCGGGGTCCCGATGTTCTTCGAGACCCTCGATTTCCCGGACTGTCTGCTCGCGCTCCCGCTGTGGCACTTCCTGCCCCCGGTGGCGGTCTTCAACTGCGCCGAGGCCTGGAGCTACCTCCTGGGCGGCTGGTTCTTCTACCACTTCGCGCTCGAGCTGACGGGGCACCGCCCGGCGGCGTTCGCGGCGGGAGCGCTCTTCACCTTCGCGCCGTACCACTTCGGCCACGCGCTCGGGCACATGCACGTCATGGCGCTCGAATGGGTGCCGCTCTACTTCTGGATGCTGCTGCGCACGATCGAGCGGCCGGAGCGCCGCTGGCCCGTCTTCGCGGCGCTGGCGCTGGCAGCCGCCAGCCTGGCCTCCTGGTACTACCTCCTGTTTTGCGTCGCGCTCACCTTTCCTTACCTCGCGTGGCGCGCGGCCACCGAGCCGGCCTTGAGGAGCTGGACGGCGCTGAACCGGGCGCTGATCCTGGGCGCGGCCTACCTCGCCGTCATGTGGCCCTTGTTTTCCGCCATGCTCGCGGCGCGGGCCGCGGACAACTGGGAGGGCGCCCACGATCCGGTGACGTTCTCCGCCGACCTGTGGTCGTTCTTCATCCCCAACGCCGCCCAGGCGATCGGCGCCGGCTTCCGGAGCAGCTGGAGCCGTTTCAGCGGCAACCCGGCCGAGAACTGCGACTACCTGGGCTACGCCCTCATGGCGCTCGCGGCCCTGGGGGCGATCAAGGCCCGCAGGGCGCGCGTCTGGATTGGCCTCGCCCTGCTCGGCGTGGTGCTCGCGCTGGGCCCCTACCTGCGCACCGGCGGCGTGGTGCACCAGGGTTTCCTCCTGCCTTATGGCTGGCTCACGCGGGCCGCGCCGCTGCTCGACTTCACAGGCTGCCCGGTGCGGGCGGGCTTCATCGCCATCTTCTCGCTCTGCGGGGCCGCGGCCTTCGGCCTGGCGTGGCTCTTTCGTGAGGGTCCGTCCAGGCCCGCCCGCTGGGGGGCAGCCGCGGCGCTGCTCGCCGTGGCGCTCGTCGAGCTCTGGCCCCACCCCTTCACCACCAGCCGCTTCCCGGCGCCGGCCATCTTCGCGAGCTGGGCGAAGGATCCCTCGACGTTCGCGGTGCTCGACATGTCCGGCGACACGCGACCTCTCTACGACGCCGTCCTGCACGGCCACCCGCTCGTCGACGCGTACCTGAGCCGCACGCCGGAGCGCCTGATCCGCTGGCTCGACGAGCAGCCCGTCATCGGCCGGCTGCGCCACCCGCGCGGCGGGTTGGGGCCGCCTCACCAGCGCCGCGACCCCGACATCGACTTCGACTGGGGGACGGGCTCGCCCATGGCGGGCCTCGGTCCGGACGACTTCGAGGTGGACTGGCAGGGAAAGCTTCTCGTGCCGGCGGCCGGCCGCTACACGCTGACCCTGGGCGCGGACGACGCGGGCGTCCTCTTCATCGACGGCCGGCCCGTGCTCACGAACGGCGGCACGCACCCCTACCTGGAACGCTCGGTGACGCTCCCGCTCGCGGCCGGCGCCCATGCGCTCGCCGTGAGCTACCGCGAGAACGAGGGCGGGGCCTCGGTGCGGCTCTTGTGGGCGCGCGAGGGCGAGGCCGCGAAGGTCGTGCCGCCCGAGGCGCTGCTGGGACCCGACGGCCAGCCAGGCCTCGAAGGCGTCTACCGGCAAGTGGGCGACACCACGGGCCTGTCGCGCGAGGCAGCGCTCGACTCGCTGCGCAAGTACCGGATCCGCTACCTGGTGATGCCCTCCTGGCGGCAGGAGCCGCTGATCGAGGGCGAGCTGGGGCTCTCGCCCATCTACGTGGGCGAGGGGCTGCGCATCTACGAGGTGCCCGCGGCGTAGCCCGCCGGACGTACTGGACGGGCCTGGCGATGCTCCCGGCCGTCACTCGCGGCGCTTGCGCGAGCGTAGTTGCTCGAGCGCGTCCACGTCGGCCGCATCCTTCGGGCGGCCCAGGGCGCGCTTGTTCTTCAAGAACGCTTCCTCGCCTACGAACGAGAGCAAACGGCCATCGACGGCGTGCGGGACCCGCGTGGCCCACACCTCGTCGAACGAGAGCGCGGTCAGCTCGGTGAGCACGTCGATGCGCCGCGGCACGACGCCCATCTGGAACACCGTGCCTGGCCTCGCGAAGTCGTCTTCGGACGCGCCGGCGAGCGGCGCCCCGAAGCGGCGCAGCGCGGACAACACGCGCCGCGCGTTCTCCACCGTGGGCCGGATGAGGAGGTCGAGATCGCCGGTGGCCCGCGACACCCCATGTTGCGCGAGTGCGAAGGCGCCGACGACCACGAAGTCCACCCCTTCGGCCTCGAAGCAGTCGACGACGTCCAGGAAGTCGGTGTTCCAGTCAGCCGGCGTCATCGGCGTCCCGCCGGGGTTCGCCAGGACGGAAGAGTCGGACCGGCCAGCGATCGCGGGGCAGCGGCGAGAGGTCGTGACCCGCCAGGCGGTAGCACTCGTACGTCAGCTCGAGGACGGCGTTCCAGGCGGCCGTGGGATCCTCGGGACCGGCGGCCGGCTCTTGCGACGTCCCTCTCCGCGCGGGCCAGGCGGCACGCCGGGCGGCGCGCTCCTCGGCGGTCTCGGGCGGGCTCATGGCCTTCAGTGTAGGGCAAGGCGCGGCCGCCGGCCAGCGCGAGGGCTGCGCATCGGTCAGGTACCCACGGCATAGATGGCAACTCGGCCGACGCGGCGGATCAACCGGTAGTGTCGGCCGAAGGCCGCCAGGGCGTCGCCGTCGCGGCGCACGAGACCCGAAGAGGCCAGTCCGCCGCCCTCCAGCGCGGCGATGGCCGCCGGGGGCGCCCCGGCCGTCAAGAGGGTCATGTCCTCCGGCCTTCGCAACGACAGCACCTTGCCGAGCGGCAGCGGCACGTAGAAGGCGACGGCGATGTCCTCGTACCCCGGGCTCTCGTCTACGAGCACGGGGCCGGCCCCGGCCGCCTGTCCCAGCTCGGCCGCGGCTGCCTCCAGATCGGGCGGGAGGTTCGAGACCGGACTGATCGGGCGCAACGTGTCGGCCCAGGCGTCGCCGCGGCCCTCGGTGCGCCAGGCCAGGTAGGCCGGGAGGGCGAGCGCGGTGGCCGCCGCGGTCGCCTGGAGTCCGATGCGCGGCCACTGGGGCCGGTACACCCACAGGAGCTCGAGGCCTGCGCCCGCGTAGGGGAGGAGCAAGACCGCGGTGGGCAGGGTGAAGCGGGCCAGCGGGTGGAACTGGAGGAGAAAGGCGCCCCGAAACGTGAAGAATGCGGCGGGCGTGAGGGCGATCGCCGCCAGGTCGAGCGCTCGCCGCCGGCGGCGCAGGCCATCGAGGAGTGCCAAGAGGATGCCAGCGGCCACGAAGGGCGTGAGCTCGAGCGCGAGGTTGGCCGGCCAGAAGAGCAGGCAGTAGAGCGTCCAGCGCGCGCGCCCCATCGCCGCGCTGGCGCGCAGCGCGTTCTTCACGTGGTCGGCGTCGATGTAGTGGACGAGGTACAGCGGGTCGCCCATGTCGACCCAGTTGCCCCACATGAGGAACGCCGGCACCGCGAGCGTCGCGGCGGCGAAGAGCGCCGCGTGGGCCGGCCGGAGTCGTTTCTCGCGCAGCGGCTGCACGAGCCATAGCCACGAGAGCGGCGCGTAGAGCCAGCCGTCGTAGCGGATGGCGGAGGCGCAGGCGAGCGCGAAGCCGGCGACCGCGAGCCAGCGCGGCCGATCGGCGGCGCGGTCGAGCGCGACCAGACCCCACAGGAGCGGCAGCAGAAAGAGCGCCTCGCTGGCCGCGGTGGTGCTCGCCTGCACGTGCAGCCCGTAGACGGCGAAGGCCCAGGTGGACAGCGCGGCGGCGCGACGGCCGAAGCGCCGCTCGGCGAGCCGGTAGAGGGGCCAGGCCGTGAGCGTGCCGGCCACCAGGCTCAAGAGGCGCGGCGCCACGAAGCGGTCGGGCCAGAGCCACTCGACCGCCGCGAGCAGGTACACGTTGAGCGGGCCGAACTGCCGCGCGCCGCGGAAGCTGCGAAGGAAGAAGGGATGGGCCAGCCAGTCGAGGACCGTGACCACGCGGGAGGGGGCGTCGCCGTAGAGGTTCCACGCAAAGGGGAAGACCGCGACGCGGACGAAGAAAGCGAGCGCGAGCGCGGTCCGCGGGGACCAGACCCAGGCGTGGGGCTCGTTCGAGGCATCGCGCATCGCGCGGCGATGATACTGCTTCCGGCGGGGGACGGACCGTCTACGGGGGCGCCGGGACAGTGCGGCGGAAGAACCGGAGCGCGCGTTGGAAGAACCGATGCGCGCGTTGGAAGAACCAATGCGCGCGTTGGAAGAACCAATGCACGCGTTGGAAGAACCGATGCGCGCGTTGGAAGAACCGATGCACGCGTTGGAAGAACCAATGCGCGCGTTGGAAGAACCGATGCGCGCGTTGGAAGAACCGATGCACGCGTTGGAAGAACCGATGCACGCGTTGGAAGAACCAATGCGCGCGTTGGAAGAACCAATGCGCGCGTTGGAAGAACCGATGCGCGCGTTGGAAGAACCGATGCGCGCATCGGAAGAACCAATGCGCGCGTTGGAAGAACCAATGCGCGCATTGGAAGAACCGATGCGCGCATTGGAAGAACCGACGCGCGCGTTGGAAGAACCGATGCGCGCGTTGGAAGAACCCAGGTCAACAGCACAGGCTAACTATCTGGAAATGCTGATCGGGCCAGGGCGGCTCAGCCGTCGGGCGGCGTGGGGCGCGTCAGCCAACGGAAGAAGAAAATGCCCCAGGGAACGACAGAAAGGGTGGCCAGGCCCCACATCACCCAGGGCCCTGCGTGGGCTTTCCAGAGCTCGAAATCGACGAACGCGTTGACCATGGCGATCGACAGCAGGCTGGCGAGCAACCCGCCCCCGTCGATCGGCCGTGCAAGGGGAGGCGCCAGGGACTGGGGCGCCTGCTCTCCCAGGTAGGACCGGAGGAGGTCCCGCAGCTGCTCACGCTGAATCTCCGGCGCACCGAGCTGCAAGAGGAGGACGAAGAAGCAGAGCGGCAGGATCAGGATCATCAGGGACTTCCAGCCTGCCCCGTTCATCCAGAGCATGGCCGCAAAGAAGGCGGTGATGAGCGTGCTGATCGCCAAGCCGCCGGGAGAGAAGCCCCGCCGGAAAGAGGCCCTCACGCGGCTGTTGCGTCCTTCCGGGTCGAAGCTCCCCTTTATCGTGACTAGGATCGCATGCTCGTTGAGCGCGACCCGCTCGTACCGGTTGAGCCACAGCGTCATGCGAAAGGTCCAGCCTCGCACCGACAGTGGCCACGGATTCAAGGTGGGCCGATAGTCCGCGACCAGCAGCCGGAGGCGCGGCTCGATCTCGGGCAGGTGGAGCGGGACGATCAGCT
>DATJNL010000138.1:0-3363 GCA_035508175.1 Myxococcales bacterium
CAACTACGGGGGCGGCCAGTTCGAGCTGGGCGTGGGGCGCGAGCAGATCCAGTACCTGGCTTCGCTGTTCCACGGCGATGCGCCGAACGATGTGGCGCCTACGGGCTTCAACCTGCCGCGGACGCCGACGGGGCTTCCCTCCAGCCCGCTGCCCCCGGCCCCCTCGGCGACGGGTTTTCGCTGGGGTTGACGGGCTGGGCGCGGCGACGCACGCAACTTCCGTGGCGCTGCGCGGTTTGCGAACGAAGAGCGGCTAACCTCTGACGCCGCCGAATCGGGGGCCGGCTTTCAGGCCCAGAGTGGAAGGGATTTCGTGGCGAGCACCGCCGTCCACAAGCGATCCGGGGTAGGACACGCAGCGCTCCTGGTGGCGTTCGCGTGCGCCCTCGCGCTCATACTCGCCTACGCGCTTGGCTGGAGCACGCCACATGCGCTGGCGGCGAACCCGGCCGGCGCCTCGCAGGGCAGCGCCAGCGGCGGCGCGAGCCCTGCGGCCCCCGCGCCGGCGGCTCCCGCACCGACGGCGGCGGCGCCCGCCGCGAAGCCGGTGGCGAAGAGCCGCGCGACGGCGAGCCCGCACGTGCTGACGGTGCGGATCACGAGCGTGAGCTGCGTGCCGCAGACGCGTTGCAGCGGCAACCCGCACCAGGTCTCGACGCACGGGACGCTGCTGATCGCGGGCAAGGGCATCGGGGCGGGCTCGACGATCGCGTTCCCGCGCACGCCGGGCGGGCGCATCGGGCGCACCTCCCCCACCTCGCACCTGCGCAAAACGACGGCGGGGCTGCTGCTGACGGTGCCGAAGTCGGCCCACTCGGGGCACATCATGGTGCTGCTGAGCCACGCGCGGCACTCGAGCTCCTACGGCCCGATCTACATCTACAACCACGCGCTGCACCCGCCGGTGAAACCGCACCCGCTGCCGGCGACGGTGGGCGCGGTGAGCGGCTCGCCCTTCGACGGCCAGGGGATGTGGATCTGGTACGTGAGCAAATCCAGCGGCGGCAGCGTCGCGGCGATCGTGGCCCAGGCGCACGCGGCGGGGGTGACGACGCTGTTCATCAAGAGCTCGGACGGATCGAGCAACTACTGGAGCCAGTTCTCGCCGCAGCTGGTGGCGGAACTGCACGCGAACGGGCTGAAAGCCTGCGCCTGGCAGTACGTCTACGGGACGAACCCGGCGGGGGAGGCGAACCTGGGCGCACAGGCGGCGGCCAACGGCGCGGACTGCCTGGTGATCGACGCGGAGGCCGAGTACGAGGGCCGCTACGCGGCGGCGCAGACCTATATCGACGACCTGCGGGCGAAAGTCGGGCCGACCTACCCGGTGGGCCTGGCCTCCTTCCCCTACGTCTCCTATCACCCGTCGCTGCCCTACTCGGTGTTCCTGGGCCCGAACGGCGCCCAGTACAACGCGCCGCAAATGTACTGGAAGGACATCGGCACCTCGGTGGACACGGTCTACGCGAACACCTACATCGGCAACCGCATCTACGGCCGGCCGCTGTTCCCGCTGGGGCAGACCTACGGCGGCGTGAAGTCCAGCGACGTGCTGCGCTTCCGCGAGGAGGCGGTGGACTACGGGGCGACGGGCTACTCCTTCTGGGACTGGCAGGAGACCCCGGCGAGCGGCTGGAGCCAGCTGGCGGCGCCGCTGGCCTCGCTGTCCAGCGTGATCCCGAACACCTCCTACCCGGAACTGAAGAAAGGCTCGAAAGGCGACCAGGTGCTGTGGCTGCAGGAGCACCTCGCGACGGCGATCCCCTCGCAGGAAGTGACGGGACTGTTCGCGAGCCAGACCCAGGCGAACCTGCAGAGCTTCCAGGCTTCGCACGCGCTGCCGGTTACGGGTGTGGCGGACGCCGCGACGTGGCAGGCGCTGCTGGCGCTGGCGCCCGTGCCGGTGGACTGGACGGGCGGCGGGCCGGAAGGCTAGAGACCTACACGGCCAGAGGACCGAAGGCGCCCCGCGCGACTGGGGAGTTCGTCTTTCGTTTTGAGATCGGTGATAGCAATTGCTATCACCGACTTGAAAACCAACCTGGTCTTGTCCCCGCGCCATCCGGGTCCGGCCTGGGACTCGGGTCTGGCGATCCAGGGCTTTCGTGACCGGCATCCGGCCTTCGGGGCCGGCGCACGCTCGCTCTTGGCTAGAAGAGACCGCTGCGCGTGCGCCGGCAGTTACCACGGGCGGCCATCCGGGCCGCCCTGCGCTCCCACCTTGGCCTAGACCTTAACGACGAAGGGCCCGCCGCTTGCGCGACGGGCCCTCACGACTCGTGAAGCGCAGAAGGATCAGACCCGCTGAATCAGCGTGCCGGTACCGAGCCCGCCACCGCAGCACATGGTGACGAAGCCGATCTCCTTGTCGGAGCGCTCGAGCTCGTGCAGCAGCGTGGTGATGAGGCGGGCGCCGGTGGAGCCGAGCGGGTGACCGAGGGCCATGGCGCCTCCGTTGACGTTGACGCGGTCCATGTCGGGGTCGAGCTCGCGGCGCCAGGCGGCGACGACGGGGGCGAAGGCCTCGTTGATCTCGAACAGGTCGATGTCGTTGATGCCCATGCCGTTGCGCTCGAGGATCTTGCGCGTGGCGGGGATGGGCCCCTCGAGCATTTTCACGGGGTCGCAGCCGACGGTGGTCTGGTCGACGATCCGCACGCGCGGCGTGAGCCCGAGCGCCTTGGCCTTGTCGGCGGCCATGAGCAGCACGGCGGCGGCGCCGTCGGAGATCTGCGAGGCGTTCCCGGCGGTGATCTTGCCGTCGGGCTTGAAGGCGGGCTTCAGCTGCGAGAGCGTTTCGAGGTTGGTGTCGGGTCGGATGCCCTGGTCGGTGACGTACTCCTGCCCGTCGACGGTCATGGGCACGACCTCGCGCTCGAAGCGCCCCTCCTCGGTGGCCTGGGCGGCGAGCTTGTGCGAGCGCACGGCGAGCTCGTCGAGCTCGGAGCGGGGGATCTCCCACTGGTCGGCGATCATCTCGGCGCCAAGGCCCTGGCCGACGATGTTGTGCTTGGCCATGAGCTCGGGGGTGAAGGCGTAGCCGAAGTCCTCCTGGGTCTTCATCCCGGCGGCGAAGGGCAGGTGGCCCATGTGCTCGACGCCGGAGCCGATCATGGCGTCGTGCACGCCGGCGGCGATGAGCGCGGCGGAGAAGTTGACGGCCTGCTGGGCGGAACCGCACTGGCGGTCGATGGTGGTGCCGGGGGTCTCGATCGGGAGGCCCTCCTGCAGCCAGGCGTTGCGGGCGATGTTGAAGCCCTGCTGGCCGAACTGCTGGACGCAGCCGGCGACGACGTCCTCGACCTCGATCGGGTCGATCCCGGAGCGCTGGATCACCTCGCTGTAGGTCTTGCCGAGCAGCGC
>DATJNL010000139.1:0-4364 GCA_035508175.1 Myxococcales bacterium
ACATACGAAGATAATGGCACGAATTGCATTCAAAGCGGTGCCGGCGAAGACTGCCACTACGCTGGCGACTGCAGCACGGGGTACTCCTGCACGGGGACCTACCTTCCCGAGCCAGGCTACGGATATCATACGACCGGGACATGCCTTCGAGCGGAGGGGTACTCCTGTTCCCAGAACAGTGACTGCATAAGCGACAGCTGCACGGGCTCTCCTGCAACCTGCGCCTGCAGCGCTCTGCTGGAGCGATGCACCGGCGCTCCAAACGACTGCTGCTCTTCGCTCGAGTGTATCCAAGGGGTATGCCAGACCTCACCAGGGGGCAGCTGCAGCACGTACGGGAACAACGGCTGCATCAACGGCGGGTGCTGCGACGCGTTGGGCACGACGGCTTGCGGCTACAGCGACATAGGGCAGCCGTGCGGCGCCAACTCAGACTGTGGGAGCGACTCGTGTCACGACAGCCTGTGCGTTTGTAACCCTACCAAGGGCGGAACGTGCTTCGGTGAAGATGGCTGCTGCAGCGGACTGGAGTGTGACGGAATCACCCACGAATGCGTCTACCCCTACGATCACAGCTGTAGCGTGGACAGCGACTGCGGGAGTCATAGTTGCCAGTACAATAGCGGGCTTGGACAATGGCTCTGCGCCAAGTCTACGACGACACAAGGCCACTGCGCCAGCAACGCCGACTGCGCGTCCCCGTTTCTCTGCGGCATCCCAGGCGTCGATGCCATCGAGTCAGGCCCTGGAGGCGACGAAGCATGTTACAACCTGATTCCGACAGCCTGCATGGCGACCTACCAGTATGGGTGCCCCAACGGCGACGAGGACTGCGGGAGCAATAACTGCGTGTACGGCGTCTGCGAGCGAAGTGCGAGCTACGTTTGTCAGTTCGGCGCCGACTGCGCGAGCGGAACTTGCATCAATCAGTTGTTCGAGTGTTCATCCTAAAGGCGCGTCGACGATCGCTCCGGCAGAGTTGACGTGAACTACCACCCGGGTGTGTGATCGAGATGCTTGCGACGAAACTCTGAGGTACGACTGTGCGGATGAGCAGGCAGTTAGCCCTGTGGGCCTGCGCTGCCCTGTTCAACGGATGTTGCCTCTCCGCCTCCGGCGAGATTGGCGGCACGGCCGGCGGCGCCTCGACCACGGGAGTACAAAGCGGCACAGGTGGCGCGAGCTCTGCGGGCGCCTCTGGAGGCAGCGTCGCTTCCGCAGGAGGCGCGGCTGCCGGCTCGGCGAATGCGAGCGGCTCGGCGGGGATCGGGACCGGCGGGTCCGCCGGCGGCCAGTCCACGGGTGGATCGACCGGCGAGGCCTCTTCGGGCGGCACGACTGGGGGAGCGTGCCCGGGCATAATCTGCGAAGGAACTTGTACGGACACGCAAGACGATGCCGACAACTGCGGAGGCTGCGGAAACGTTTGCCCACACGCCCCTTTCGGCTTCGCGGCGCTCCCCGCCTGCCTCGGCGGGGTCTGTCTGCTTCAGTTGGAAACACCGGGGTTCGTCGGCTTTGGGGTCTCCGCGAGCAACTTCGCGCTCAGCGGGACCCACATCGCCGTCGCCGCGAACGCCCAGGAGGAAAGTGGTACGGGTCTGGTCGAAATTCTGACGACGGACGGCCAGAACGAGGTCCTCACCACCCCTCAGCAGAACCCGTGGGGCATCACCCTGGACGGCACGAGCGTGTACTTCGCGGACCAAGGTACGCCTGGCCAAGCCGACGGCACCATCATGTCGTTTCCCCTGCAAGGCGAGTCATCGCCGATAACGCCTTCGACGCTGGCAGAGGGCCAGGATGTGCCGTGGGCCATCGCGGTGGACCAGAGCTACGTTTACTGGACGAACAGGAGCATTCCCGGGAGCGGGCAGGGCGCCGTTCTCAGAGCTCCGCTTGTGGGAGGGCCTCCCCAGATTCTGGCGGCCGGCCGGGAGTCGCCCTGGGGCATTGCCGTCAATGCCACGGCCGTTTACTGGGTGGACCGGGGGGCGGAAGACGCGAACGATGGCATGGTGATGGCCGTCGCGCTCGACGGAGGGCCGCCGACCGTGATCGCCGCCAACCAGGATGCTCCATCGGCCATCGTGCTGGACGCGAACAACATCTACTGGACGAACTACGGAGATGCGGCCGGGACGGGCTCCGTCATGAAGGCCCCGTTGCAAGGTGGAGCGCCTTCCACACTGGCCGCCGGGCAGGACTTTCCCTCCTGCCTGGCCGTGGATGGCTCGGCCGTCTACTGGGGCAACTTCGGCAGCAGTCGCTACGGAGGGGCAATCTCCAAGGTCGATCTGGACGGAACGAACGCCACGACTCTCATAGATCAAGCCAACCAGCCGAGCGCGATCGCCGTCGACGGCACGAGCCTCTACTTCTCGCCGCAGAACCAAGGGCTGGTCGTGCTCACTCCCAAGTGATCAAGGGGACGATGACTTCGCTTCGAGTCACCTTCAGCGTGGCGGCCGCCTTCAGCTGGCTCGGTTTGGCAACGGGCTGCTGCTCCCCGGCGTCGCCGGGGGGAACGGGTCGTTCGTCGAGTGCGACGACAGCCGGGGCGCCGTCCGGGGGAGGAGCCTCGTCTGCTGGGGGAGGCTCTTCGAGTGGAGGGCCAGGCGCTTCGTCCGGGAGCTCTGCGGGTGCTGCCGCCAGCGGGGCAGGCCCTGGAACCGGATCGGGCGGTAGCAGCGGCACGACGGGTGTCTCCGGCGGCGCCTCCGCGGGCGCTGCCTCAGGCGGGTCCAGCGGGGGCGTCTCCACGGGCGGCGGTTGCCCGAGCGCGGAGGTGATTTGCGGCGATGCCTGTGCCGACACGCAAATCGACCCCGAGAACTGCGGCGGCTGCGGAACCGTTTGCCCGTCGCCCGCCGGCCTGGCGGTAGGCGCGGTAGCCATGCCCGGCTGCGTGGGCGGAAGCTGCGACGTCGTGTGGAACGGGTTCTCCTACCGCGGCGGAGGCCTGGGGATTGGGCCCGGCGGGAACCTGGTGGTCGTGGGCGACACGGCGGCGGTCGCATGGTCCCCGTCGTTCGTGTTCGGCACGGCTGGCGTTGCTGCGTTTGGGCTGAGCGGTGCCTTGCAATTCTACACCTTTACGGCGGAAGAGGTGGCCGCATGGGGCGTCGCGCTCGACACGGCCAACCTGTACTACGCTGCCCCGGGCCGCCCTGGCTTCGGCGAAGGGACGATTTCCGTTGCGGCCCTCGACGGCGGAGTGGGCAATGGAACGGCCATCGCAGGCGGCCAGGACACGCCCTGGGGCGTGGCCGTCGACGCCACGAGCATCTACTGGACGAACCTGAGCATTCCAGGGACCCCCACGGGCTCCGTGGTGGAGATGCCGCTCGGCGGGGGAAGCCCACGCGTGCTCGCGACCGGGCAGCAATCGCCCTGGGCGTTGGCGGTGAATGCTTCCACGCTCTACTGGCTGGATCAGGGATCGCTGGACGGTGGGGACGGCGCAGTGATGAGCTTGAGCCTCGACGGCGGGCAAGCCGTGGTCGTCGCCGCGGGACAGAGCGTTCCCTGGGGGCTTGCGGTGGACGCCACGGCCCTCTACTGGACGAACCACGGCACGGCTGCGGGAACCGGTTCCGTGATGATGGTCCCCCTGGACGGAGGCGCGCCGGTGATGCTCGCCACGGGACAGAATTCTCCGGCGGGCGTGGCGGTCGATGGCACGGGGGTCTACTGGGTGAACGAAGGCGACGACGGGGGGCAGAACGGCGCCATCCTCCAGATCAGCCGTGACGGGACCGGCTTGACGACAATCGCTGCGGACGTTCCGCAGCCCGTGGGCATCGCGGTGGACGAGAAGAACGTGTACTTCACCAGCCAGGCCGGCTTCTCGATCCTGCCCAAATAGCTGCCAGGCGCCGCTACCGGCACAACCCCGTGAGCAGCGCCACCAGCCGGTTCGCGATCCGCGCGACCTGCTGCGCCTCGGTCTCGCCGCAGTCGCCGCAGAGGAGGGCGATCTCCACCGCCGCCGCGGCCTCCACGGTTTCTGCTCGGGCGATGGCAAATGAGCGGGCCTTGTCGGCCCGCGTGACCCGGCCGGCGCCTTCGGCCGTGTTTAGGCAGGCGCTCTTGGAGGAGCGGGAGGCTTCGTCGCGGAGCTTGGCGTCGCGAATGTGGCAGGCGCGCACGGCGAGGAGGAGGTCGCGCGCGACCTCGAAGGCGATGAGCTTGTGGTGCGGGAGAGCTGCGAAGTTGGTGTCGTCCACGGTCGATTCCCCTTTCGCTGCTCAGAAAGGGGAAGCGGCCGGGGACGACCCATTGAGCCTTCTCGTCATCGAGCCGGAGGAGGGGAAGTTCGGCGAGCGAGCGGGCAGCGGCCGTGACAGGCCGGGGGTGACGGC
>DATJNL010000140.1:0-17070 GCA_035508175.1 Myxococcales bacterium
CGAGCCGTCGGCATCCACCTCGTGATCGCGACGCAGCGGCCGTCGACCGACGTGATCAGCGGGGTCATCAAGAGCAACCTCCCCGTGCGCATCGCCTTCCGGCTCGCCTCGCGCCACGATTCGGCGACCATCATCAACGGGCCCGGCGCGGAGCGGCTGCTCGGCGAGGGCGACATGCTGCACATCCCGCCCGGCGGCTCGGACGCGCTGCGCCTGCACGGCGCGCTGGTGCGTGAGACCGAGATCGAGCGCGTGGTGGAGTTCTGGAAGGGCCAGGCCACGCCGGTGTACGACGAGGAGATCCTGAAGCCGCGCGGCGAGGAGCGCGAGGGCGGGGGCGCCGACAGCGTGCCGGACGAGCTGTACGACCAGGCGATCGCGGTGGTGAGCCAGCTCGAGCGGGTGTCGATCTCGCTGCTGCAGCGCAAGATGGGCGTGGGCTACAACCGCGCCGCGGATCTGATCGAGCGCATGGAGCGCGACCGCGTCATCGGCCCGGCCAACGGCGTGAAGCCGAGGGAGGTCCTCATCAAGGGCCTCGGCCAGATGACCGCGTAGCCGATACGGCCGACGCCGCACCCGGTCGCGCGGTCACCGCCCGGAGCGTCGAAGCGTCTCCTCGAGGACCGGGAGCGCCAGCCGATCCTTGGGGTGGGTGGAGGCCCGCTTGAGCTGCACGATGGCCGTCAGCGACAGGACGGTCACGCGGCGCCCCTCGACCTGGACGTGGAGGGAGTCGGCTTGCAGCGCCTCGTAGTCCCTTCCACCCTCGATGGTTCCGAGCAGTCGAGTGGGCCCAGATCGGTCACGAGCAGTGAATGGCCGGGTCCCCCGAGCGCGCCTCGGGAGAGCGGCACCGGCGTGCTTTGCCGGCCGCGGTACCGCGCATGCAACGTGCCCAGAAGCGCGAAGAGGCGGTCGACGTTCTCCGGATCTCGTCGCGGGACGATGTCGACGTCGAGCGTGGCGAGCGGCGCGCCCTGGGCGACGGCAGCCAGGCCGCCTACCAGGACGAACTCAATCCCTGCGGCGGTCAGGGCCGACAGGAGGCTGGTCAGCGACGGTGGGTTCGGCGCGCTCGGCGATGGCACGGCGCAGGGGCTCCAGAGACGCGAGAATTCGATCGTTCAAACGCAGCCGCTCCTCGGGCAGGAGAAGGAGCATCTCCTCGATCAACGTCGTGTCGACGCCCGGGGATGGGGCCTTCATCCTGCCAGACTACCTCGGCGGACCGACGCGGCCAACGTCGATTGGCGTGCAAGCTGGCCCCCGGCGGGCGCCGTGTGTCCGTCTGGGGATGGCTCGCGTTGGGCCAGCGGCGCCTCAATGTGGCGCAGCGTGGCGAACGCAGCCGGCCGGATTCCAGGAGGTTGGCGCTGGCGCGCCCCTTGCTCCCTCCGTGGTCAGGAGGTACGGCCATGGAACGGAACGATCGGGTGACGGTGCGCTTCTGGGGCGTGCGCGGCAGCGTGGCCACGGGCGGGCTGGAGTTCGCCGGCGTCGGCGGCAACACGAGCTGCGTCGAGGTGCGGGCCGGGGACGAGGTCCTCGTGCTGGACGGCGGGACCGGCCTGCGCGCGCTGGGCGAGGCCCTCGGCCCCGAAGCGCGGGTGCACCTCCTGCTCAGCCACCTGCACTGGGATCACATCCAGGGCTTCCCCTTCTTCGGGCCGGCGTACTCGCCGCGCGCGGAGCTCTCCGTGTACGGGCCCGCCGGCGGCGACGCCGCGCTCCGGGAGGCGCTGGCGCGCCAGATGGAGCCGCCCGGCTTCCCGGTGCCGCTCGGGGCGCTGAAGGCGCGGCTGCGCTTCCGTGCGCTGCAGCCCGGCGACGTGCTCTCCGTCGGGCCCGCCGAGGTGGAGGTGCTGGCGCTGCGGCACCCCCAGCCTTGCCTCGGCTATCGCATCAGCGCGAACGGCCGCCGCGTCGTCTACGCCACCGACACCGAGCGGCTGCCCGAGGGCGCGATCGATCCGGACATGCTGAAGGCGGCGCGCGGTGCCGACCTGCTCATTCACGACTCGCAGTACACCGACGACGAGTACGCGGGGCGGCGCGGGCCGCCGCGCGCGGGCTGGGGCCACTCCACCATCGGCGACGCCTGCCGGCTCGCGGCGGCCGCCGAGGTGAAGCGGCTCGCGCTCTTCCACCACGACCCGAGTCACGACGATCGGGAGCTTTCCCGCCTGGGGGAGGAGGCCAAGGCGCTGTTCGCGAACGTCGCGATCGCTCGCGAAGGGCTCACGGTGACCCTTTGAGCCGGGAGGCCGCTATGATGGACCTCGTGAGCAAGGCCGCCCCGAAGCGAACCCCGCGCGCGGGCACCACCCCGGGCCAGCTCCTGCCGGGGCTCGCGGATCTGATGACGCAGGGGGCCGATCTCGATCGGCTCCTGCGCGAGCTCGTCGATCGCGTCGCCGCCGCGGTGTCGGCCGATCGCGGGACCCTGTACCTCCTCGACGCGGCGCGGGAGGAGCTGGTCTCACGGGCGGCGCACCTGCCGGAGCTGCGCGAGATCCGCCTGGGGCTGGCGCAGGGCGTGGCCGGCCACGTGGCGCGCACCGGCGAGGTCGTGAACGTGCCGCTGAGCCGCGGGGATCGGCGCTTCTTCCCCGAGGTCGATCGCCAGACCGGCTACCGCACCGAGAGCCTGCTGGCGTGTCCCGTGCGAGACCGGCGCGGGCAGGTGGTGGGCGTGCTCGAGGTGCTCAACAAGCGCGGCGGGACCTTCGACGCCGGGGACGAGCGGGCGTTGAAGAAACTCGCGGCCGAGGCGGCCGAAGCCCTGGAGGCCACCAGCCTGTCCGGCGAGCTGCGCCGCTTCGAGAGCGGCGCGGAGAGCCCGCCGCCGGTGGCCTTCCGCTTCAACTGCCTGGTCGGAGAATCGGCGCCGATGCAGCGCGTCTACCGGCTCACCCAGAAGGCGGCGGCCACCGACGCCACCGTGTTGCTGCGCGGCGAGAGCGGCACGGGCAAGGAGCTGGTGGCGCGCGCGATCCACGTGAACTCGAAGCGGCGCGACGGCCCGTTCCTCAAGGTGGACTGCGCCGCGTTGCCGGCGGGGCTCCTCGAGAACGAGCTGTTCGGCCACGAGCGCGGCGCTTTCACGGGCGCCGACCGCCGCGCTGCCGGCAAGTTCGAGAGCGCCGCGGGCGGCACGGTCTTCGTCGACGAGATCGGCGAGCTGCCGCTCGAGGCCCAGGGCAAGCTGCTGGGCGTCCTGCAGGATCGACAGCTCCAGCGGCTCGGCGGCGCCGAGGCCGTGCCGGTGGACGCGCGGGTGGTCGCGGCCACGCACCGCGATCTCGAGGCGATGGTGGCGGCGGGCACGTTCCGGGCCGACCTGTACTACCGGATCCGCGTCGTGGAGATCGCGGTGCCGCCGCTGCGCGAGCGCGGGCCCGCCGATCTCGCGCGCCTGGTGCGCTACTTCGTCGACGTCTTCGCGCGGCGCCACGGCAAGGAGATCCACGGCATCAGCGAGGCCGCCCTCGCGCGGCTGACGGCCCACCCGTGGCCCGGCAACGTGCGCGAGCTGGAGAACTGCCTCGAGGCCGCGGTGGCCCTCGCCGAGAGCGATCGGCTCGAGGAGAGCGCGTTGCCACTGCCCGGCTCCACGGTCGCCGCGCCCATCGCCGGAGGTGTGAGGCCTCTCGCGGAAGTCGAGCGTGAGGCCATCGCCCAAGCCCTGCGGACCTTGCAGGGGAACCGCACGCTGGCGGCGCGCGCGCTGGGCATTGGCCGCAGCACGCTTCAGCGCAAGATCCGCGAGTACGGGCTCTGATCAGCGGCGCTTGCGGAGGAGCTGCGACAGGTTGCCGCGGTGGCGCCAGTAGATCAGCAGGTTGATCGCCACGCAGAGCGCCAGCACGGGCGCGGGGTAGCGCAGCAGCGCCGCGGCGATCAACAGGGCGGTGGAGCCGGCGAGCGAGCCAAGGGCCGACACGCGCGTGAGGGCCAGCACGACGCCGTAGGTCGCCAGCCCCACGGGCGCCGCCCAAGGGGAGAGGACGGCAAAGACGCCGAGCGCGGTGGCGACGCCCTTGCCCCCCTTGCCGCGCAAGAAGACCGGGAAGAGGTGTCCTAGAAACGCCGCGAGCCCGGCGATGCAACCGGGGACGGTGCCGAGGTAATGCACGGCGACGAGCGTCGGTAGCGCCCCCTTGAGCGCGTCGAGCACCAGCGTCAGGACCCCGGCGCCCTTGCCGGCGGCGCGCGCCACGTTCGTGGCGCCGATGTTGTGCGAGCCGACGGTGCGGACGTCCACGCCCGAGAACAGCCGCGCCACCAGGATGCCGAAAGGGATGGATCCGACCAGGTAGGGCACGACGATGAGCGCGACGGCGAGGCGCAAGACGCCGGAGACGCCCAGCGCCGGAATGTCCTGGAAGTTCGCCCAGAGGGGCGCCAGCTGGCCGCGCATCTCTCAGGCGCGCAGGGCGGTCGCGATGCGCTTCGCGGCTTCGCCGACGGCCGACGTCGGGAAGTCCAGGTGGGTCACGAAGCGGAGACGCTTGCCGTCGGCGTCCCCGGCGAGGACGCCGTGCTCGCGCAGCGCGGCGACGGCACGCGCCGCGTTCCAGCCCTCGCGCACGACCTCCGCGAAGATCAGGTTCGTCTCCACGGAGTCCAGCGCCACACGCAGCCCCGGAACCGCGGCGATCTCCTGTGCCAGCCGGCGGGCGTTCTCGTGGTCCTCCGCGAGCCGCTCGCGGTGGTGTTCGAGCGCGTAGAGACCCGCCGCGGCGAGAACGCCGGCCTGGCGCATCCCGCCGCCGAGGCGCTTGCGCAGGCGACGTGCCGTGGCGACGAGCTCGCGGCTGCCCGCGACGAGCGAGCCTGCCGGTGCGCCCAGCCCCTTTGAGAGGCAGACGCTGACGGTGTCGGCGTGGGCGGCGTACGCGGCGGGCGCCACGCCCGTCTTGACGCAGGCGTTCCACAGGCGCGCGCCATCGAGGTGCAGCTTCAGCGAGCGGCGCCGCGCCACCTCGGCGATGGCCTGCACCTGTGCCAGCGGGTACACCGTGCCGCCGCCCCGGTTGTGAGTGTTCTCCACCTCGACGAGACGGGAGCGCGGGTGGTGGTCGTTCGGCGGGCGGATGGCTTCCTCCACCAGCGCCGCGTCGAGCAGGCCGCGCTTGCCTGCCAGCGCCCGGATCTGCGCGCCCCACAGCGCCGCGAGCCCGCCCCCCTCGTAGTTGGCCGCGTGGCAGCCCTGGTCGCAGATGATCTCGTCGCCGGGGCCGACCTGCGCGCCGATGGCGGTCTGGTTGGCCATGGTGCCGGTGGGGACGAAGAGCGCGGCTTCCTTGCCGAGGATCTCGGCGACGCGGTCCTGCAGCCGGTTGACCGTGGGGTCCTCGCCGAACACGTCGTCGCCCACCTCCGCCTCGGCCATGGCCTTGCGCATGGCCGGGCCGGGCTTGGTGACGGTGTCGGAGCGGAGATCGAGCAGGTCCATGGAGGGGTTCCTCGCGAGGGAAGCGGACTCTAGCACCGGGAGGCGTCGCGCTGGTACAGTCTCGGTCATGCCAGGGCCCGAGGACGGGAGCCCCATCCGGACTCCGCCGCCGCCGCGCGAGAGTCCATTGCCCGCGCAGGCGCCCGCCGGGAAGCCGCTGAAGCGGCACGTGCGGTCGTTCTGGCGCAACGTGGTCCGACTGAACCAGGGGCGGAGCAGCATCAACCGCGCCTCCGGCGGCGCCCTCTGGTTCCAGACCGGCGTGAAGCTCGTGGCCTACGCAGGCCTCTGCCTCATCGTCTTCATCCTCATCCACAAGGTGAAGGAGATCGAGGCGCAGCTCGACCCGATCAGCCACGGCCTTTCGCAGCTCCAGGGACAGCTCCAGGCCGCGGAGAGCGACATGGGGCGTGACACGCAGGCCTCGCAGCACGAGCTGGTGAACCTCCAGGAGCGCGCCCGCGATCTCAAGGACCAGCTCGACCAGGCGTCCGAGCAGCACCAGAAAGTGGGTGCGAAGAGCCTCGCCGAGGCCGACGAGGAGGCGCGCGATCTCGCCGACACGCTCACCCGCGACGCGACCGCCGCCAAGGCGATGGACGCACAGCGCGACGCGGCAGCCCAGGCGCTCGCCGATTTCGCGAAGGCGTTGCAGGCGGCAAAGGGACAGCTTTCGTCCGAGGCCGCGGGCCTCGCGGACGGCGGCGCCGTCGCTACTTCGGCGCTCGCCGCCCTGCGCGCCGCCACGCAGGCGCAGCAGGACGCCCTCGCGAAGCAGCAGGACGCGCTGGCCAAGCAGCAGCTCACGGCCAAGCTCGCGAAGGCGGCGGATGGTGCGGACGCGCTGCTCGACCAGGAGAAAGCGCTCGGGCAGAGGCTCCAGAGCGCCGGCCAGCGGCTCGCCAAGCTCGAAGCGGCGCTACCGGATCCGGCCTCGCTGCGCCCGCCGCACCGCGAGGGGAAGGGCGCCGAGTCCCCGAAGCTCGCCGCCGGGCGGCGCGCCGCCCAGTAGCCTCAGATCTTCTCGACGCCCCCCGCTTCGACCCAGCCCTCGAGGCCGTTGGCCAGGCGGATGCGCTGGTAGCCGGCGTCGCGCTCCTCCAGCAGGACCTTGAGACCCTCATGGACCTCGAAGCTCGCGGGGAGCTTGGGATCGGGGCCGGCGCGCACCGGCGTCACCTTGGCGAGGACCACCCCGAAGGGGATGCCATCGGCTCGCTCGCAGGCCCAGGACAGACCTCCGAGCCCGAGACCGAAGACGGCGCAGGCGAGACCGAGCGGGCGAAACCAGCTGCGCCGGCGCCGCAGCACGAGGAGGAGAAATCCCAGGATCCAGAGGGCCGCGAAGGTCCACGAGAGCTCGGCTGCCGGGAGGCCACGCAGCAGCCGTTGCAGGGGGCTCTCGCCCAGGTCCTGGCCGACGACCTTGTCCACGCGCTTGTCCCGGACCCTGTCGAGGTTGTCGCGGGCGTCGCCGTCCCAGGGCGAGAGCACCAGGGCGCGCTCGAGGTGCAGCACGGCCTGGCCGATGTCGCCGGCCTGAGCCGCGGCGGTGCCCATGTCGTACTCCAGATCCGCGCTCTCGTTTCCGGCGGCGAGGGCGGCGCCGTAAGCCTTCTCGGCCGCGGGAAAGTTCCGGGCGAGGTAGGCCTGCTCGGCCTGCCTCAGATCGGCCGGGGAGGCGAGCAGCGAGAGCGCGAGGAGAAGCCCGGGCATCTAGGCAGCCCTCCGGGTGGGCTTCCAGTCCGATCGCTCCAGCGCGTCGACCGCGAATTCGACGCGGGAGAGCAGGTCCTTGCCGCCTCCGGTTCCCGCGGCTCTGGGCGCGTAGCGCTGGGCCTCACACGCTTCCAGGGCCGTCACCGCGGCTGTGGCCGCCTCGTCGGCCGCGCCCAGACTGCGCAGCCGTTCCGCGAGCTCCGTGTGCGAAAGGCCGGCGACCTTTTCCCCAGCCCGGTCCTCGAGGTAGCCCAGGAGTGCGCCGGTCAGCTCGGCCAGCGCCCGGTCCGGCGTCGGTCCCTCGAGTAGCGCCTTCGCCGCCTTGAGCCGACGGCGCGCCACGCGGTAGGCGTGCCGCATCCGCAGCTCGGGGGCAGCGTCGCGGCGGCGGCGGCGAAGCTCCTCACCGCTGAACAGGAGCGCGAGCAGGAGCGGCGGCGTGGCCAAGACGATCCAGAGCGGGCGTCCCTCGAGGGGCGGGAGCCGCCGCACGGAAAGGGCGGGCGCGCTGCGAAGTGGCCGGAAGCTCGCTTCGAGCACGTTCTGCGCCCCCCCCGCGCCGCCGGCGCCCGCCGCCGTACCGGCCGAAACGAGCAAGTGGAGGGGCGGGGTTTCCTGCGTCTGGTAGGCCTTCGCGGCCGGATCGAACCACGAGAACGACATGGGCGGCAGCTCGAAGTCGCCCGTGCGCTGGCCGATGAGGACGATCTCGACCTTGCGCGTACCGCCGAAGCGGTCGCCGCTGGGCGTGCTCTTGTCGTTGGACGTGGGGTCGTAGGCACGCAGGCCCGGGATGGCCGGAAGCTTCGGCAGCTCGAGGGCGTGGAGGTTCCCGGCGCCCTGGGCGATCAGCGTCAGCGTAGCAGGCTCGCCCACCGGCACCGTTGCGGGCCGCAATGCCGCCGACAGGCTCCACTGCCCGACGTTGCTGGTCGAGAACCCGGGGGGCGCCCCCGCCGGCAGCGGCAGGACGTGCACCACGATGGAGCCCGTGCTGCGGTGGACCTTGTGGCCGCGGAAAAAGAGGCCGCCCGCGCCGATGTCCACCTCGGCCGGCCCGATGGCGAGGTCGCCTGCGTGATCGGGAAAGAGCGCCTTCTTCTTGAGCAGGAAAACCTGGTACGCCACGCCGCCCACGGTCTGCATCGTCGGGACCGGATGGGTGGGCGTCTCGATGTCCTCGCCCCAGAAGCCGTCGAAGCCGGGGAGCTTGAGGCCGTCGAACTCGTTCACGTCGACGCGCGTGTAGAGGCGGATCGAGTACGTGACCTGCTGACCGAGGTACGCCGTGTGGCGGTCGACGCCCGCGGCGAGGAACACGTCCTGGCCGTTCGGTGGGCGGCCACCGCCGAAGAGATCCTGAAATGGGTCCTGCCCGTCGTCGGGGAAGGGATTCGGGAAACCGAAGGCGCCGAAGGGGTTCTGCCCAAAGGGGCTCTGCTGCGCCTGGGGCGCTTGCGGCGGCCCATGGCCGGCGGGGAGGATCTTCACGTGGACGGGACCGCTCCGGTACGTCTTGCCGTTCACGACGGCGAGCGTGGGCGGCAAGTCGTACTCGCCGGGATCCTTCGGCTGGAGGCTCACGCGGAAGATGGTGCTGCGCGAGACGTCGATGCCCGCGGAGCTCATCGAGAAGCTCGACTGGGTCGACTCCGTTCGCCCCAGCTCCTGGAAGTGGGCCGAGCGCGGGAACTGCAGCCGTTCGATTTCGCCGTTGCCGTGGATGGTGACGGTGACCGTCAGCGTGAGCGTCTGGTCGGTGCCGGCGACGTCCTGGTCGAGCTGCGCGGTGACGTCGACCCCGTCCGCGAGGGCGCGAGGCGCCGCTGCCAGCAGCAGGCTTCCGACGAGTAGCGCGCGCCTCACCAGTCCTTCTCCACGTTCTGGGCATGCTGGTGCTTGATGCGGAACTTCCAGAGCTGGAAGTTCTTCTCACGCTGCCGCAGAGCGTCGAGCAGTTGCTGCGCCTGCTGCTCGTTCAGCGGCTGGGCCTGGGCTTGCTGCTGGTTGTGCTCATCGCCGGCGCCGCCGTCACGCTGCGCGAGCGGTTGCGCCTGGGCGCCGCCGTCCTGGTCCTGAGGCTGCGGCTGCTGCGCGCCGCCGTCTTCCTGGCCGCCGTCCTCGCCGCCTTGCTGTTTGCCCTGGCCCTTGCTGCCGCCGTCGCCCGCGCCGCCATCTCCTCCCCCCGCGTCGCCCTTGCCGCCGTCCGGTGAACTGGGCTGCTTGCCCCCGTCGCCCTGCTCCCCGCCGTCGCGACCCCCGTCCGGCGAGCCCGCGTCCTGCGGCGGAGGAGGTTGCAGGAGGAGCTCGAGGTTGTGGCGGGCGTCGTCGAACGTCGGGTCGAGGAGCAGCGCGCGCTGGTAGGCCTGCGCGGCTTCGTCCTTCTTGCCCAGGTCCCACAGCGCGTTGCCGAGATTAAACCAGTCCTGCGTCTTGAGAGAATCCTCGTGGGCGCCGAGGGCGGTGAGGTAGGCGGCCCGGGCCTCGTCGCGGCGTCCCAGCTTGTAGAGCGCGTTGCCCCGGTCGTACGCGAGCCGCGGGTCGTCCGGCAGGCGCAGCTGCGCGTCCTCGTAGCCGCGCAGGGCCTTGTCGTACTCGCCCTTCGCGTAAGCCTTGTTCGCCGCCTCGACGTTCGGATCGGGCCGGTCGAACAGGCCGCCCAGACTGGCGGCAATGAGCAGGGCCGAGATCCGCTTCAAAGGGCATCCCCCTGCTCTCGGCGCCGTTCCCGCAGCGAAGCACCGAGCAGGATCAGGAACAGCCCCGGCATGGCGAAATCCCGGTAGCGCTCGGCGTACTGGACGGTGAGGTGGCTCTCGAACTCCGCCTTGTCGAGGCGCTCGAGCTCTTCGTACACGGCGGGCACGCCCACGTCGCCGGCCGTGCTGTGGTAGTAGCGCCCACCGGTCTTGGTGGCGATTTCGCGCAGGACCTCTTCGTTCAGCCGCGTCATCACGGTCTGCCCGAGCTTGTCGCGCTTGTAGCCGCTGAAGCGGCCCTTGTCGTCGAAGGTCGGAATGGGCTCGCCGGTGGTGCTGCCGATGCCCACGGGGTAGACGCGGATGTTCTCCTGGGTCAGCTGGTCGATCGCCTCCTCGATGCCGGCCTCGTGGTCCTCGCCATCGGTCAGGAGGACCACCGCCCGTCCGCGGGCCACGCCGCCGCCGCCGTCCAGGACCTCCTTCGCTTGCAGCAGCGCCGCCGACAGCGACGTGCCTTGCTGCGGCACCGAGTTCACGTCGATGGCGCGCAGGAACAGCTTGGCCGCGGCGTAGTCGGTGGTGAGCGGGCACTGCACGAAGGCGTCGGCGGCAAAGACCACGATGGCGACGCGGTCGCCCTTGAGCCGGTCGAGGAGATCCGCGAGCTCCAGCTTCGCGCGCTCCAGGCGCGAAGGGCGGATGTCCTCGGCCATCATGCTGCGCGAGGCGTCGAGGGCGACCACCACGTCGATGCCGGTGCGCTTGGTGAGCTCGGTGGAGGTGCCGCACTGGGGCTGCGCCAGCGCGACGGCGACGAGCAACAGGCCGAAGGTCAAGGCCGTCCCGCGCACGCCCACGCGCGCGCCGCTGCGGCCGACCAGGGCCCGGCCGCCGGCGCTAGGATCGAGGAGCCGGGCAGCGAGACGAGCGCGGCGAATGGCGCGCAACCCCCACAGGAGGCCGATGGCGGCCGCGACGGCGCCGAGCCAGAGCAGCTCGGGATGCAGCAGGCGCACCGGTACGCCCAGCCAGTCCATCTGGATGGCGCGGCTCGTCATGGAAAGGGCCTCAGCACCGTGGCCTGCAGCAGCATGCCCAAGGCGGCGAAGAAGAAGCCCGGCCAGAGCCAACTCCCGAACAGCTCTTTGTACTGCGCGTAGCGCGCGCCCTCGATGATCTTGCTCTTCTGCAGCCGGTCGAGGACGTCGCGGAAGCTGTTCTGCAGGGACGCCTTGTCGGTGGCCACGTACATCTTGCCGCCGGTCGTCTTGGCGATCTCCTTGAGCAGGTCGGGGTTCACGTCGATGTCGACCATCTGGTAGGCGGGCTCGTTGAAGAGGTTCTTGCCCACGGGGTAGGGGACCTTGCCGCCCTTGCCGACGAGGATGGTGTAGACCTTGATGCCGAACTGTTTCGCGATATCCGCGGCCTGCTCCGGCGCGATGTTGCCCGCGTTGTTGCCGCCATCGGTGATGAGGAGGATCACCTTGCTCTTCGCGTCCGACTCGCGCAGGCGGTTGACGGCGGTCGCGAGCGCATTGCCAATCGCGGTGCCGTCCTCGATCACGCCGCAGCGGACGTCCTTGAGGATCTGTCGCAGCACGCCGTAGTCGAGCGTGAGCGGGCACTGCGTGTAGGCCTCGCCCGCGAACACCACGAGCCCCACGCGGTCGTTGGTGCGGCTCTTGATGAAATCGTCGATGACGTCCTTCGCGACGCTGATGCGATCCTTTGGCTGGAAATCGGCGGCCAGCATCGAGGTCGAGATGTCGAAGGCGATGACGATGTCGATACCTTCGACGGAGACGTCCTCCGCCGCGGACGTCCGGATGCGCGGCTGGGCCAGCGCCACCGAGGTCAGCGCCACCCCCAGCGCATAGAGGACCGGCGGCAACCAGGTGAGCTTCGCCCAGACCCCGCGCTGCACACCCAGCAGGGGCAGCGCCGCCGGGTGGCGCAGCACCGCGCCGTGGCGGCGCCGCATGAGCTGGAGCCACAAGACCAGCGGAGCCGCCGCGAGCAGGACGAGCGCCCAGGGGTGCGCGAGGTGGACGGTCTCGTTCACGCCGCCGCTCCGGCCTGCGCGCCCGGCGCGGCCGTGGGGCGCACCCGGGTGCGAATCACGGTCTGGCGCACGAGCGACAGCGCCTGCTTGCAGTCGTCGGCCGACGGCTGCGCCTTGGCGAACTTCGCGAGGTCGCCTTGCATGCAGATCCAGGAGATGTCCGCGAGCTGGAGGCCCTCGGTCGACCGGCGGCCCAGCGCGTCCAGCAGCTCCGTCGACGTCATGTCGAGGGCCGAAAACGAATAGCGGACCTCGAGGTAGCTGCGCAGGACCAGCGACAGGCGCAGGTGGAACTCCTTGAAGCGCCCCTTCGCCGGCAGACCCTCTTCCTCGAGGCGCCCGAGCTGCGCGAGTGCGGCCTCATCGGCGGGAATGGGCGGTGCGGCAGGCGCCGCCCGTTCGCGACGTGGCCGGCGGCGCCACCAGAGGAAGCCCCAGACGGCCAGCGCGAGGGCCGCGAGGACGCCCAGCGCGAGCCAAAGCGGGCGGTAGTCCTTCACCGTCACTGGTACGGGATTGTGGATGTCCCGCTTCTGATGATCCTTGCCGAGGTCCGGCGCGATGCCCTTCACCGTCGGACCCGGCAGGGAGAATGCATGAGAGACGCCCTTCGCGTCGCGGGCCACCAGGTCGAGCGCGGGCACGGCGTTCTGATCGAGCTTGAAGAGCGCGAGCTTCAAGGTGAGGCGCGTGACCTCGATGGGGTCCTGCGCGATCTCGGTCGCCTGGCTCTGGCCCAGGAGCGCGAATGGCGCCAGCTTCTGGCGCGGATCGAGGCTCCAGCTCTCTCCGCGCGCGTGCTTCACCTCGACGATGACGTCGAAGGGCTCGCCGAGGCGAACGTCGGTCTTCGACGCTTTGGCGGAGGCCGCATCGGGGCCGGACCAGTCGGGCGCGGTGGGAGGCGCGGTGGCGATCGGAATTCCGGTCGGGGTCGGAGGGCCCGGAGCCTTCTGAGTCACCTGCGAGGCGGGGGCCGCGCGCGGGACGTGACGCGGGCCGCGGTGGAGCGCCCCGAGGGCCACCAGGAGCAGTGAAGCCGTCATGCCCCGAGCCTCCGCGCGCGCGCCCGGAAGAAGCCCACGAGTGGCTTCACGTAATCGCCTTCGTCGGAGAGCTCCACGTGGTCGAGCCCCAGCCGGCCGAAGAGTCGGTCGCGCTCCAGGCGCAAGTTCCGAAACGCAGCGGCGTACGCGGCGCGCACGGCGGAGCTGCCCGTGTCGACGTACGCGATCTCGCCGCTCTCGGGATCCTCCACGAGCACGAGCCCCGCTCTCGGGAGCGCGTTCTCCATGGGATCCGAGATGGCGATCGGCACCACGTCGTGCCGCCGCGCGGAGAGCAGCAGGGGCGTGCCGTAGCCGTTCCCGCCGGGAGCTTGCAGGAAGTCGCTCACCACGAAGGCGATGGCGCGGCGGTGGAGGGCCCGCCGCAGAAAGGTGAGCGCGGCGCCGATGTCGGTGCGGCGGCTCCGCGGCCGGTGCGCGAGGATCTGGCTCACCAGACGCAGGACGTGCTTGCGGCCGCGCTTGGGCGGCACGAACACCTCCACCTGGTCGGTGAAGAGCACGAGCCCCACGCGGTCGTTGTTCGAGACCGCGCTGAAGGCGAGGAGCGCCGCGAGCTCCGCGGCCACCTCGGCCTTGCTCTTCTTGCGCGTGCCGAAACCCACCGACGCCGAGGCGTCCACGAGTAGCATCACGGTGAGCTCGCGCTCCTCGGTGAAGACCTTCACGTACACGTCGTTCATGCGGGCCGAGACGTTCCAGTCGATGGCCCGCACGTCGTCGCCCGGCTGGTAGAGGCGCACCTCGTCGAAGGCCATGCCGCGGCCCTTGAAGACCGAGTGGTACTGACCGGCGAGCCGGTCGTTGACGGCGCGGCGGGTGGTGATCTCGAGCCGGCGAACCGTGCGGATGAGCTCGGCGGGGAGCATGGCGTCGAAGCGGCCCGGGCGGGCGAGCGGTCAGGGGACCTCGACGCGCTCGAAGATGCGCTGCACCACGCGGTCGGACGTCAGCTCCTCCGCCTCGGCTTCGTAGGTGAGGGTCACGCGGTGGCGCAGCACGTCGAGACCCACCGCCTTGATGTCCTCCGGGGTGACGAAGCCGCGGTGGCGCAGGAACGCGTGGGCGCGCGCCGTCGCGACCAGGGCGAGCGAGGCGCGGGGGGAGGCGCCCATCTGGATGCTCGGCCGCAGCTCCTTGAGCCCCGCCTCTTCGGGCTGCCGGCTCGCGAACACCAGGCGCACCACGTACTCCTTGATCTTGTCGTCGACGTACACCTGGGAGACCGCCTGGCGCGCCTTCATCACGTCGGCGGTGCCGACCACCCGGTTCGCTTTCGGGGGCGTCGTGACGCTCATGCGCTCGATGATGGTGCGCTCCTCGTCGCGGCTCGGGTAGCCCACCTTCACGTGCATCATGAAGCGATCGATCTGCGCCTCGGGCAGGGGATAGGTGCCCTCCTGCTCGATGGGGTTCTGGGTCGCGAGCACGAGGAAGGGCGCAGGAAGGGGAAAGGTCTGCTCGCCGATGGTGACCTGCCGTTCCTGCATCGACTCGAGGAGCGCCGACTGCACCTTCGCCGGCGCGCGGTTGATCTCGTCGGCGAGGACCAGGTTCGCGAAGACAGGCCCCTTGCGCACGCTGAAGCTGGCGGTGGCCTGGCTGTAGATCTGCGTGCCCACGAGGTCGGCGGGCAGGAGGTCGGGCGTGAACTGGATGCGCTGGAAGCGCGCGTCGATGGCGCTCGCGAGCGTCTGCACGGCCAGCGTCTTGGCGAGGCCCGGGACACCCTCGAGCAGGACGTGCCCGTCGGCGAGCAGCCCGATCAGGACGCGTTCCATCATGGCCTTCTGGCCGACGATGACCTTCGAGGTCTCGGCGAGGAGCGAGTCGACGAACGCGCTCTCGCGGGCGACCATCTCGTTCAGGGCACGGATGTCGGAATCCATGCGGCATTCCTCCGGAAAGAGGGCGGTTGAGGGGCCGCGATACTAGCCCCACGGCCCGCGGTTCAACAAGGGAGTCGAGCGGGTATTCCCTTCGCCGAACGGAGCGGTGGTCGTTGACCGCTGGCGCGAGTCATGGGACGGTCCCGACACAACCCGCGAACCGGAGGCTTCGCATGCCCACCTGGCAGGAGATCCAGCAGTACGCCCGCTCGAAGTACAAGCTCGACGACGACGACGCTGACTTCTTCAGCCTGGTCTGGGCCTACGACGACAACCGGAGCCAGAAGGTCATCGTGCGCCGGTTCCACGCATTCGACCAGGACTGGCTCTCCATCCGTAGCGCGGTGTGCGACGAGACCAAGCTCGACCCCAAGGTCGCGCTCCAGCGGAACGGCGATTTCGCGGTGGGCGCGCTGGCGCTCGTCCCCCAGGGCGAGGGGAAGCCGCTGCTCTACATCATGAGCCACACCGTCCCGCTCAAGGACATGGACCTCGACGAGTTCGAGTTGCCGCTGCACGTCATCGCGAACACCGCTGACAACCTAGAGCAGACCTACGCCGGGCAGGACCACTTCTGACGCCGGTCCCTGGCGCTAACCGAAGATCCGGCGGGCCAGGTCGTCCGCGCTGGCGGCCACCTGGTGCACCAGCGCCGCGAGGTCCTGGTCGCGCACCCGTGCGAGTGGCAGGAAGCCCTGCGTCACGATGCGCGGCACGTCGGTCTCGCCCTTGACGAGGGCCACCCGCGCATAGCCCGGCGCGCTCTGAGCGCCGAACAGGAGCTGCGGTTCGACCACGCCGCTCCACTCGCCCACGTCTGCCTCGACGGCCAGCAGCGGCTCCCCCTCGCTGAATGGCTCTGCGGAGTCCACGATGAAGACCTCGCAGACGCGCGTGCGGTCGTCCTCGAGAGGCACTTCGATGTCGAGCCACTTTGGCTGCTCGCGCCAGCGCGCGTCGAGCTTCTCCGCGACGGCGCGGACGCGGTCGGCCAGGTTGCCGACCCGGCCCTGCAGCGCGGCGTCGGCGAGCGGCGAGTACCGCTCGGGTGTCTCGCCGGGGATGGGAGCGTCCCCCACGATGTAGCGGGCGATGAGGTCGCCGAGGCCGGTGGTGCACTCCGGGTCCGGATCCAGAAACTGCACGACGCGATCGATGGTGACCGGGCGCCCCCATCCAACGACCAACGGGTGGCCGCCGAGGGCCTGGCGCCAGGTGCGGACGCGCGAGCCCACGTAACAGCTACCGAAGATCACCAGGCGCAGATCCTTGGAGACCCGGTTGGGATCGAGGTCGCGCGGGGCGAGCTCCCCGCCGTCGCAGGTCAGCACTGAGCCGTCCGGTGCGCCGTGGGCGCTCCAGTAGATCCCCGCGGGCGTGAGCCCCGCTGCGCCTTCGCCCTGTCCCGAGACGGCGCCGAGGAAGTCCTCGCGGGTGCCTTGCGGATCGACGACGACGGTGTAACCGTTCTTGCGCAGCACCTCGATGTCGTCGCCGATGTGCTCCATCTCGGCGGCGAGGAAGCGCTGGTCGTTGTCGCTCGCGGTGCGCAGCCCGAAGAGGAAGAAGAAGGCCTTGCCGTCCCCGATCCCGTTGCCGAGCGGCGCGTGGACCTTGCGCACCGTCGGGTCGTCGCCCCGCCCTCCGGCCGACCAGTGCTTCATCGCGGCTTTCGGCTGGGCCCAGCCCGGTACGGACGGCTTGTCCTCCGGGCGCTTCGCGTCGGCGCTGCCGTCGAGCTTGGCATCGGCCTTGGGCTCGTCGGGCCCGGGGGGCGGCGGTGCCGCCGCCTGGAGCTTCGCCTTGCGCTCCCGAGCGTCGGTGACGAGCGCCTTGCGCCGCTCGTTGTACGTCAGCATGGTGACGCGGCCGGCGTCGACCTCGGCGTCGAGAGCGGTCAGCTTCTCGCGCACCTCGCGATCGATGGCCTGCTCGGGCGTCTCGGCGGCGGCAGGTGCCGCCTCCTTCGGGCTCTCCGTGGAACGTTCGCTCTCGCTCATGGCCGGCAGCATAGCCGAGCCTGCCGACCGCACGGAAGCACCGCCGGCTCTCACACCAGGCTCGCTTGCCGCGCGCTTTCGCGTGGGATAAGCCACCCGCACCCATGGCGACGCCCCCGAAGGAGACGGCCGCGCACGAGCCGGCCCGCAGCGAGCAGGAGATTTAC
>DATJNL010000141.1:0-16732 GCA_035508175.1 Myxococcales bacterium
GAGCGGAGGCGCGCCGAGCTTCACGGACAGGCGGAGCTCCTGGCTCCCGCGGGAGATGTCGAGCGCGACCGTTTCCCCAGGGTGGCTGTGAACCGCGGTCACCAGATCCTGGAACGTCGACACCGCTTCGTCGTCGACCCGCAGGATCAGATCGCCGGGGTGCAGGCCCGCGGCCGCGGCGGCGCTGCCGGCCACCACTTCGCCAACGGCCGCTTGCCTGGTGAACGGCATGCCCGCGATGGCCACCGCGTAGACGAGCCCCGCGGCCAGGATCTCGTTCGTCAGCGGGCCGGCAGCCACCACGAGCAGCCGCTGCCAGGCCGGCCGGTGGTTGAAGGCGCGCGGATCGCGCGCTTCTTCGCCCTCGCCCGGCAGCATTCCGGCGATGCGCACGTAGCCGCCGATGGGCACGGCCGACAGGCAATACTCGGTGTCCCCGCGCCGGAAGTGGAGCAGCACCGGGCCGAAGCCGATGCTGTAGCGCTCGACCCGCATTCCGACGAGCCGGGCGACCACGAGGTGCCCGAACTCGTGAAGGGCGATCAGGAGGCTGATCGCGCCGATGGCGACGACGTAGTTCAGCACGTTCACGGGGCTACCAGAATCGGCCCGTCAGGTCGAAGGCTTTCAGACGCCGCCCAGAGCGAAGTGGGAGAGAGACCAGCCCGCGAGCGCGAGCGCGCCCGCGGCGAGCGCGATCGGCCAGGCCAGCCGCCGGAGGCCCAACGGCTGCGGTGCGACCAGGGGGCGATCGGTCGCCGCATGGTGCGGCGATTCCGCGGCCTGCTCGGTGCGGCTGACCAGAAACAGAAGAAAGCCGAAGCTCAGGGCGAGAAGGGTGCCCACGCCGATGCGGTTGCCGAGCGTCGCGCACGCGTCGTAGAGGCCGTGCACGACGCTGACCCCGGCGAAGGCCGCCGCGCCGAGCGCGACCCGCTTGGCGCCCCCGCGCCCCGGGGCCGTGAACGCGAAACCCACCGCTCCCGACCAGCACGCGTGCGCCAGCGGCGTGAGAACCAGGCGCGAGAGCGCGGCCGCCACCGTCCACGCGAGCGTCGCGTCGATGCCGTGGGCCGCGGTCAGGTCGTCGAGGTGCGCCATCTTGTGGAACGTCTCCAGATTTTCGATGGCCGCGAACGAGAGGCCGGCCATCACGCCGTACACCATCCCCTCGCGGCTCGAGAAGGGAGGCCGGAGCCGGAGCCCCAGCCAGAGGATGGGGAGCAGCGCCGCCGCCTTGCAGATCTCCTCGCGCACGCCGACTCCGAGCGATCCCAGAAAGGAGCGGCCGAGACCGTGAGCGTAGTGACCCCAGCCCGGCATGGCCCGCATCAGCGCCACCAGGAGCGGCAGGCTGACGATGGCGGTGGCCGCGTACACGAGCAGTCCCACCGCGACGGCCCGCGGCTTGGGATCGATGAGGCCGTAGAGAGCCACCGCCCACGCCAGACCGAAGGCGAAGAAGAGGTAGCTGCGATCGAGATCGAGGAGCTGGAGGGCGATGGGCGCCTCCGCCAGCGCGAGGATCAGGATGGCGCGGTCGAGCTTGGACCGCGAGAGGCCCCACATGGCCCCGACACTAGCTCGTGTAGATGCGGCTGGACAGGGGTCTCGGCGGGCTTGCCGGCGGATTCTCCGTGGTAGCATGTGCGCATGCTCGAGATGCTCGAGGTGTCCATCGCGACCTTCTCGCTCATGGTCCTCGCGGCTCTGGCGTGGCTGTACGGCGCGGCGCGCGAGCTGTCGGAGCTCCGCCACGCGTGCGACGAGGCCTGGGCGAACGTCGAGCGGCTGCTGCGCAGACGCGACGAGACGCTCGGTCCCTTCCTCGCGCTCTGTGAAGGGTCGCTCGGCGACGGGGCGGAAGGGCTGCGGGCGCTCGCCGCTTCACGGGCTCGCCTCGCTTCGGCTCCGACCACCGAAGCGCGGGCGCAGGCCTCCAGCGAGCTCTCGGTCGCGCTCGGGCGCGTCCTCGAGGTGGCGCTCAAGCGCCCCACACTTCCCGAAGGCTTCCCCGAGCTCAAGGCGCGCCTCGAGGAGCTGGAGGAGCAGCTGGCCGATTGGATCGGCAGCTACGACGCCGCCGCTCAACGCTGGAACGCGCGGCTGGTGAAGCTCCCCGAATCGCTCGTCGCCCGGCTCGAGAAGGCACGACCCCGCGATCGCTGGACCGCTCGCGCCACGTGAGAATCACGCGCGCTGCCGACGTCAGCGCCGCGACACCTCGGGGCGCGGCAGCAGGGGAGGCTTCTCGAACTGCTCGTCGGGGGCACCCAGCTCCAGCTGTTTGATCAGCACCGACGGCGCCACCACCGAGACCGGCTGGCCGAACGACGACGTGTTCAGCAACGTCGGATCCGAGCCCAGCGCGACGATGTCCTGGAGCGTGCGAAACGAGATCGGCTTGAACGTCGCGCCTCTGACGACGTCGCGGCGGCCGTCGACGTAGACGCGCGTGACGAGGACCGGCGCCGCCAGGTGGATGTCCCCGCCCGCGGAGAAACGTCGGCCCCACGGCATCGACGGCCGACCCGGGGGCTGGCCCTGCCCCAGATCCTCGATCAACAAGCCGTAGGGCTGGTCGGCGGCCTTCGCCAGCGCGATCAACTTCTTCTCGAGCGCTCGCCGCGCGACCGGAGCACGCGCCTCGACGAAGAGGTTGCCCACGCTGCCCTGGCCGGCGCGCGAGTGGCCGTTGGTCTCCTTGACGTCGGAGGTCGGAATCCGGCTCATGTAGTAGGTCGACAGGAGGCCGCGGTCGATGAGGGTGATCGGCCGCGGCAGGACGCCGTCGTCATCCACGGGGAAATAGCCGAGCAGCGCGGAGCCGCGCCAGGTGCGGAGGGTGGGGTCGTCGCGCACGGTCAGGAAGGCCGGCGCGATGTGCTTGTGGAGGCGCTCGACGAGGCGCCCGCCGCGGTTCTGCCCCAGCGGGCCGCGGGGGTGGCTGAGCGGCTCCCCGACGGCGGCGAGGAAGAACTGGGCGGCGGCCCGGCCGCTGAAGAGCACCGGGCCGCTGTAGTCTTCGGGCAAGACCGGGGCGCGCACGAGCGCGTCCAGCCGGTCGGCGAGATCCCGTGCCGCGTGGACGAGCCTGGCCCGGGTGGGCAGATCGCCGGGCGTGCGCCCCTGGGCGTCCCAGGTCAGGGTGAGCGGCATGCCGTCGGGCGCCTGGGCCGTCGCGGAGAGCCAGAAGGACGTGCGGGGGTCCCCGAAGCGGACGCGGACGGGGTCGCTCGACACGAAGCACTGGTTGTCGGCCTCCGCCGAGAACGTCGCCTGGCCGCTCTGGATCGCAGGGCGGTCGCGGAAGATCGCCGAGGCCGCTTCGACCGTGGCCGTCCAGGCGTCCTCGTCGACCTGCAACGCCGCGCGGGGCAGAACGACGTTCTGGACCGGCGCCGGCGCAAAGTCCGGGGGCCGGTCCCTGGCGACGTTCTCCTCGAGAAACGCCTTCTTGCGTGCGAGCGCCTCCACGGCCTGCTTGTAGGATGCGTCGAAGCGGAGCCAGAGCGCATGCCGGAGGGCTCCGTAGTCCGGTTCCCACGGGACCGGCGAAGCGGAGCCCGCCATGAGGAACGCGAAGCTGAAGTCCGGGCCCGCGAAGTTCGTGTTGTCGAGATCCGGCGACCCCAGCCGCAGCTGCACGGTGGCCTCGCGATGGCCCTGCCGCCGTCGCATCGTGAGGGCACCGAAGGAAGCCCCCACGGCGAAGGCGTCGCTGTCGTTCACGTACCCGGCCACGTAGTACGGAGCGTCCTGACCGCTGACCTGGAGGCTGCGGTAACGCGCGACCTCGTCCGCGAGCGCGCGCAGCACCGGATCGTCGTTGCCGGGAGTCGGGGCTGCCGCCAGTACCGCGAGGAGCGCCGGAAGGCTGCTCATGGCGTCGCCCCGGGAGCGGCGAGGGCCGGCGGCGGCAGCAAGGGCGGACGGTCGTGCTCGGGGCGCCGGCGCTCGACCTCGATCTCGCCCACGAGCAGGCTTGGAGCCACCGCGGACACCGGGACGAAGCCGGATTCCGCGCCGCAGAAGCCGTTGAAGACGTCGTAATCGTCGCCGGTCGCGAGGATCTTCTCGAAGGACGTGAGCGGCGTGCCGATCAGATCGACCCCCCGCACGAGCTCGTCGGGTCGGCCGTCCGGGTAGACCCGCTTCACCACGAGCGGCAGGACCTTGAAGGCCTGCGGCAGGTAGCCCGCGCGAGTCTGGGTGAAGCCGCCGGAGATGTCCTCGAAGAGGAGCCCGTAGGGCTTGTGCTGCCGCTTCACCTCGTCGATGAGCATGCGGCGGAGCTCCGCAAAGGGCACCTGCTTCGTCGAGCTGACGATGAGGTTTCCCTGGCGGGCCACCGGCGCGAAGCCCGGCTGCGCCCGGCCGTGGCCATTCGACTGCGAGAAGCCGTACAGCGGCGATCGCCCCAGCAGGAAGGTCTCCAGAATGCCGTTGGCGACGAGCTGGGCGCGCTGGGCCCGCGTACCCTCGTCGTCGTACGCGTAATGGCCGTTCAACCAGGTCTTGCCGAAGTGATCTGCGGTCGGATCGTCGGCGACGCTGATGAACGCCGGCAGCACGGCCTGGCCGACCTTGTGCGTGAAGGTGTGGCCCTCGTCGGCATCCTTCTGCCGGTGGCCTTCGATGCGGTGGCCGAAGATCTCGTGAAAGAAGACGCCGGCCGCGCGGTTCTCGATGATCGCGGGTCCCGTGTACGGGTCGATCACCGGTGCCTTGCGCAACGCCTCGAGCGTCGCCGCCAGCTCGTCCACCGCCGAGGCCAGCTGAGCCTCCGGGGGAAGCTGGGCGGGCGAGGCACCCTCGAAGTCGCGGTACAGCTCGAGCTCCATGCCGTCGTCCGCCTTCACCGAGGCCGAGATCATCACGCGGGCGAACGTGCTGGGCTCCCGTAGGCGGGCTCCCTGGGTGTCGACGAAGTAGTCGGTGGCGGCCTCGGCATCGAGCGTCACCTGGGAATGCAGGATTAGCGGATGTGCCTCGAAGCGGGCCGACAGGCGCTTCACGCGCGCGGCCCAGGCCGCGCGATCGACGTCCAGCTGCGCGGGCGGCAAGAGCGCCTCCGCGCCGGTCGCCAGCGTGAAATCGTCGGCCCGGTCCTTCTCGGAGACCTTGATCTCCTCGTTGGCGCGCACGCGAATGAGCCGGTTCGCGGCCTCCTTGTAGGCGCGATCCGTCGCCTGCCAGATCCCGAGGCGCAGCGCCTCCGGATCGTCCTCGATCGGCAGGTACGTCGGCAGCGTGAAGCCGGGCCCGTCGAAGTCGAAGCGGCCGCCGCGGATCTTGTGGCTGCTGTCGAGCTGGGGCGAGCCGACTCGCGCATCGACGTCCAGGATGCGGCTGCGGCCGTCCGACCCGGCGGGCGGCACGCTCGCGTCGAGCGCGCCGTTGCTCGCCGCGATGTCGAGCGACACGCCGTCGCGCACGCGGTAGGAGAGGTAATAGAGGGGCGTGTCGGCGTGGTGCCCGAGGGCCGCCTCCGTCCGCGTCGCCTCCGCGGCGAGCGCGTCCAGCAGCGCATCCGGGGGAGCGGCCGCGGCAGCGAGGGCTAGAAGGACGGTCAGCATGCCGGGCTCGATCGAAAGGAGCATGGCCGCCCGCGCGTCGTCAAGCGTTGCTCCCCGGCCCTTGGCGGCCTAGGTTCTCGGGCCATGTTCGTTGCGATGGTCCTTCGGCTCACCGTGGCGGTCCCCGTCCTGCAATACCACGGCGGCCCGCGGCGGAGTGGTCTCTACACCGAGCCGGCCCTCGCGCCCGCCGCCCTGGCATCCCTGCATCGCGATCCGGCCTTCGATGGAACGGTCGAGGGGCACGTCTATGCGCAGCCTCTGTACTTGCCCGGCCGGCCGGGTGACCGGCTGATCGTCGCGACCGAGAGCGACGTCGTGGAGGCGCTCGACTCGCGCACGGGGCTCCCCGTGTGGAAACGCAAGCTCGGCGAGCCGGTTCCGCGCGAGCGGCTTCCCTGCGGCGACATCGATCCGCTGGGCATCACGGGAACACCGGTGGCCTCGCCCGACGGCCGCGTCGTCTACCTCGACGCGATGGTGACGCCCGATGGCGGTCGCACCAAGCGGCACCTCGTCTTCGCACTCTCGAGCGAGGATGGGAGGACGTTGCCGGGCTGGCCCATCGACGTGGGCGCCGCGCTGCGCGGGCTGGGCCTGGGCTTCGTCACCGCCGCGCAGAACCAGCGCAGCGCCCTCGCCCTCTCGGGAGACACGCTGGCCGTCGTCTACGGAGGCCACTTCGGCGACTGCGGCGACTACCACGGCGTGGTCGTCACCCTGTCGGTCGCTCCCCCGGGGCAGGTGAAGGCTTGGGAGGTCCCGGCCCGCGGAGGTGGCATGTGGGCCCCGGGAGGGCCGGCGGTCGCCGACGCGTCGCTCTTCGTCTCGACCGGAAACACCTTCGGTGCCGAGCGCTGGGCGTTCGGCGAGGCGGTGCTTCGCTTCTCGCTCGAGGCATTCGGGTCCCGCCCGGTCGACTCCTTCGCTCCCGCCGACTGGAAGGATCTCGACGATTCCGATCGGGACCTCGGCGGCAGCGGCCCGCTGCCTTTCGAGCTGGACGGGCGCCGCCTGCTGGCCGCGTTCGGCAAGGACGGCGACGTGTATCTCTTGGACCGGTCCCGCCTCGGGGGCATCGGCGGCGAGCTGTCCCACCTGCACGCGGCCACCAACCACGGCGGCTTTCGCACGGCGGGTGCCGCTTTCCGCGACGGCGACGGCGAGACGCTCGTGCTCAACGGCCGCGGCGCCGGGTGTCCGCAGGGGCAGTCCGGAGATCTCGTCGCGGTGCGGGTGGAGAGCGGGTCGCCGCCGACGCTGCGCGTCGCGTGGTGCGCCGACTCGCACGGCCGGCCACCCCCGGGCGGCTCCCCCATCGTGACCAGCCCGGATGGCCGGTCGGGTTTCGTCGTGTGGAACACGGGTGCCGAAGGGGACGATCGGCTCCATGCTTTCGACGGCCGGACCGGGGCCGTGCTCTTCGACGGCGGCGGCGCCGCCGAGCAGATGGGCGAGGTGCGTCGCTTCCAGACGCCCCTCGCCGCCTCCGGCCGCGTGTTCGTGGCGGGCGATGGCCGCGTCTACGCGTTCACCCCGTCGTCGCCCCGGCGGTAGCCGCCGCGGTCGTGCCGAGCTCGCCGGCGAGGCGGGCGATGGCGTCGCGGATGGCGCGGCGCTCGGCGATCAGCGACTCGTAGTGAGGGCGGCGAAACAGGAAGAGCCCGAGCGCGATCCAACCGCCGCGCAGGCGCCGCCAGCGTTCCCGCAGCACCAGCGCCAGCCAGCCCGAGAGCGGCGCGAGCATGGCAATCGCGCACCCCGCCCACGGGCCGAAGCGCACGATCGCGAAGGCCGTGAGCGCCAGCCAGGTGAGCGGGTAGAACGCCATGGCGGCGAAGACCTTGATCGTGGCGACCGCGTCGACCTCGTCGCCGGCGATCTGCGAGGAGATCGCGCGGATCAGCTGGTAAGCCGGGTAGTGGAGCACCGCGCCGGCGAGGGCGAGCGGCGCGAAGCAGAGCCAGAAGAGCGCGCTCGCGAGCTCGCGGGCGACGAGGCGGCCCGTGAAGGGTGCTGCCGGCAGATCGCTGGGGCCGAGGCCGAGCGCGGCCAGCTGGCGATCGTACGACAGGACCTTCTCCGCCACGTCCAGGAGCTCGCGCGGCCGGCGCTCCCGCAGCTCGGCATAGCCCGCGACGAAGCGGCGTCGCAGGTCGAAGTGACCGGCGAGCCCGTGGGTCTCGCGATCGCCCTCCGCGGCGTAGAGGCGCTCGGCCCACGCGATCGCGTCGAGCGTCTCGCGCTTCTCCCACTGCAGCGTCACGGCGTCGAGGCCGCGGCCGATCCGGCTGGTCAGCTCGCGGACTGCTTCGGCGGGCGGCTCTCCTTCGGGGCCGAGGCCTGCGGGAACGACCGGGATGGCGTCGCCGTAGCAGAGGAGCGCCTCGCTGCGGAACCGTCCCTTGTCGCTGTAGTAGAGGCCCGCGGGGACGACCTGGATCTGGCCGGCGGCGGCGTCGGCCGAGGCGGCGGCGCCCAGCGCGATGCGGGCGAGGCCCGTCTTGAGCACCCGCAGCTTGGGGTCGTCGTGGCTCGTTCCCTCGGGGAAGATGGCGATCGCGCCGCCGGAGCCGACGATGGCGCGGGCCTGCTCGAACGTCGCCTTGTTCTTCGAGAGGTCGGCGTTGTCCTGCGCCCGGTACACGGGGAGGCACCCCGCGCCGCGCACCATGGCGCCGACGATGGGCATGCGGAACAGCGGCTCCTTGGCCAGGAAGTGCACCGGACGGCTCGAGAGCGCTAGGATGAACATCGGATCGACGAGCGCGCTCGGGTGGTTGAGCGCGAAGATCACCGGCGCCTGGGCCGGCACCTTCTCCTCGCCCACCACCTCGACGCGCCGGAAGAAGATCCGCAGGATGAGCCGGGCCAGCCAGACGAGGAAGGTCCTCATGCCGCCCACCCCCTTCGATCGCCGACCCACGCGCCGATCGTCCACACCAGACCCGCGAGGAAGAAGACCACAGGCACGATCAGCACCGCCGTCTGCAGCGAGGTCGCGTCCGAGATGGCGCCGATGGCGGGCGGCGAGGGCACGTCGCCGAAGATGTGGATCGCGAAGATGGAGACCGCGACCGCGGTGGCCCGCATGCCCGGGGGTACGACGTTGACGATGGCCGAGTTGATCGGCCCCGTGGACGCGAAGATGAGCAGCTCGGCGCCGATGGTGGCGGCGAGGTAGATGCGGGGCTCGGGGGACACGAAGGCCACGGCGGCGAGCGGTACGGCGAGGAGCGTCGCCGCTCCCGAGACCCAGAGGTACGCCTGCTTCGTGTAGCGCAGGCAGTAGTCGCCCAGCCAGCCGCCGCCGAAGGTGCCGAGGAAGCCCGTCACCACCACGATCGCGCCGAACTGCACCGTGGCCTCCGTCTTGGCCACGTGGCGGACGCGCTCGAGGAAGGCGGGCATCCAGAACGCGAGACCGCCCAGGCCGAACGTGTACGCGGCATAGCCCAGCACGGTGACCGCGTACGGCACGTTCTTCGCCAGGGCCGCGTAGGCGGCGAGGTTGGTCGGTGGCGCGTGGGACACGGCTGCCTCGCCGGCGTCGTGCGCGCCGCGGGGCGGATCGAGAATCCCGAGGCAGAGCAGCGCGAGGAGGATCCCCGGTCCGCCGGCCACGAAGAAGGCGGCGCGCCAGCCGAAGTGCGCGTCCATCAGCCCCCCGAGGATGTAACCGAGCGCCGAGCCGAGGGGAATGGCGGCGTAGAACACGGAGAAGACCCGGCCGCGCAGCCGCTTCGGGTAGTAGTCGGCCAGCAAGGCGGGAGCGATCGTGGCATACGCCGCCTCGCCGATGCCCACCGCCGCGCGCGCGGAGAAGAGGCTCGCGAACGAATGCGCCAGCCCGCCCAGCATCGTCGCGATCGACCAGATGCCGACTCCGAGGGCGATCAGCCTCGGCCGGCCGCGCTTGTCGCCGAGCGCGCCGAAGAACGGCGACGCCGCCATGTACACGATGACGAAGCCGGTCATGAGGAGCCCGGCGCGCGCGTCCGTGAGGGCGAGCTCTGGCTCCTTCTTCAGGCTCTCGACGAGCGCCGAGAGCACGTAGCGGTCGAGGTAGTTGAAGAGATTGATGAAGGTGAGGACGCCCAGGCCGAACGCGGCGGCCCGGCCGAACGAGGGGCCGTCGCTCGCCTGCTCCGCCGCCACGACCGCCGGCTCTCCCGCCATCCCCGGCCAGTCTTTCACGCGATTGGCGGCGAGTCGACATCCGCGGGGAGGACGCTACCCTGCCTTCGTGCCGGCGTTGTTGCCCTCCCTCCGCGGTCTCCCCAGGGGCTACTGGTTCCTCTGGGTGGGGGCGCTCGTGAACCGCATCGGCGGCTTCGTCGCGCCCTTCCTCGCGATCTACCTCACCGAAGGGCTGCACCTCCCTATCGAGCGCGCGGGGGCCGTGGTGTCGTGCTACGGCCTCGGCGTGCTGATCGCGAGTCCGCTCGGCGGTCACCTCGCCGACGTGGTCGGCCGCCGGCCCGCCATCCTGGCCAGCCTCACGCTCGGACCGGCCGCGCTCCTCCTGCTCGGCTGCGCCCGCGCTCCGGCCGCCATCGCCGTGGCCGCGTTCGCCTACGGTCTCATCGGCGACGTCTACCGGCCGGTGAGCCAGGCCATCGTCGCGGACCTCGTGCCGCCCGCGGATCGCCCCCGCGCCTTCGGGATCCTGTACTGGGCCGTCAACCTGGGCGTCGCGATCGCGGCGACGCTGGCGGGCGTGATGGCCAAGCGCAGCTTCTGGCTCCTGTTCGTGGGCGACGCCGCGACCACGCTCGCCTTTGCCGCGATCGTCTGGAGGTTCGTGCCGGAGACCCGGCCCGCCGCGGCCGCCGCGGCCAGGCGCAGCTCGCCGGCAGAGCTGCTCTCGCCGCTGCGAGATGCTGCCTTCGCGGGCTTTCTCGTCCTCGTGCTGCTCACCGCGCTCGTGTTCGATCAGTGGTTCGCCGCGCTGCCCCTCGACATGCGGGCGCACGGCATCCCGACCGATTCGTATGGCCTCGTCATGGCGCTCAACGGCGTGCTCATCGTGCTCTTGCAGCCGACCGCCACCGCCTGGCTGCCCAGGTTCCGGCGCAGCCGCGTGCTCGCGGTCTCGGCTTTCCTGGTCGGGGCCGGTTCGGGCCTCTACGCTTTCGCCCGTTCGGCGACCGGCTACGCGCTGGCGCTCGCGGTGTTCACGCTCGGCGAGATCGCCCAGGCGCCGGTGGCCCCCGCGGTGGTCGCCGATCTCGCGCCGGTGGAGCGCCGCGGCAGCTACCAGGGGTTGTTCCTGATGGCCTGGGGCGTCGCCATCGTCGTGACGCCCTTGCTGGGGACGTGGGTGCTCGGACGACTCGGCAGCTCGGTCCTGTGGGGCGGCTGTTTCGCGATCGGCGCCCTGTGTGCCGCTGGACACGTGGCCCTGGCGCCGTTGCGGGCGCGCCGGCTCATGTCGCTTCGCGACGAAGCGGTGATGGCCCTGGATTGACCGGACCCGCGGACGCCTTCGCCCCCGGACGGCTGGGCGCGAAGGTCCTGAGGGGAGCCTCCTTTCCGCGGACCTGTCGAGGCGCCAGCTCCGTCCAGAGGAAACCGTCGCCCGCCCGCAGCCGCGTCTCTTCGGTGACCAGCAGCGGCGTCCCGAGCTCTTTCGTCAACCCCTCGATCCGCGAGGCGATGTTCACGGAATCGCCGATGGCCGTGTACTCGCGACGGCCGGGAGGACCGATGGCGCCGACGACCGCCGGTCCGGTGTGGATGCCGATCCCGATCGCGAGCGGCGCATCGCCACGCGCCGCGCGCGTCTCGTTGAGCTGCTCGAGGGCCGCCAGCATGGCGAGCCCGCAGCCGACCGCCGCCGCCGCGTGCTCCGTCTGCGTGATCGGCGCGCCGAAGTACGCGAGGATCCCGTCGCCGATGAACTTGTCGAGCGTCCCGCCGGCGTCGAAGACCGCCCGCACCATCGCGGTGAGGTATTCGTCGAGCCAGGCGACGACGCGGTCGGCCGGCTGCGATCCCGACAGCTTCGTGAAGCCGCGAATGTCGACGAACAGAACCGAGATCTCGACGAGCCTGCCGCTCTGGTCGCCTTCACCCGCCTCGATGCGCTCGGCGATCGCCGGCGAGAAGTGCCGGCCGAGCCGTTCGCGCGCGAGCTGCAGCGTGACGGCGCGCTCGGCCAGGGAACGCACGCGCCCCACGATCGCCAGGCAGACCACGGCCATGAACGTGGGCGCGAGGACCGCCGTCGTCAGGGGGGCCGCCCCGATCCTCGCCTGCCAGCAGATGCCCACCGTGGCGGGCAGCGCGATCGCCGCAGAGGCGAGGATCGGCAGGGGCTCGAGCGCGAGGGCGGACATGCCGGTGGCGACGCCGAGGATGGCCGACGTGCCGAGCGCGACGAGGCCCGGCGGATAGCTGGAGCTGACGAGCAGACGCCACTGGAGGACCGCGAGGACCGGCATGTCCAGCAACGGAACTCCGAACGCGATCAGACGCTGCTGGAGCGGTCCCCGAAGGGGCCGCAAGGCCCACGCGAGCACGACGAGGCCGGCGACGGCGTAGTACGCCAGGGCGACGAACGTCACGGTGTCGGGGCGCGCGAGGCCGAGGTGGAGGTTGCCGGCCTCGATCGCGATCCAGAGCCCCACGGCGAGGACGCGCAGCCCGTTGAGCCGCCGGAAGTGCTCGCGCTCCAGCGCCACGGCGCTGTCGACGGCGACGCGGCTGGCGGGCGACGCCACTCAGTAGCCCTGCTTCACCAGCCAGTCGGCGAGCTCCCGGTAGAAATCCCGGTAGGCGAAGGCGTTGCCGGGCCCGGCGGGCTGGCCGAGCAGCTGGCCGATCTCCTCGAAGTGGTCGGCCGGGACGCAGCCCAGGAAGGTGCCCCACTGCGCCGACGCCGCCGGCACGAGGCCGTCGTTCGTGGCAGGGCTGAGTGGGTCACCGGAGAGCCAGGGGCCGCTGAAGAGGAACTCGGCGCCCGTCGGATCGACGTAGGCGTCCCAGCGGGAGACGAAGCCCGGCTCGACCGCCGCGCACTGGCCGCCGGTGCCGGCGAAGTTGCTCCGGCCTCCGATGGAGAAGTACGCGACCCCAGGCGCGTCGGGGATCGCCTGGTTGAACTGCGCCGTCCCGGCGGTGGTCAGCTGGTTCAGCGCCGCCACGAAGCCCGCGGCCACCCCGCCGTCGGGAGAGACCGCGCCGCTGATCTGCTCGAGCGCGGCCATGGCGGCGCTGCCGGCCGGTCCCGAAACGGCCAGGTCGGCGAGCGGCGTGCCGCGGTGCGGCGTGGCGATGGTCACGACGGCGGCGATGCCGGCGGGGTAGCGGTGCGCGGCGTAGCGTGCGTCGAGCCCGCCCTGCGAGTGCGCGATGATGTCGACCTTGGCCGCACCGCTCTGGGCCAGGACGGCCTGGACGTACGCGAGGAGCTCCGCCCCTCGATCGTAGGAGTCGTCGAAAGGATCCACCTGCGCCACGTAGACCTGGTGCCCGTCGCCGCGGAGCAGCTCCGGCACCTGGTAGAAGTACTCGACCGGTCCGATCTGATCGAAGCCGGCGAAGCCGTGGGCGAGGACGATCGGGTACGGCGGCCCCCAACCGCCATCGCCGGCTGGACCAGGGCCCGCGTCCGCCGGACTTCCCGCGTCCACCGGCGGTGGCGCCGGTGCGCGATCGCCTCCCGTGGAAAGAGGAAGCTCGTGGCCGCAGGCGGCGAGGGCCAGCGTCAGGAAGGCGATTGTCGCGGCGCACGCACGGGCCATGCGCTGGACAGCAAGCCACCGATGGCGGGACGCGTCAATGCCGAGGCCAGGGGCCCCGGCGGGGCGTTCAGGGACAGCCGGCGACGACGCCGCAGCAGTCGCTGTCGGCCTGGCAGTTGCTGTTGGAGACCCCGCCGTCGGGCAGCTCGCACTGTGCGCCGTTGCACCGGCTCGTGCAGCAACGTCCGCCGCTGATGCAGAGGCCGCTCGCGGAGCCGAGCTGGCAGGCGAAGCAGATCACTTGCGGGCTCCAGCTCGTCGCGCTGCTCGAAGGATCGCACGTCTCGCAGGGATTCGATGGGTTGGGCGCCCCGCGGGCGACGGTGCCGGCATCCGGAATGGTGCAAGTGGTCGGATCGCCGCCCGTCGAGCCGCCAGAGCCGGTGGATCCTCCGGTGGTACCCCCGCTCGTGCCAGTCGTCCCTTGGCCGTCGCCGGTCGAGCTACCCCCGGTGCCGCCTGACCCGCCGGAGCACCCGAGCGAGACCGAGACGGCGATGACGGCGATGAGCTTGGCGAGGCTCGAGGGCATGGATCTCTCGGCTGGCGAGGCCGCGCAACCTAGACCGGCGCCTCGCGAGTGTCAATCGGGCGACCCTCGCATTCGCCCGCGGAGAGAGGGCGTTCGCTGGTCGCGGATCGCTCGATTTCTCCGCCCGGCAGGGCACGGCCCGCGGTGGCCCACGCCTTCTCGACGCGACCTCAGGGGTGGCCGGGATCGATGAAACCCTTGCCGCCCTTGCCGCCTCGTCCGCCGCCGCCCCCCCGACCACCGCCGCCGCCCCCACCGCCGCGTCCGCCCTTGAGGTCGGAGCCAAACTTGCCACCGCTGCCGCCGTACTTCTCCTCGTCGGTCAGCTTCTTGGGCTTTGCCACGGGTTCGGCCGCCTTGGGCTCGGCCGTCGTCTCCGGCTTCTTCTCGTCCGACATGGTGCCTCCGAATCGAAGGCGCGGAATCTAGCACTGCCGGCGGCTCCGCGTACAGCGTCAGCTCGCGCCGGGCAGGCGCGCCAGCACGCGGTAGGCGTTGGAGACGCGCGGGACGGCGAGGAGCGAGCGGACGACGGCGTCGCAGAGAACCGCGCCCAGAAAGAGCGGAGCGCCTGCTCCGAAGACCGCCCAGCGGGCAGGCCCCGCGGCGGCGGGCTGCCGGGGCCGCCAGGGTAGCTCCGGCAGGACGATTCCGTCGACGATCTGGAACACGGCGAAGAACGTGTCGAAGCCGGTGTGCGCGCGGCGATCGACGCGCTCGACCGCGAAGCCCACCTCCTCGAGGAGGCGCTGGAGGTTGCCCACCGACAGGAGGTGCTGGTGCTGCGGCTGGAAGTACGGGAGCCAGCGGGAGCGGAAGACCCGGCGAAGGAGCGACTCGGGATCCGGAACCTCGATGAGCAGGCGACCCCCAGGCCGCAGGACTTCCTTCGCCGCCGCGATCTCCTCGCGGGGCTCGCGGGTGTGCTCGAGACAGTGGCTCAGGCTCACGACGTCGTAGCCGCCGCGCAGCTCGCTGGCGAGCTGCGGCAGCAGACCCCGGTAGCCGTGATCGATCCAGCCGCGGCGCACCCCCTCGTCCACGCTCTCGCCCATGTCGATGCAGTCGAAGCGCGCCTGCGGCCACACGGCCCGCGCCGCGAGCGAGAAGTGGCCGTAGCCGCCGCCCACGTCGAGCCAGGCGCGGGGCGCCTCGGTGCCCACCTGGCGGGCGCGGTCGAGGTAGCTGTCGGTCGTGAGGCCGAAGATGGTCTCCAGCCAGCGCTCGCCGAGGCCGTCGTAGAAGTCGCGGTAGTAGAACGACAGCCCGTCGAGGCTCAGCCGCGGGTTCTGGAACAGATGGCCGCAGTCGAGGCAGCGCTCGACGCGGAACCTGCCCGGCTTGTGCTGCAGGAGGTCGGGCGCCTCGATCGCGGCTTCGAGCCGCGGGCTCTCGCACACGTAGCAGGTGGTGCGCCGCGGCTCCAGAAAGCGCCCCACGCCCGAGGCCAGTTCCGTCTCGTAGGCGGGGCGGCGCGCTTCGACCGCGGCCAGGCGAGCGGGGTCGGGCCGTGCCGTGGCCACGGCGGTGGCCCAGTCCCAGAGTTGCAAGGGCCAGGCGAGGAGGGTGACCCACAGAAGATCGGGGGCAGCGATGGGCGCGCCGCCGAGCGCCACGAGCGCCTGCAGGTGGAGCGCGGCGAGACCGGCCAGCCCCGGCATGCCTCCCCGCCACGCCGCGACCGCGGTCGAGGCCAGCAGGGCCAGCTGCCCGCAGAGCACCGCGGGGGTGAGGTCCAGGAAGAGGTCGCGCAGCAGCTCGTAGCGCTCGCGCGCCGAGGGCCGGCGCGGCTGCAGCCCCGGGAGGATCGCGAAGCCGAAGCCGACGGGCGCGTAGCGTTTGAGCTGCCGCGCCAGCTCGACGAAGCCGGCGTCCGTCTGGGGCGCCTGCTCCGGCAGGCGCGCGCGCGCTAGGAGGGACCGGTCCACGAGCAGCGCCTGGCCTGCGCTGAAGCCGGGCGCGAGCGGGCTCTCGCGGAACGTCGTACCGTCGACCACCTGGGCGAAGCCGAGGGCCCGGGCGGTGCGCCAGCGCGCCGGCAGCAGATCGAGCACCGCGAGCTTCTCGGCGTCGGCGAAGGCCTCGGCGGCGGCGCGGGCTTCCTCGGAGAGCGAGGCACCCGGGGCGAGGAACAGGGCGCGCGCGGCGGCGCCCCGCGGCAGCTCGCCGGGTCGGATCCGGGGAATCGAGATCAGGCGGCGCCGCATGCGCAGGCCGTCCAGCAGGTAGAGCCCGGCGAGGGCGAGGCCGACGACGGACCAGCCGTTCATGCGAGCCTCTCGACGGCGTCGGCCGCGGCCGGGGCGCCCCCGGCCCGCACGAACGATTCCCGCACGCGCGCGGCGCCCGCGCGCAGCTCTCGATCCTCGAGCAGCCGTCGAACTCCCTCTCGGAGCTCGGCGGCGCTGGAGCGCCCGAAGCGAAGCCGCAGGCCCGCGCCCGCGTCGACCACCTGCTGCGCGATGACCGGCTGGTCGTCGCGAATCGGGAGGGCCAGCAGCGGCAGGCCGTGGGCCAGTGCCTCGCAGACCGTGTTGTGGCCGCCGTGGCACACGACCGCGTCGACCTTCGGGAGCAGGGCGATCTGCGGCACCCGCGGACGGACGAGGAAGTTGCGCGGGGGGGCCGGCAGCAGCTCGGGCGGCGCCGCGAGCACCACTTGAAGGGGCTCGTCGCCGAGGGCCGCGGCGAGCGTGCGGTAGAGCGCCGGGCCGCGCTCGGCGTTCACGGTGCCGAGGGACACGAGCACGCGCTTGCCGGGCGCGAGAAGATCCCACGGGAACTCGATGGAGGAGGGCCGGCCATCGAGCGCCGGTCCCACGAAACGCGTCTGCGGGGGAAAGCGGCCCGACCCCACGAGCAGCTCGCTCGAG
>DATJNL010000142.1:0-5196 GCA_035508175.1 Myxococcales bacterium
GAGACGCGCTCGAGAACAGGTGCATAGGCGGTGGGGGGTAAATGAAAGAGGGGAGGAGGGGGGCCGACGCGCAGGGGGTGTCGGGGCCCCCGGACGCGCCCGCAGCGCGCCCATGTCTATGCACGAGCTACGGTACAACGCGGTAACGCGCGTGGGGAGCGCGAGGACGGACCGGGGTGGCACCCCCGAGCAAGCGGCTCCCCCTCCCTCCCTCGTTCATCTGCCGCGACCCTTTGCAGCGCAGCTCGAGATCATCGCAGCGGGGGCACCGGGGGCGGCAGCCCCCGGTGAGAACCTCCCAGCTCGTGCTATGAACGAGGCGATGACCCAGCGGACCGTCGTTCTCGGCGTGGGGGGCGGCATCGCCGCCTACAAGGCCTGCGAGCTCGTGCGCCGGTTGCGCGAGCGGTCGCTGCGCGTGCGGGTGGCGATGACCCCGGCTGCCCAGGCGTTCGTGACGCCGCTCACGTTTCAGGCCCTGTCGGGCGAGCCCGTGCTCAGCGACCTGCTCGATCCGCGCCAGGACGAAGCCTTCGGCCACCTGGCGTTCTCGCGCTCCGCCGACCTGTTCGTGGTGGCGCCCGCGACGGCGGATCTCCTCGGCAAGCTGGCCGCCGGGCTGGCGGACGATCCGGTGACCGCCGTGGCCGTCGCGGCCCGCTCGCCGTGGCTCCTGTGCCCGGCGATGAACGTGTCGATGTGGCGCTCGCCGCGCGTGCAGGCGAACCTCGCGACGCTCCGGGCGGACCCGCAGGTCCACGTGTGCGGTCCGGCCGAGGGCCTGCTCGCGGACGGCGACGTGGGGCCGGGGCGGCTCGCCGAGGTCCCCGACATCGTCGAGGCCGCGCTGCGCCTCCTCGGGCCGCGCGATCTCGAGGGCATCCGCGTGCTCGTGACGGCCGGGCCGACGCGCGAGCCCCTCGACCCGGTGCGGTTCCTGTCGAACCCGTCGACGGGGCGCATGGGCTTCGCCCTGGCCGAGGCCGCCGCCGCGCGCGGGGCCGCGGTGACCCTGGTCGCAGGGCCGGTCGAGCTGCCCGATCCGCCGGGCGTCTCCGTGACGCGGGTGACCACGGCGGAGGAGATGAAGGACGCCGCGCTCGCGGCGCTGCCCGGGGCAGGTCTCGTCGTCGCCGCGGCGGCGGTCTCCGATTTCCGTCCGCGCCATCGAGCGTCGTCGAAGGTGAAGAAGGGCAGCGCCGAGACGGAGCTGGCGCTCGAGCGCACGCCCGACGTGCTCCTCGCGCTGTCGGAGGCCGCGGGCGCCCGCAAGGATCGGCCCCTCTTCGTGGGCTTCGCGGCCGAGACCGAGGACCTCGTGAAGAACGCCCGCGAGAAGCTCGCAACGAAGAAGCTGGACCTCGTGGTCGCGAACCGCGTGGGCCTGCCGGGCAGCGGCTTCGCGTCCACCGAGAACGAGGCCGTCCTCCTGGGCAAGCGCGGCGAGCCCGAGGCGCTGCCCCGGATGCCGAAGGCCCAGCTGGCGCATCGCATCCTCGATCGCGTCGTCCCGCTGCTCCGGCGTTGACCGGGGCGAGGTGACGGGTTACGACGCGGGCGTGTTCACCCTCTCCCAGGGACACCTGACCGCCTACCAGGACGTCGGCTCGGGCCCGGCCGTCGTGCTGTTGCACGGCCTGGGAGCGACCGGCGAGAGCTTCGCCGACGTGGTCGAAGGGCTGTCGCCGCGCCATCGCCTGATCGTGCCGGATCTCCTGGGCAACGGCCGCAGCGCCAAGCCCGAGATCGACTACACGCCGGCGGCGCTGGCGCAGCACGTCCTGGGACTCCTCGCCTCCGTGAAGGCCGGACCCGTCCGGGCGGTGGTGGGGCACTCGCTCGGAGCCTGCGTCGCGGTGGAGCTGGCGACGCGGCTCGGCGAGGACGTGGCGCTCTGCCTCATCGATCCGCCCCCGCCGCAAGGCTCGCGGCTCGCGGCGCTGCTGGCGCGCCTCGCCGGGAACCCGCGGCTGGCGGACCTGGGATCGGCGATCCTGCCCACGCGCGCGCTCGCCAAGCTCTGGCTGAGCTACCTGTTCGCCGATCCTTCGAGGCTGGACGACCGCATCGTGGACCGCTACGCCGAGGCGGCGGCGAGCCGCGGCTACGCGGCAGCCACCATGAGCAGCATCCGGGGGCTGGGCAAGCTCGAGATGCCGGACACCGCCCGGCGGCCCGCGCTGCTCATCTGGGGCGCCGAGGATCCCATCTTTCCGCCCTCGGGCGCGCGCGCCTGGCTCTCGCGGTTGCCGCGCGCCGAGCTCGTGGTGCTGCCCGCCTGCGGCCACTGCCCGCTCGAGGAAGCGCCCGGGGCGGTGACGGCGGCGCTGTCGGTCTTCCTGCGCAGCCTCGACGGGGAGGCGCGGGAAGCGAGCCCAGGGAGGCACGCGTGAACCCCATTCACCTCGGCGTCAACGTCGACCACGTGGCAACACTGCGCCAGGCGCGCAAGACGCTCTACCCGGACCCGGTGGCCGCCGCCGCCGTGTGCGAGCTGGCCGGCGCGGATCAGATCACGCTTCACCTGCGGGAAGACCGCCGGCACATCCAGGAGCGCGACCTGGTGGTCCTGCGGCGCACCGTGCAGGTACGCCTCAACCTCGAGATGGCGGCGACGCCCGAGATGGTGAAGGCGGCGTACGACGTCAAGCCGGACATGGCGACGCTCGTGCCCGAGCGGCGCGAGGAGCTGACCACCGAGGGCGGCCTGGACCTCGTGGGGCAGCGCGACCAGGTGCGCAAGGTGGTGCGCACGCTGCGGGACGCCGAGATCGTGGCGAGCCTGTTCGTCGATCCCGACGTCGAGCAGGTGCGCGCGGCGCACAAGATGGACGCGCAGCGCGTGGAGCTGCACACCGGCCGCTACTGCGACGCGCGGCTCCCCCGCGATCGCGACCGCGAGCTGGCGCGCCTCGTCGACGCCGCCAAGGTGGCCGCGAAGCTGGGCCTCGGGGTGGCCGCGGGGCACGGGCTGAACTACGACAACGTCGGGCCCATCGCCGCCATCGGGGAGATCGACGAGCTGAACATCGGCCACGCCCTCGTGGCGAGGGCGGTGTTCGTCGGGCTCGATCGCGCGGTCCGCGACATGAAGGCGCTCCTCTCGGAGGCGCGCCGCGGATGATCGTCGGCCTGGGGCTGGACGTGGTCGACGTGGCGCGGCTGCGGGGCATCCTCGAAGGCCCGCTGGGCGCCCGCTTCGCGGCGCGCGTGTTCACGCCGGCCGAGCGGACGTTCTGCGACGCCCACGCGGCGCGCGCGGTGCACTACGCGGGTCGGTTCGCCGCCAAGGAGGCGCTGGTGAAGGCGCTGGGCGCGCCCGCCGGGGTGGGCTGGCAGGACATGGAGGTCGCGAGCGGCGGGCCGCCGCGGCTCGCGGTGCGGGGGAAGGCCGCGGCCGCGCTCGAGGGGCGCGGGGGCCGAGCGATCCACCTCAGCCTGTCGCACGACGGCGGCCTGGCGGTGGCGGCGGTCGTCGTGGAGGGCTGACGTGCCCCGCCTGCTCACTGCCGCCGAGGTTCGATCGCTCGATCGCCTCGCCTCGGAGAAGTACGGCGTGCCCGTGGCGGCGCTCATGGAGAGCGCCGGCCGCGCCGTCGCCGAGGCCGCCTGGCCGCGCTGCGCCACGGGCCGCGTGGTCGTCTTCGCGGGCGGGGGTAACAACGGGGGCGACGGCTTCGTGGCGGCGCGCGCGCTGCGCGAGCGCGGCCTCTCGGTGGATCTCTGGCTGGCGGTGCCGGCCGAGAAGCTGCACGGGGAAGCGAAGGCCAACTTCGAGAAGCTGCGCGCCCTCGGGGTCGAGGTCGTGGACGACGGTCCGCCGGCGGCCCGGCGCGGCGACGTGACCGTCGATGCGCTGCTCGGGACGGGGCTCAGCCGCGCGCCCGAGGGCCGCGTCGCCGAGGGCATCCGCGCCGTGAACGCCGGGCGGGCGGCGGGCGCGCGCGTCATCGCGGTGGACGTGCCGTCCGGCCTCCCCTCGGACGGCGGGCCGCCTCCCGGGGACTGCGTCGCCGCTTCCCTCACCGTGACCTTCGTGGCGCCGAAGCTGGGGCTCGCGCTGGAACCGGGGGCGAGCCTCGCGGGCGAGCTCGTGGTCGCGGACATCGGCCTTCCGGCTGCGGCGCTGGCGGAGCTGCCGCCGGGGCCATCGCTGCTCGACGAGGGAGAGGTGCGCCGCCTCTTCCCGCCCCGGGCGCGGGACTCGCACAAGGGCACCTACGGCCACCTCCTGGTGGTCGCCGGCAGCCCGGGCAAGGCGGGCGCGGCGGCGCTCGCGGTCGCGGGCGCGCTGCGGGGTGGGGCCGGCCTGGTCACGCTGGCTTCCCGCGAGGCGGTCGCGAGCGCCCTCTGGCAGCTGCGCCCCGAGGCCATGGCGGTGGCGCTGCCGTGGGCGGGCCCCCTCGGCACGCTGGACATCGAGCCGCTCGCCGCCGCGGCCGCCGGAAAGAGTGCGCTGGCGATCGGGCCCGGCATTCCGCGGGGGCCGGACACCGCCCGGGCGCTCTCGATGGTGCTGGCCGGCTTCGAGGGACCGGCGGTCCTCGACGCGGACGCGCTCAACGCGTTTGCCGAGGATCTCGAGCTGCTGCGCGCCGCCCGCGGGCCGCTCGTCGTGACGCCGCACCCGGGCGAGATGGCGCGCCTCTGCGGTCGGACGACGGCGGAGGTCCAGCGCGATCGGCTCGGTGTGGCGCGCGCGTTCGCCACGGAGCGAGCCGTCACGGTGGTGCTGAAGGGAGCCCGAACGGTGGTGGCTGCGGCCGACGGCCGCGTCTGGATCGTCCCCACGGGGAACCCGGGCATGGCCACGGGGGGCACGGGCGACGTCCTCTGCGGCCTGATCGGCGCGCTGCTCGCCCAGGGGCTGGCTCCCGCCGAGGCGGCCTACGGCGGCGCCTTCGTGCACGGGCTCGCCGGGGACTTCGCGACCCGCCGCCGAGGGGAACGCGGCCTCGTCGCGGGTGACGTGGCCGAGGCCGTCGCCGAGGTGTGGGCGGCGTGGCGGTCGTGATCGAGTTGCCGAGCGCGGAGGCGACCGTCGCGCTCGGACAACGGCTGGGCCAGGCCCTCGAGGCCGGCGATTTCATCGGCCTTTCGGGGGAGCTCGGCGCCGGCAAGACCCTCTTCGTGCGGGGCGTCGCGCAGGGGCTCGGGGTTCCGCCGGGGCAGGTGCAGAGTCCGACGTTCACCATC
>DATJNL010000143.1:0-24188 GCA_035508175.1 Myxococcales bacterium
GTTCCCCCGAGGTGCCGACCTCGTTGCAGACGGTGGCCAGCTCCGTGCCGCCATCGGTGACGTTCCCCCAGATGTACACGTACGCATCCCAGGGGATGCCGCCGTCCAGCTCCACGATCGAGCCCGAGTTCTCGACCTGGAAAGCGAGCGGCCCGCTGAGCGAGTTGGTCGGGTTGCAGGCGGCCAGCGCGGCGGCGGAGAGGAGGGCCAGTGAGAAGCGCATCGACGGGACGATCGGTAGCACCCTCGGCGCGTTCAGGTCAAAGGCCCGTCGCCGAGCTCGCCGGCAGCACCAGGATCTGCCCGGCCATCTCGGGAGCATGCATCGCGCAGATGAACGCGTAGAGGCCCGGCTGCCGGAACGTGTAGGTCAGGGGGGTCTTGGTGAGCGCCGGTAGCTTCCAGTGCATCAGCACGGACTGATCGGGGGCGACGAACAGGACGTCGTGGGCATCGTCGGCTTGCAGGTTCCAGAACTCGATGTCCACGGGTTCTCCCGCACGAACCGCGAAGAACGTGGGGCTGAAGGCGTACGTCTCGCCGAAGCGCGCGACGGTTTCCCTGGGCCCGGTCTCCTTCACCGCGACCGTCTCGGTCATCACGACGATCTTGCGCTGCGGATGGCCGCCGCGCTCCACGGTGAGAAAGCCGGCGGCCGCGCCGGTGGGGAGGTAGTCGGGCGCGTCCGGGGCCGCGCCGCCGAGCGCAAGTCCCAGGGCCAGGGCTACGCCAATCACGGCTCGTCCTCCGACGGTCCGAGCGAGGGACCGAGCCGGGTCGGCGGGATCCCCGGGCTCTCGTCCGGGCCTTCGTGCAGCTTGGTCTGGTCGGTGGCCCGCAGGCGCTCGATGCGCTGGGCGGTGGAGAGCTGGTCCCAGTCCTGCAACGCGCGGTAGCGCGCCAGCAGATCCGCGGGCACGGTCCCGGGCGCCAGCGTCTGCCCCTCCCGCTCGAGCTCGCGCAGCACGAGGAACCGCTGCGTCTCGGCTCCGGCCAGGGCGAACGCCCGCTTCCAGGCGGAGCCGGAGGCGGCCAGTTCTCCGGCCGCGTCGAGCGCTCGCGCGCAGCCGGCTTGCGCGTCGAAGCTGGCCGGGCTCACCGCGGCGGTGCGGCAGCGGGCCCACGCTCCGCCGCCCCGATCCCCCGCGATCTCGTCCAGCTCGGCGAGCGTGGTGAGCGCCCGCAGGTCCCGCGGCAGCCCCGCGGCGGCCCGCAGCGCCTCCCACCGCGCCACCTGCACGAGTCGATCCCGATCGACCACGCTCGGCGCCATGTCGCGCGCGCTCCACAGCTGGCCGTTGCGCAGCACGAACGCGGCCTCGGCCGCGCAGTCGCGCTCGGTGGTCGGCGCGCGGTCGCGCAGGCGCTCGCGAAAGCCGCGGAACCACGTCTCGAACGAGTCCATCAGCTCGGCCCGCTGCCGCAGCACGGGATCCGAGGGCGTCCCCAGGACCGCGGGCGCACAGGCGCCCAGCGACAGGGTCACGGCCGCGGCGCCGAGAAGAGCGAGCCTCTGCATCGGTTTCTTCAATACACCGGCGGTGGCGGCTCCGCGTAGTAGTAGCCGCACGCATAGTTGGCTGGCCGGGCGCCGTAGACGCGGCCGTCCCAGTGCCCCACGTGGATGCGCTCGACGCCGCAGGCCGGCGGCCCGAGCGTGAGCAGGATGTCCCAGGTGCGGCCGCCGTTCCACAGGCGGATCCAGCGGACGCCGATGGGGTTGAAGCCCTGGGAGCGGGAGAAGTTCATGGCGATGCGCTCTGCCTCTCCGGGCGGCACGGCGATGGCGCCCGGCGGCACGTAGTAGGCGGGGTAGCAGCCCAGCGCGAGCACGAAGATGAGCGGCAACAGCAGGCGTTTCATGGCGGGTGACCCTCCGAAAATGATCGGCCGGGATGGATGAAAGGCCCCGCCGAGAGGTTGCAGCCTCCCAAGGGGAGGGAGCGGCGTCAACTCGAAAGGAGGAGAGCGACTATCCGACCGTCGACCCTCGACCGCGACCCCGAGCCTCGACCCCGACCCCCGACCCCCGACCCCGACCCCGACCCCCGACCCCCGACCCCCGACCGTCGACCGTCGACCGTCGACCGTCGACTGAAGATCCCCTCTCCCCCAGCGGGGGAGAGGCCGGGTGAGGGGGCCTGTCGAAGCCGCGCTTCCGCAGCGCGCGCGCCAGGCGATGAAGCCGCCCGTCACGCACGCTGCATCGAGGTCGCGGACGCGGTCGACGGTCGGGGTCGACGGTCGGGGTCGATGGTCGAGGTCGCGGTCGAGGTCGCGGTCGACCGGTCGGGGTCGGCCCCTCGGTCGCGGTCGTCGTCCATGTGCCGCTCCTTGTCATGGGGTGAAAGGAGCGGCACATGGGCGATCAACGATTCGCGATGCAACGAATGGATGCTTACCAGGTGGCCCGGGAGCTGGCTCGACGGGTCCACGTGGCCCACATCAAAGACGACGAGCTCCGGGACCAGGCAGGGCGCGCCATCAAGAGCGCCTTCCTCGGTCTCTGCGAAGGCCTCCCGAACGAGCAGGTGGGGCTGCGGCGCAAGTACTTCACGCAAGCGAACAACAGCCTGCACGAGGTGGTGGGGGCGGTCGATCTCGCGCTGGTGCTCGGCGCCGTGGCCGCCGAGGACGCGAGCGCCATCCAGGCGCTCGCGCTTCGTTTCAAGCGCATGCTGAGGGCACTGCTCACCGGATCAACCCGGTGAGCAGCGCGACGAGGCGGCTCGCGACCTTCGCCACGCGAGCCGCCTCGGCTTCGCCGCAGTCGCCGAGAAGGGCGGCGATCTCGACGGCGGCGGCGGCTTCGACGGCTTCAGCTCGCGCGATGGTGAAGGAGCGAGCTTTGTCGGCCTTGGTGACCCTGCCTGCACCCTCGGCGGTGTTGAGACACGCGCTCTTGGAAGAGCGAGAAGCTTCGTCGCGCAGCTTCGCATCCCGGATACGGCAATCGCGAACCGCGAGCAGAAGGTCCCGAGCAACCCCGAAGGCAACCAGCTTGTGATGTGGAAGAACAATCAATGTGTCGTCCATTTGCGGTTTCTCCTCTCGCCGCCAGGCGAGGAGAAACCGCAAATGGACGACCACGCGGTCAACCAGATCAAGCCGAGCTGCGCCCACGCAAGGCGACCGAGCCCGCAAGCGAGTGCCACGCCAGCCTCACCGGCGTGGCGCGAGCTTGCCGCGCGGGAGCTGGTGAGCGAGGGCGAACGAGGGGCGGCCCCTCACCCCGGCCCTCTCCCCGCTTCGCGGGGCGAGGGGGAACTGCCCCGACCCTCGACCCTCGACCCCGACCCTCGACCCCGACCCTCGACCCCGACCCTCGACCCTCGACCCTCGAGCCTCGACCCTACGCCGCCTTGGCGAGCCCCACCGGCTCCGCCCCGAACATCTCCGCCGCCCTCGCCGCGTACGTCCGCATCAGCGAGATTCCCTCCAGCCCCGGCAGCTCTCCCAGCTTCCCGTCGATGTCCTCCGCCAGCTTCCTTCCCTCCTGCCCCGGGAAGAACAGGTGGATCAACCGCAGCATCTCCGCCTCGCTCTTCACGCCCACTCCCACCGGCGACCAGAAGGCCTCCAGCGCGAAGCGCGTGATGCGCCGCGACCACGCGGAGCGCGAGAGGATCTCGCGGGCGCTGTTGAAGTACCAGGCGTAGTGCCGCCGCTCCTGGAGCGCGATGCGCTCGCAGAGCTGCCGCAGCACGGGGTTCCGCGTGCGTGCGCCCAGGAGCTCGTAGCCGCGCAGGGTGGTGATCTCCTGCGAGGCTCCCCACGACATCGGGATGCCGGGGAAGTCGCGCGGAAAGAGCGTCGCGCCGAAGGCGATCAGGTTGGCCTCGATGGCCTCCGAGATCCGCGAGCCCTTGCGCACCTCGGCCACGCGCTTGCGGTCGAGCGAGTGGCCGCAGGCCTCGAGCAGCTTCGCCAGCGCGCGCCCGTGGAAGTACTCCTCGTAGTTCCACATCGAGAGGAAGCCGATCACCTCCGGCTGGATGGCCGCCTCCCCGCGCAGGAGGTCGCGCAGGTAGAAGATGGTCTGCCCCTCGATGTCCGAGAAGTACGTGAGGATGAAGACCTCGTCGTCGCTCAGCCCCACGCGCGCCGCGAGCCCCCAGTCGAGGTCGGTGGTGTCGATCTTCTCCGACGAATTCAGGTACCGATCCAGTTCCATTGTGAACCTCTCTGCCCGTCCTACGGGCAGCCCCCCGTTTCGGATCTCAGACGAACAGCGACGAGAGGGAGTCGGCGCAGTGGATGCGGTGGATGGCCTCGCCGAACAGCTTCGCCACGGAGAGCACCTGGATCTTCGCGCAGGCCTTCCCCTCCGGCGAGAGCGGGATGGTGTCGGTGATGACCAGCTCCTCGATCACCGAGGCGGTGAGCCGCGCGATGGCCGGGCCCGAGAGCACGCCGTGCGTGGCGTACGCCCAGATGCGCTTCGCGCCGTGCTGCTTCAGCGCCGCGGCCGCCTGCGTGAGCGTGCCGGCCGTGTCGACCATGTCGTCGAGGAGGATCGCCGTGCGATCGCCCACGTCGCCGATCAGGTTCATCACCTCGGCCACGTTGGCCTTGGTGCGCCGCTTGTCCACGATGGCGAGGGTGGTGCCGAGCCGCTTGCTGTAGGCCCGCGCGCGCTCCACGCCGCCCGCGTCGGGCGACACGATCACCACCTGGGTCGGGTCGGCGTAGCGCTTCTTCATGTGCTCGAGCAGCACCGGCGCCGCGTAGAGGTGGTCGAAGGGGATGTCGAAGAAGCCCTGGATCTGGCCCGCGTGCATGTCCATCGAGAGCACGCGCGTCGCGCCCGCGGCCGTGAGCAGGTCGGCGACGAGCTTGGCGGTGATGGGCGTGCGCGGCGCCACCTTGCGGTCCTGCCGCGCGTAGCCGTAGTAGGGAATGACCGCGGTGATGGAGCCGGCCGAGGCGCGCTTGAGCGCGTCGATGACGATCAACAGCTCCATGAGGTTGTCGTTCACGGGCGTGCAGGTCGATTGCACCACGTAGCAATCGAGGCCGCGCGCGTTCTCGGCGATCTCCACCGACGTCTCCCCGTCGGAGAAGCGCCCGATCGACGCCTGCGAGAGCGGCACTTGGAGGTACGCGCACACCGCGCGCACCAGCGAGCCGTTGGAGTTGCCCGCGAAGATCCGGATGTCTTTCAGGTCGCTCTGGCTCAAGGCGTCTCTCGCTTTCGGCTAACCGCTTCCGTCGCCGGAAGCGTCCGCCCCGTCTCCCGCGCGCCGCAGCTCGCGGTCATACTCGGCGAGGACCTGCTTCTCCAGCCAGGCCCGCGTCTCGGCGTTCAAGGGGTGCGCGATGTCCTTGAAGGTGCCGTCCTTGCGCCGCTTCGAGGGCATGGCGATGAAGAGGCCCTCCGCGCCCTGGATCACCTTGAGGTCCCGCACCACGAAGCAGGCGTCGAAGGTGATCGTCACGTACGCCTTCAGCTTGTCCTCGTCGACCGGGAACACCCGGATGTCGGTGATGTCCATCCCCCACTGCCACCCCTTTCGTTCGCTGCCATCCCCCGCCCCCGGGGGATGTCGCTTCGCCCGCCGTTCGCGGCGGGACCGGTGCCCTCAGCTGCGGCACTCACTCACCCAGTTGGCGCGGAAGATCGGCCGTGCCACCCACAACGCCTCGCCCGCCTTGCGCCGGAACGCCCGCCGCGCGCGCCGCGCCGACACGTGGTCGGGAAACACCGCGAAGCAGGTGGGCCCGCTGCCGCTCATGAGGACGCCGAGCGGGGAGAGCGCCGAGAGGCGCCGCAGCACGGAGCGAAGCTCCGGGAACAGCTTCGCGGCGCCCGGCTGCAAATCGTTGGACAAGAGCTCTCCGAGGGCTTCTGCCTTCGCGAGCGCCGAACGCGGCAGGCGCCGCTTCATCCACTCGTTAGCATCGGCCTGTAGGGCTGTCAACGCGGCCCGGCGCGGCCGCCACGCGCGGTACGCCTCTGCCGCGCTGATGCCGAAGGGCGGCTTCACGAGCAGGATCCAGCACGGCGGCGCGGCCGGCGCGGACACCACGCGCTCGCCCCGGCCGGCGATCACCGCGGCGCGCAGCGCGAGGAAGAAGGGCACGTCGCTGCCGAGGCCGGCGGCCAGCTCGTGCAGGGCTCCGGGATCGTCGACGCCCTCGAGGCGCGCGAGCGCGCGCAGCGTGGCGGCCGCGTCGCTCGAGCCGCCGCCGAGGCCGGCGGTGATGGGGATGCGCTTGTCGAGGCGGATGCGCACCCCCTTCGGGCCGCCGAAGCGATCGCGGAAGGCCTCGGCCGCCCGCACGACGAGGTTGTCCCGGGTCTCGAGCTCGGGCGCCGCGGGCACCTCCACGCGCACGCCGCGCGCCGCCCGCTCGATCTTCAGGGAGTCGGCGAGGTCGAGCAAGGTGAGCCACGAGCGGATCTCGTGGTAGCCGTCGGGCCGCCGCGCCACGACGTCGAGGATCAAGTTGACCTTCGCGTGCGCGGCGGTGAGGACGGTCTGGAACGGTGGTTTGCTTGGCGGCGGGCGACCCCTTCCAGGCGCCCGCCGCATCGAGCGCGAAGCGCCCGACCGAGCGGGCGGCATTCTAGTCGCCCGCTCGCGAATGAAAAGGAAAAAGGATCATGACGCCTTCAGGCTGCGCGACAGCTCGTCGTACAGGTACACGGCGCTGCGCGCCGCCTTCTCGAGGTCGGCGAGCGAGACGCTCTCGTTCTCCGAGTGCGCGTTCGTGTACGGGTCCTCCACGCCGATGAGCAGCGCCGGCGCGCCGCCGAGCTCGCGCGCGAACGGCTCGACGAACGGGATGGAGCCGCCGCAGCCCATGGCGATGGCCTCGTGGCCGTAGCCCTTCTCGAGCGCGCGGAACGCGGCCTGGAACGCGGGGCCGTCGGTCGACGTGTACCACCAGCCGGCGAGCGACTCGGCCTTCACGTTCACCTCGACGCCCCAGGGCGCGGCCTGCTTCAGCGCCGCGATGAGCTTGTCGCGCGTCTCCGCCGGGTCCATGTCCGGCACCAGGCGGATGCCCACGCGCGCCCAGGCGCTCTCGTTGATGATGTTGCGCGCGTCGCGGCGCGAGCTCGCCTGGATCGCGTTGATGGCCAGCGACGGCTGCCGCCAGTTGGTCTCCCAGGGATGTCGCCCGCCGCCGAGGAGCTGCGTGCCCGGGAGGAGGCCGGCCTGCTCGCGGAACTTCGCGACGCCGCCCGGGAGCGCCTCGATGCTCCGGCGCTCGGTGTCCGTGAGCGGCTTCACGCGCTCGAGCAGGCCGGGGATGGCGATCGAGCCGTCGTCCTTTGCGAGCGAGGCGAGCATCTTCGCGAGCGCGAGGGTGGGGTCGGGCACCGGGCCGCCCCACATGCCCGAGTGGAGGGACTGCTTCATGGAGCGCACCTCGACCTCCACGGTGACGAGGCCGCGCAGCGCCGTGGTGATCGAAGGGAGGCCGGTGTCGAAGTTGCCGGTGTCGGTGAGCACGATGGCGTCGGCCGACAGGAGCTTGCGGTGCTCGTGCAGGAACGCGCCGAGGTGGTCGGAGCCGACTTCCTCTTCTCCCTCGACGACGAGCTTCACGTTCAAGGGGAGCTTGCCCGCGCCCTTCAGCCAGGCGTCGAGGGCGGCCGTGTGGACCACGACCCCGGCCTTGTCGTCGGCGGCGCCGCGTCCCCAGAGGCGGCCGTCGCGCTCCACGGGCTCGAAGGGCGGCGTCTTCCAGAGCGTCTCGTCGCCGGCGGGCTGGACGTCGTGGTGCGCGTAGAGCAGGAGGGTGGGGGCGCCCTTGGCGCGGCAGTGCTCGCCGTAGACGTAGGGGTGCGCGCCGGGGACCTCGAGGAGGCGCACGTTGTCGAAGCCGCGGGCGGTGAGCAGCTTCGCGACCGCCTCGGCGCTGCGCCGGACGTTCGCCGGGTCGAAGCCCGCGAAGGACACGCTGGGGATGCGCACGAGCGCCTTCAGATCGTCGAGCGTCTGCGACTTCGACTGATCGAGGCGGGAGAGCGCGCGGTCGAGATCCGAGGGCATGCGAGGGCTCCGGTGGGTGGGCGGTGGAGGTTAGACGGAGGAGAGCGGCTGTCAAGGCGCGTGAACCCCGCGTTGAGCCCCGACCGCGACCGCGACCCCGACGCCGACCGCGACCGCGACCGCGACCGCGACCCCGACGCCTACCGCGACCCCGACGCCGACCGCGACCCCGACCGCGACCCCGACCGCGACCGCGACCGCGACCGCGACCGCGACGCCGACCGCGACCCCGACCCCGACCCCGTAGCCCCTCCAAGACCCCCCGCCGCCCATGCTAACTTTCACCCCATGTCCGACGACGAAAACGACGGCTCAGCCTTCGGCGAGGTTCAAGCTCCCACCGCGCTCGGCTTCGTGACCGTGGCGCTGCCCATGGCCGGCGGGGCCGCGTGCATCGCGGTGCTCGCCCGGGGCATGGCCGCGGTGATGGCCGTGGGCGGGCAGTGCGCCGACAACGCGATGTACGCGGGCGCCGTCCCCTGCCCGAAGGGGACCGGCCTGTTCATGCCGCTGTCCATCTTCGTCGGCCTCGGCCTCGTGGGTCTCTACGTCGTGCGCGCCAACGCCGAGAAGGCGCCGAACTTCGCGCTGCTGTTCTGGCCCGCGCTGTTCTGGACGCTCGGCTGGAACTTCTTCGCCTACGGCGGATGGGCGCTCGGCGTCATGTTCGCCGTGATGGGCGGAGCGCCGGTCGTGAGTCTGCTGGCGACGTCCTTCCCCGGTCTCGGGGCCTTTGGCCAGCGCGCCGTCCTCGGGCCGCTGCGGAACCTCGGCCGCAAGGTGGTCGAGCCCAGCCGGGAGTGGGCCACCAAGGAATCCTCCGCCGAAGGCGCGGCGGTCGCAACGGCTGCCGGCCAGCCGCTCTTCCGGGGCGACGCCGCCGCGTTCCGCGTGTGGCTCGCCGGCCAGGCCGGCGCGGCCGTCCTCGGCTTCGCGGGAGGGCGGGCCTTCGTGGCCTGGCTCAGCCGGTGAGGCGTGGCTCTCGCCCCAGGGGTGTCCGGTGGCTCCGGCTCGTCGGGGGGTGACACTCGCCATCCTGGCGGGCGCAGTGGCAACGGCGTGTCTGAGCGCATGCTGCCTGGAGTCTTCCGGCGAGGGCTCGACGGGAGCGACGACCAGCGCCGCTGGCGGGGCGACCGGGCAGGGCACCGCCGGCGAATCGACGGGCGGCACAGGTGGCGCTTCCAGCTCGGGCGGCTCTTCGGGTGACACCGGGTGCTCGTCGGACCCGAGCCTCCAGGGCAACGAGTTCGCGGGCTGCCAGGGCAATTCAGACTGTGGCTGCCCGCTCGCGTGCCGGCCGGATGCAGCCGCTGGCGCGAACCTCTGCGAGCGGCCCTGCGAAACCACCTCCGATTGCCCGAGCTGGTACTCTGTGTGCTCGGGCGGGAGCTGCGCGCCCGTACTCTGTGGCCCGCGGTTCGGGACCGCGCTCGACAGCGTCTGCGCCTTCGATGACGCCGGAACCCCGGGCACCTGCATCCCGCCAAGTCGCGTGATGGGATTCCCGTCCGATGCAGGCCTCGGCCTGTGCAGCTGGGGCGGCGAGGACGCGCTGACGGAGGCCTGCTTCCCTGGGGCTAGCCGCTCAGCGGGACCCGGGAGTGCCTGCACAGCGGGGACGGTTTGCGCCGACATCGATCGACTTCCTGGTTTCTTGGCCTATTGCGCGATCGTCTGCGATCCGGCCAACCCAGCCAACTGCCCGGCAGGCTTCGTCTGCACCGCCCAGGATCCCTCGACGAATCCTCGCCTAGGAGCTTGCCAAGGCTCGCTCGACGGTGGTGTGCCCTGCCACCCAACCGGAACGCCGTGCCTCGTCCCGACTTCATGCTGCAGCAACGATTGCGACAATGGGGCGTGCAAATGACGGCGCGGGGGCGTGGACTGGTTCTCGGCCTCGTGCCGTCTGTCGCTCTCGGGGGCCTGGTCGCCTGCGGGCCGGCAACCGGGAAGCTCCCGGCTTCCAATGGCGGCCCCTCTTCGGGACTTTCGCCCACCGGCGGATCACCCGGGACATCCGGCGGGGTCGGTGGAGTTACATCCTCGGGAAGCGGCGGGAGTTCCTCCGGTGGGAACGGGGACGGGGGCACCTCGGGCTTCACGCTTCCTCCTTGCCCGGGCCCTCCAGGCGCGGCGGAATTTCAGGCATGCGGTGCCTCCTGCGCCTGCGCGCCCCCCCTCGTCTGCGTCCCCGACGCAGAGCTTCAGGTCTCGCTCTGCGAGCAGCCCTGCCACGTGCTCACGGATTGCGACAGCCTGTATGCAACCTGCGATGGAACCACCTGCGTGCCGGTCCCCTGCGGGCCCCAGTTCGGCACCTCCTTCGACGGCCTATGTGACTTCGCGGACGCAGGAACCGGAAGCTGCATCCCGTTCGGAGGCTCGTACGGCTATGCCTTCAACTGGGAGGCGGTCGGTTTGTGCAGCCAAGCGGGCCCGCGTGCGGTTGGGGGGGCTTGCGTCGGAGATGGGACCGTCTCCCGCGACCCGGAAGCGGGATTTCTGTGCGCGGCCGGTTCCATCTGCGTGCCGAACACCGGCCCGGACACGCCGTCGTTCCTTTGCTCCCCGCTCTGCAATCCAACCGTCGCGGGTTCCTGCGCCACGTACGACGCAGGGTGCCTCGCCTTTGATACTGAGTCGCCGTGGCTGGGGATCTGCGCGCCGGCGAATCAGGGCCAAGGCGGGAACAACTGTGCCCCGTCCGGCACGCCCTGCGGAGGCACGTACACCTACATCGGCTGCTGCAGCCGAAATTGCAATGCTGGCACCTGCGAGTGACTCCGCCTCCTCGGCGAAGGTGGTGCAATGGCCTCATGGAAGAACGGAGCTTCGGTCATCCTCGCCGTGTTCGGCATCCTGAGCGCCTGTTGCCCGCAGATCGTAGGGGAGGTTGAGAGCGGCGTAGACGGGGGGCTGGACGGCGGAGACGCTGGCCCGCCGGGCGTTTGCGCCCTACCTAGCGCACCGGGCGCGGGATTCAGTGCAGCGGGCCAGCTTTGCGAGGCGCTCAGTGGTTGCACGAACTCGCCGGAGCTTCTTTCTGCTCCCTGCAACGCGCTTTGCACGGCCTGTTCAACGGCCGACGGGCCCGTGCTTCGCGCCATTGGCCTCGACTGCGCATACGAGTGCGGCGTCCTGGAACTCTGTATCGCCGACGCGGGAACGCGCTTGACCGCGGCGTGCGACGACGGAGTACGGGAACTCCAACTGGCCGCATGGGACGCGGGTTGGCATCGATGAGGAAGCGGGCGGTGGCCTGGCTCTCGCCGCGGGTCCAATCCCCACATCATCCAGCGTCACCTGCCGGGGGAGGGGAGCACGAGTTGCCAGGGCAGACGCAGTACAGCTCTGCGGAACTGTGAGGCTCAGGGAGCGCAGAACAGGGCGATGGGCAGGAGGTGAACGTGGGAGCAAGATCATGTCCCCCATTGGAAAGATCGCCCGCACAGGTGCCCCCTACGCACGATTCATTGTTTCCGCAGCCCGTCGTAATGCCGCTCGACGAAGTGACCCAGCAGGCCTGGCCCGGCGGACAGTCGGCGTCACTGGAGCAGGAACATGTCCCACTCGTGCAGAGCGGCTCGCAGCTCCCACCAACGGTGGAGATGGAGCCATTGAAGAGGCACCGCGTAGCGGTCCAGTTGCAGTACTCCCCGATGCCGCAATCGGAGTTCGAAGTACACTGCGGCGAGCAAGCCGTCGGGGCAGCGAGGCACGACAGAAGCCAAGCAAGCAGGAGTGTTCTCACCAGCCCCACAGCTGAATGGATTCAGTTTGACCATTCACGACGTCTGCCCACCACTCGCCGCCCATGCGCTCACTGAACACGCGCGGCAGGCGCGCCCACCAGGTCGAGGGCGTCGTCGGCCACGGCCATCCCGTCGAGGTTGTCGAGCTGCGCGTCCTCGGCGGTGACGGTGGTGGTCCTCTCCGCGGCGGTTCGCGTGCGCAGGGGCGTTGCCTCCTGGCCATGGAGGCTAACCGAGGGGTCTGTCGCCCGCGGGTGTCGATGATCGGGCGTCCTCGACCCTCGCAGCCCTCTCGATCGCAGACGCGGCCAAGCTGGCGAGCCTCGAAGGACAGGGCTTCACGGCAGCGATCGCGTTCTTCCGGGTGAAAGCCTCGTTCGCTGGGGCGATGAACGGGTTCTTCAGCCCGAAGGAGGGCCGTTGAGGACCAGGGGGCTCGATCTTCACGGCGATCAACTCGTTCTTCGCCCCAACCAACGACCTCTTTGGTCCAACGAAGGCCTTCGTTGCCGTGACGAAAGGGTTCTTCAGCCCGACCAAGCGGTTTTTCGGGCCGACCAAGCAGTTCTTCAGCCTAACCAACTGGTTTTTCGGGCCGACTAAGCAGTTCTTCAGCCCAACCAAGTGGTTTTTCGGGCCGACTAAGCGGTTCTTCAGCCCAATCAAGTGGTTGTTGGAGCCAACCAAGTAGTTCTTCGGCCCGATCAAGTGGTTCTTGGGGCGAACCAAGTAGTTCTTCAGTCCAACCAAGTGGTTGTTCCAGCCAACCAAGTGGTTGTTCGGCCCAAACAACGACTTGTTTGGTCCATCGTGGGGGCGTTGTCGCCTTCAAGGGTCGTTCGTCGGGCGAACGAACGACTTCTTCGGGCCTCAACGGGCCTCTTTCAGCCCGATGAACTCGCGCTTTGCTGCCCAACGGGGCTTCTTCAGGCGATCTCGCGACCTATTCCCTTCGAAAACCCACGTGGTCGTCGTGAAGAACTCCCTGTTCATTTGAATGAAGGCCTTCTTTGGTCCAACGCGGGTCATCGACCGCGGGATGACAGATATCTGAGGGCCCCCTCACCCGGCCTCTCCCCCGCTGGGGGAGAGGGGAATTGCCGCGACCGCGACCGCGACCCCGACCGCGGCCCCGACCGCGACCCCGAACCCGACCGCGGCCCCGACCCTCGCTACGTCGCCGTCGAGCACACCGCCAGGCAGCTCGACCACATGCAGCCCGCGTCGTCGCAATCGCAGCCCGCGTCCGCCTCCGCTGGCGTGCAGCTGCAGCTGCTCTCCGCGATCACGCCGCCGTCCGGGAACTGGTCGGGCGCCAGGTTGATGCACGGCGAATCCGACGGGCAGATCTGCCCCGCGCAGAACGCGTGGCAGCAGCTGTTGCCGGAGCACGGCGCCACCGCGGAGGGCAGGCAGATCGCGCCCAGCCCGCATTCGAGGTCCGTGTAGTCCGGCCCCACGCCGTAGGGCACGTCGCACAGGTCGCTCGAGTTGTTCAGCTGGCCGCAGCTCGAGCCGCTCCCGCAGCCGGCCAGCACGACGCACAGGACGATCACCCTTCTCACGCCGCGCCTCCTTTGGCCCGCTGCTGCCGCTGCAGCCGGCGGGCGCGCTTCTTCGCGAGGAAGCCGGTGGTGCGCGGGTCGGGCGCGGGCGGGCGGGGCTTCGCCGCCTCGGTCTCGGCGCGCGCCTGGCGGCCTTCGGCCTTCGCCCGCCCCCCGGCCAGGCCGGCCTCCTGCATGCTCTCCTCGATCGCGAACCAGAAGAGCCGCCGCACCACCAGCGTCGCGTAGCTCCCCGGCGGCAGCGTGAACGCCAGCCGCACGCGCAGCCGGCCGCGGAAGTGCTCGTCGCGCCCCGGCCGCGCCACCACCAGCTTGCCGGGGTAGACGGTGACGGCGCGCTCCTCGTGCTTGAAGAAGATCGGCGCGTCCGGGATGCGCAGGGCGGGCAGCCGCAGCTTCTCCCGCGTGAGCAGCGCGTGCACCGCGCGGCCCACCGGCCCCTCGGGCAGCGGGCTGTCCGGCGCCAGGAGCGGGAAGGTGCCCGCCCGCAGGATCGCCAGCGCTTCCGGGCCCGCCTCGCGCGGGAAGAGCAGCGCGCCCGCCTGGTAGGGGATCTGGCAGAGGCCCGGCCGGCCCACCAGGTCGAGGAGCAAGAGCTTCACGCCCTCGTTCCACAGGTAGCTCTGGTACGTGAACACGATCATCGCGCGCTCGCGCGGCTCGAGCGAGAGGAGCGCGCCCTTGTAGTCGCGCGGGTCGTCGCGCAGCTTGCGCAGCACCGCGCGGTAGCGCGAGACGGCCGGGTACGGGCAGCGGGCGGTCCACTCGCCCCAGTGGTCGCGCCAGAAGGTCTTCACCTTGGCGTCGTCGGTCTTGTCCAGGGGCGAGGGCTTCGCCAGGAGGTTGTGCAGCGCGTGCTCCCAGCTGCCCTTGAGGATGTCCTTCGCGAGGAACCCCTGGCCGTGCTTCAAGTGCCCGAAGCGCTGGCTGTCGAAGTAGTTCGTGACGCCGAGCCGCTGCACCTCCGCGAGCGATTCCGTGAGCCGGTCGACGTCGTCCTGCGACAGGTCCCGCACGGTCACCGCGAAGCGGTTCGAGGTGGTGTTGCGCGCCGAGAGCGGCTGGTCGGTCTCGCCGATCTTGCGCAGGCGCAGGTCGGGGTCCTGCACCTGCACGTCGCGGCCCTTCACGGCCACGAGCTGCTCGGTGCGCCCCTGCTTGTCCTTGAGGCCGCAGTACGAGACGCACGATCGCGGCAGCTGGGCGAGCTGGCAGATGCGCTCGACCGCCTGGAAGGTCGTCAGCTTCTGCTTGTCCATCGCGTAGACGCGGTACAGGCCCCCCGGCACCTCGTCGAAGCGCCACGATTCGCGGACGACGAAGTCCTCTGGCCGGTACTTGAGCCGCACGGGGGCGCCAACTTAGGCGAGAAGGGCGGCCCCCTGCAAACGAAGGCCGGGGCCTGTCGTCGGCGGCGGGGGCGTGGTAGTGTCAGCCTCGTCTCGAGGCCCGGTGGAGGACCCGCGGGTGAGCCTGAAGGTCGTGAAGACGGCGTCGTGCCCGAACTGCAAGACCGCGCTCGGCACCCCGCCGCCGTCCGTCTGTCCGAATTGCGGCAAGTCCCTCGTCGCGCCCGGGCAGCCCCGCCTCGTGATGGCCCGCGCCGACGGCAAGCAGGTCATCTTCCCGCTGAACCAGCGCGTCACCCTCGGCCGGCATCCGGCCAACGTGGCGCAGCTCGACGACCGCGAGGTGAGCAAGGAGCACGCGGTCATCGAGGCGGTGGGCGGCGCCTTCCGCATCAAGGACCTGAACAGCTCCAACGGCACGTTCGTCAACGGCCGGCGCGTCGCCGAGCTCGCCCTGCGGGACGGCGACGAGATCCGCCTCGGGGCCACGCGGCTGCAGTTCCGCGTGAGCGCCGGCGCGCCCGCCCCCAGCCGCACCAGCGGCTTCACGGTGATGCCGGGGGCCAACGTCCTCTCGAACGTGCTCGCCTCGGTGCGCGGCGAGGAGGCGGACTTCAAGCCCGAGGCCGACATCCGGGACGCCGAGGCCCTGCGGCGCGACTACGAGAAGCTGCGCGCGGCCCTCGAGTTCCAGCGGCAGGTCGGCATCGAGACCGAGCTGTCGGCCGTGCTCACCAAGACCCTCGCGGCCGCCTTCGACATGCTGAAGGCCGACAACGGCGCCATCCTCCTCAAGGGCAGCGACGGCAAGCTCCACCTCGAGGCCACGCGCCGGCGCGCCGAGAAGGGCAACCAGGACGACGTCGTCGTCTCGGCCACGCTGCTCGACCGCGTGATGGCCAGCCGCGAGGGCGTCCTCACGGCCGACGCCATCATGGACGAGCGCTTCGTGGCCTCGAAGAGCATCGTGGCGCAGGGCATCCGCTCGGCCATGGCCGTGCCGCTCATCTCCAAGGGCGAGGTGCGCGGCGTGCTCTTCCTCGACACCCGCGAGCGCACCGGCGCCTTCACCGACAAGGACCTGCGCATCCTCTCGGCCATCGGCAGCCAGGCCGCGGCGGCCCTCGAGAGCGCCGAGTTGCGGCGCGCGCTCGCCGCCGAGGAGCGCGAGCGCGACAACCTCGCCCGGTTCCTCCCGCCCGTGCTCGTCGATCAGGTGGCCAAGGGGGAGATCCAGCTGCAGGACGCCGGCGAGCTGCGCAACATCACGGTGCTCTTCTCCGACATCCGCGGCTTCACCTCCCTCGCCGAGACCTCCGAGCCGCAGGAGGTCGTGCGCATGCTCAAGGAGTACTTCGAGCTGATGGCCGAGGTGGTGTTCTCGCACCGCGGCATCGTCGACAAGTTCATCGGCGACGCGGTGATGGCGCTGTGGGGCGCGCCGGAGCCGCTCGAGGACTCGGCCGTGCGCGCGTGCCGGGCCGCCATGGAGATGCAGATGCGCCTGCGCGAGTTCAACGCGCAGCGGCTGCGCGCGTCGCGGGCGCCGGTGGGCGTGGGCGTCGGCATCAACACCGGCCTCGCGGTCGTGGGCGTGATGGGCTCCTCGCGCCGCCCCGAGTACACCGCCATCGGCGACACGGTGAACGTGGCCTCGCGCCTGTGCGGCCTCGCCGGCGCCGGCGAGGTGCTCATCTCCGCGGAGACCGCGCGCGAGGCGGGCGACGCCATCGGCACCACGCCGCTGCCCGCCGCGCAGGTGAAGGGCCGTACGCAGCGCGTGGCGGTCTTCAAGGTGACGCCGCCCAAGGGCTTCGAGGACGAGCCCACGTTCGTCCGAGGTTGACTCGCGGCGGGGGGAGGGGTGAGCTAGCCGCCGTGGCGATCACCCAGCGCTGCCCCAACTGCCGGGAGCCCCACGACGTCTCGGTGTACGTGAGCGGGCAGCGGATTCCCTGCCGCCGCTGCGGCCTCAAGTTCGACGTGGTGCGCAGCGACGTGCCCCCGCGCGCCTCGTCCCTCGACCGACCCAGCCCGGCCGTCGCGGCTCCCCTGCCGCCCCGCAAGGCGGTGGTGACCGCCCCCTGGGGCGAGAAGGCCGACCCGCCCGCGACGGCGCCCCTCGGCGTGGCGCGGCCGCTGCCCGCGTTCACCAGCACGCCCGCGGCCCGGCCCGCCGCGCGGGAGGCGCAGCGTTCCCTGCCGGTGTCGCTCGAGGAGACGGCGGCGCCCGGCGCGGCCGCCGCGCCGGCCGGGCCCACGCCGCCCGCGATCCCCGGCTTCGAGCTGCTCGCGGTGGTGGGGCGCGGGGGCATGGGCGAGGTCTGGCGCGCGCGGCAGCTCTCGCTGGGGCGCGAGGTGGCCATCAAGACGCTCGCGTCGCACCTCGCCGAGGAGCGGGACTTCGTGCGCCGCTTCGAGAAGGAGGCGACCGCGCTGGCCTCGCTCGCGCATCCCAACGTGGTCGCGATCTTCGACCGCGGCTCGGCCGGCGGGATCTACTACCTGGTGATGGAGTTCGTGGCCGGCCCCTCCCTGCGGGAGCGCATGGTGGCGGGCGGCCTGCCGCCCGAGGGCGCGCTCGAGGTGATCGCGCAGGTGCTCGCGGCCATGGAGTACGCGCACGGCCGGGGCATCGTCCACCGTGACCTGAAGCCCGAGAACATCTTGCTCGCGGAGGGCCAGCTCGCGAAGGTGGCGGACTTCGGCCTGGCGGCCATCCTCGGCCGCGAGTCGAGCCTGCAGGTCACCCGGCCCTCGGTGGCCATGGGCACGCTCAGCTACATGGCGCCGGAGCAGCGGCGCGACGCGCACGCCGTGGACGGCCGGGCCGACCTCTACTCGGTGGCGGTGATCCTGTACGAGCTGTTGACCGGCGAGCTGCCGCTCGGCCGCTTCCAGCTGCCCTCGCGGCGCGCGCCCAAGGTCGACCGCCGCGTCGACGCCGTGCTCGAGAAGGCGCTCGATCCGGATCCCGACGCGCGTTACCAGAACGCCCGCGACCTGGCGGCCGCGCTGGCCGCGCTCGACCGCGGGGAGCCGGTGGCCTCGGGGCTGCGCGGCTGGCTGCGCCGCAAGCGGGACTGAAGGCCTCGCGCCGGCTGCGTCCCGTACCTAGCTTGTCGCCTGCCGGAGGGTACCCATGGGCGGCGGCAAGAAGTCCTCGGCCATCACTTTCATCAACGAGCTCTCGAGCATGGAGCCCCAACGACTGTCGGCGCTCATCGCGCGCGAGGCGGGAGAGGAGCTGGCGCAGTTCTTCCTGAGCTACAGCTCCGGGCTCATCTCGCGGGATCCCGAGCGGGTGCTGGAGAACACCTCGTCGCTCATGCTCATGGGGTACCTCATCCGGGCGGCCGAGGAGCGGCGATCGCGGACCGAGCTGGAGCGCCAGCCGCAGGCGTGACCGGCTGGCCGGAGGGGCCCGACCCGTGAGAAGCTCGCGGCGTGCGGCGCGCGCTCCTCGCCCTGCTGGCCGTGCTCCCCGCGCCCCTCGCGGCCGCGCACACCTTCGATCTCGACCAGCAGATGCCGCCGCACCTGGTCATCTCGTTCAGCATGGCCTGGTTCGGCGTCGACTCGTCGGACCCCCAACCGGGAGGCCCCGATCCGACGTGGGGCAACTGGCACTGGACGAGCTCGGCCTGCGGCCTGAGCAACGACCCCGCGACCTGCGCGGCCTTCGGGGACGCCGGGTTGCAGCGGTCCATCGCCTCGCGGCGCCGGCCGCAGGCGGGCATCTACTCCGCGAGCGGGCGGGACGCGGAGAGCCTCGCGCGGCTCGACCTCAACCTCTCGGCGATCCGCCGCCCCTGCGACACGGGCGCGCGCATCGACACCTTCGATCCCCAGCTCGACAGCGTCCAGTACACCTCGGCGCACCCCCAGAACCAGCAGTCTCCCACCTGGGACCTCGCGTACCGCGCGACGGTCGCCTATCTCGACGAGGCCGACGCGGCGGGGCTCACGAGCGCCGTGGGGCTCTCCATCGACGGCACGGTCTACCCTCACTTCGGCGCGAGCTTCGGGTTGACGACGACGGCGCAGCAGGAGGCGGCGCTGCAGGCCGACCTCGCCGAGATGGCGACGCTCGCGATGCAGCACCCGTCCGCGCTGCGCCTGAACGGCCGCCCGCTGCTGCTGATCTACGTGGACAGCGCGATCTGGCCCGTCGCCGACTGGGAGAGCCTCCTCGACGGCGCGCGCACCGCGAGCGGGGTGGATTTCTACGCGCTGGGGGCGACCTTGAACGCGAGCTTCTTCGCTGCGTTCGACGCGCTGGCCCCGTGGGTGAACCTGGGCCTCTGGGGCAGCGCCACCGGCTCGACCGAGGAGGCGAGGGCGGCGGCGTGGGCGGGCGCCGAGACGAACGGGCTGGTGTCGGCGGTCGACGGCGGCAGCTACCCGGGACGGGTCGTCTTCGCGGGCGTGTCGCCGGGCTTCGACGACTACACCGAGGACTGGGGCGCCTGCACGCAGCGGGAGATCCCGCGCGACCCCGCGCTCCTGCAAGGGCAGTTCGACTACCTCCTGGCCGAGAAGGCGAGCGGCGCCTGGGCACCGCGCGGCGTGCTGCTCGAGACCTGGGACGACTGGACGGAAGGCTCGGAGATCGAGCCCGACGTGACGGAGGGCGCGGCGAAGCTGGTGCAGCTGCGGCAGCTCCTCGGCCAGCTCTACGGCGAGCCCGCCGACCCGGCCGGTGACGCGGCGATCGCCGCGCGCTGGGCCACCTATGGCCAGGCGCGCAACTGTTGCTTCGCCGGGGGTGCCTGCCCGGACGCCGGGCCCCGCGTGACCCTCGCGTGCCCGCCCGCCGACGCGGGCGCTGCCGACGCGGGCCGGATCGACGGCGGGCCCACCGATGCCGGCCGCGTGGAGGATGCCGGACGTCTCGACGCCGGCGGCGCCGATGCGGGCGCGGTCGATGGCGGGGTGGACGCGGGCCTTCTCGACGGAGGTCGTCTCGACGCGGGGCGCACGCCGGGAGCGCCCGACGCCGGCGCGGGATCGATCGGCGCGACCGGCGGCTGCGGCTGTGGAAGCGGCGCTGCCGCGCCGGACCTGGCGTTCGTGGCGCTCGCGTTGATCGCCCTGCGGCGGCGCCGCGCCTGACCCGACCCGCTACTTCGCGAGGACGGCCATCAACTCGGGCAGGCGGCGCGTCAGCTCGCCCTTGGAGAACACTCGATCGGCGCCGGCGGTCTGCGCGGCCTCGGCCAGGTCGACCTGTGCGTGGCCCACGTAGCCGAAGATGCGCAGGCCGGCCAGCTCGGGCGTGGCCCGCAGGGCGCAGACCAGCGCGGCTGCGTCGGGGACGGTCGTGAGATCGAGCAGCACGGCGCCGGGGCGGAGCTCGCGGGCGCGCGCGAGCACGTCGCCGTCGCGCGGCTCGAACGCCACCTCGACGCCGGCGGCTTCGGCCGCCTGCCGGATGCGGGAGCCGAACATGAGATCGCTCGCGGCGAGAACCCTCACGGCGCCTCGAAGGGGAGGGCGGTCACGGTGGCGCCGCGCCCCGAGGCCAGGGCGAGCTTCGTGCCTGGCTCGAGGCTCTCGCGGCGGACGTAGGCGAGCGCGACGGGCCGGCCGAAGCGCGCCGAGACGAGGCTGCTGCGGATCTCGCCCACCGGCTTGCCGTCGCGGGAGAGGGCCTCGCTCGGGGCGGCCGGGGCCGTTCCTTCCAGCCAGAGCCCGGCCAGCTTGCGGTTCGCGTGGCCTCGGTAGGTCATGCGCGCGATGACCTCCTGGCCGACGTAGCAGCCCTTGTCGTACGAGATGGCGCGCTCGAGCCCGGCCTCGAGGGGCAGCGTGTCCTCGTCGAGCTCGGCCCCGAAGCGCGGCCGGCCCGCCTCGACGCGGAGGATCTCCGTGGCGTCGAACCCGAGAAGCGTCGCGCCCGCGGCGGTGAGGGCTCGCCAGGCGGCCGCGGCGTCGCCGGGTGCGAGCCAGAGATCGATGCCGGGCAGACCGAGCTCCCGCGAGCCGATCGCCACGGCGGACACGCCGCCGAGCGCGATCCCTGCTTGCGCGTGCTCCGCCAGCTCGGGCAGGCCTGGCGCGAGGCCGGCGAGCAGCGCATGCGCGCGCGGTCCGTGGAGTCCGAGCATCGCGGTCTCGGCGCTGCGATCCACGACCTCGCACTCCTCCATGACGAGGTGACGGCGCAGGTGGTCAAGGGTCGCCTCGAGCGGAGACTCCTCCAGATCGAGCCACAGCTCGGCTTCGCGCGCGAAAATCCTCGCCGCGGCCAAGAGCTTGCCCTTGGGGCTCACGATGCAGGCGAACGTGCCCTGGCCGGGTGCGAGCTTCTTCACGTCGGCCGTCACCATGCCCTGCAGCCAGCTCACGCGATCCGGACCGGAGACCGCCAGCCTGCCCCGCTGGGACAGATCGACGAGGCCTGCGCCGCTGCGCGCCTCGGCCGAGAGCTTCGCCGCGTCGCCGTAGCTCTCGACGCGCTCGGCGCCGCCGGCCTCCGCCAGGCGGGCACCGGCGGCCCGGTGAACTTCGTGCAAGGGGAGCGTGCGCACCGCGCGACGAGATAACGCCGCGGCGGCGTGTGCGCAAGCCGCTCGGCTCGTGACGTCCTCGACCTGCGCTCCGCCAGCAGAAAGTACGTTGCCGGACCCTCTGCGACTGGCCTACCGTGCGAGCGTGCCGACTCGCCTACTTCTGACCGCGGCGATTCTGTCGTGGTCGGGCGAGGCGTTCGCCTACCGGCCGTTCGACGGAACCGACGCGGACGTGGCCGAGACGGGCGAGTTCGAGCTCGAGCTGGGCCCCGTCGGCTTCTATCGCCTCGGCACGCAGAACAACCTCACGCTCGCCGACGCGGTACTCAACTACGGTCTGGTGCATCGACTCGAGCTGGTGGCGCAGTTCGAGTACGTGATTCCTCTGGGCAGCTCGAACGTCCCTCCCGATCAGGCGCTCGATTCTGCCCTGCTCGCGAAGGTGGTCTTGCGGGAGGGCTGCCTGCAAGCTTCGACCGGCCTGAGCGTCGCCACCGAGGACGGCCTGCTCTTTCCCCCCATCGGCGGCGCCGGCAACGTGGGCGCTTCCGGGTCGCTGATCGTCAGCCAGTGTTTCGGCAGGTCGGTCATCCTCCACTACAACGGCGACGTCGAGCTCACGCCGGACCACAACCTCGACCTGTTCGCGAGCGTGATCGGAGAAGGCCCCCGCGCGTGGCTCGTCCGGCCGGTGGCGGAGATCTACGCGGAGCGTGAGTTCAATGCCTACACGACGTACTCGGCGCTCGTGGGAGCCATCTGGCGGGCGGTCGCGAAGCTCGACGTCGACGCCGGCTTCCGGGCCGCGGCGCTCAGCGGGACGCTGCTTCTCGAGGCCAGACTCGGCATCACCTGGACGTTTCTCTGACGCCGGGCCCGCTCAGAGCGCCGCGATCACGGCCTGCGCGTACTCGGAGGTCGTGGCCTTCCCGCCCAGGTCCGGCGTGCGCGGGCCGTTGCTCCCGAGGACGCGGTCGATGGCGCGGTCGATGCGGGCAGCGGCCTCCGGCTCGTTCAGGTGGCGCAGCATCATGCCGGCCGAGCGGAGGCAGGCGGTGGGGTTGGCGATGCCCTTGCCGGCGATGTCGGGAGCCGAGCCGTGCACGGCCTCGAAGACGGCGACCCGCTCGCCCAGGTTCGCGCCGGGCACGAGGCCGAGGCCGCCGACGAGGCCCGCGCACAGGTCGCTCACGATGTCGCCGTAGAGGTTCTCGAGCAGCAGCACGTCGTAGCGCCCCGGGTCGCGGACGAGCTGCATGCAGCAGGCGTCGACGATGGCCTCGTCGTACGCGATGGCCGGGTGGGCGCGGGCGACCTTGCGGCAGCAGTCGAGGAAGAGGCCGTCGGAGAGCTTCATGATGTTGGCCTTGTGCACGGCGGTGATGCGGCCGCGCCGCTCGCGCTCGGCGTAGGCGAAGGCGAACTCGGCGATGCGGGTCGAGGCCCGCTCGGTGATGATCTTGAGCGTTTCGACGACGCCGGGGACGACGATGTGCTCGATGCCGCTGTACAGATCCTCGGTGTTCTCGCGCACCACGACCAGGTCGACTGCCTCGTAGCGCGTGCGCACGCCGGGCTGCGAGCGGACGGGGCGAAGGTTGGCGTACAGGTCGAGCGCCTTGCGGAGCGCGACGTTGGCGGAAGGGTGGCCACCGCCGACGGGCGTCGCGGTCGGGCCCTTGAGCGCGACGCCGGTTCGCAGGATGGTCTCGACCGTGGCCTGGGGCAATGCGGTGCCGTGCTTGGCGATCACCTCCGCGCCGGCCTCGACGGGTATCCAGGAGACCGCCACCCCGGTGGCCTCCACCACGCGAGCGGCCGCCGCCACCACCTCGGGGCCGATGCCGTCGCCCGCCAGGAGCGCGATCGAATGGGCCATGCCCTGCCTATGGCGTGGATGCGGCGGCGGTTCAAGCGGAAAGCGCCCATCGGCCGCTTGACGATGCCCCGGGCGGGCCGGTATCTAGCGCGCCGTGCCCATCCAACGACATTTCTTCGTGTGCCAGACCCGCCGTCCCGAGGGGGGCGACAAGCCTTCCTGCGGCGCGCAGGGTGCCGACGTCATCTACAGCCGCCTGCTCGAGGCGCTCGACCGCAAGCCGGAGCTCGGCCGCGAGGTGGCCGTGACCGCCTGCGGCTGCCTGGGAAACTGCTACGACGGGCCGGTGATCGTCGTGTACCCGGAAGGGACCTGGTACGCGAAAGTGAAGCCCGACGACGTGCCGGAGATCGTCGAGAGCCACCTGATCGGCGGCAAGGCCGTCGAACGGCTCAAGCTCAAGCTCGGCTGAGGAGCGCCGCTATTTCGCGCCCGCGGCCGGCGCGGCCGGCGTCGAGGTGGCCGCGGCCGCCGGGGCACCGTAGTACGCGGTCGCCGGGCTGGCCGACAGCACGTACAGCCGCTTGCTCATGAACCAGCCGATCAACACGATGGCCGAGGCCACCGCCCAGGCGTAGTTGTTGTCGTAGATCGGCGAGTAGTGGTTGCTCACCATGAACAGCACGAGCGGGAACGAGAGGTACGTGTTGTGCTTGCTGCGCAGGCCGGCGAGGCGCGCGAAGCTCGGGTCGGGCGCCGGGTTCGTGCCCTTCACGCCGCCGATGATCTTCTTCTGCGCCGGCCAGATCCGCATCCACACGTTCATGGCCATGATGGTGCCGAAGAGCGCGCCCATGTGGATGAACATCGCGCGGCCGTCGAAGATCTGCTGCAAGCCGAAGGCGAGGGCGACGACGCCGACGAACGAGATGATCACCGCGGTCATCTCTTTCTTCTCGTCCTGCATCGCCTTCCAGAGCACGTCGTAGACGAAGAAGATGACCACGATGGCGGCGACCGAGATGCCGATGGCGGCGCCATGGCCCACCACTCCACCCGAATCTTCCGCCCCCGATCCGCCGAGGACCAGCTTGCCGAACGTGCTGCCCTGCGCCGCGGTCATGTAATAGACCATCGCCAGCAGGCAGAAGCCGGTGATCCAGGTGAACGCCGCGCCCC
>DATJNL010000144.1:0-10288 GCA_035508175.1 Myxococcales bacterium
GGCGTCCGTCCGAAGTGCCCAGCAGACAGAGGTCCGGCGCGGAGGCAACGGTGAGAGCGCCGCAGCCTGGCGGTCCGAATCGCCAGAGCGTCCGCCCCCCGTCCAGCAAGAAGAACGCGGCGGCGGTGGCCGACGCGGCCACGGCCGACATGCCGTCCGCGGCCAGCGCCAGTACCTCGATGGCGGCTGCCTGGCCCACCGGCGTGGCGGACCAGAGCGGGGCGCCGTCCGCGGAGAAGCGCACGACCTGCCCCCCGGCCGCCACCAGCAGCTCGCCATCGGGCAGCGCCAGCGCGTGCCCGTTGCCACGGGGAACCGACCACAGTGCATGGCCGTCTCCAGCCGAGAAGCCCCTCGCGCCGTTGTCGCTGCACACCACGACCTGCGAACCGGAAACGCGCAGCGACGTTGCATGCGGCACGTTCGCCGCCGTCCACAGGCGCCGGTAGCGCAGGCGCTTCAGGCGTCCGGTGACCAGAGGCGGTTCGGGTGCCGCGGCCGGCCGCGCCCGGGTGCTGCGGCGCCGGCGCGGCGGTGGGAGCGGCTTCGCGAGCTCAGCGCAACGCGCCAGCCCTTCCTCGGCGCTTCGTCGGAGCTCCGCGAGGTAGCCATTCCCACGCTGCTTCGGGTTCCATCCGACCGCCAGCGACGTGAACCGGCGCGAGGCTGCGAAGATGCAGCGTGCCAGAGCCACCGCGTCGCAGGCGATGGGCTTTCGGTGGCGCGGGAGGCGCACCGTGAAGGCTTCCAGGTCGAGGGTGAGCTTGCCACCATCGCAAAGCGGCAAGGCGTGCTCCACTTCGCCACTTTCGAGCGCGCGGACAAGGGCGAGGGCTGCGGCAGTCTGCTCGCGGAGCATCAGGAAAAGGTACCCTTCGCCTTCCCAGATCTCGGAGCCGGCCGTGATCCGAAGGCCGAGCTTTCCCCGGACGAGCAGAGACTGGAGGTCGGGCTTCGTGCCCCGATAGGACGTCAGCAGGCCGGCGTCATCGGCGAGCTGGAAGGCGCAGCCCGGGAGCCCTGGCGTGGCGAAAGCCGCGGTGCGCGTCGGCGCTCGGGGGAAGGTGCCAGGCGCCGGGCGGTCTCGCCCTCCGGCAAGGCGACGCAGTGCCGAGGCCAGGCCGCGAGCAGTCGGGTCGCGCAGCAGCGCAGGGTTGATGGCCCCCAGCTCGCGAAGGAGCGCTCTGCCGGACTCCAGCGCTGCGGCTCGCAGTGCCTCCAGATCGACATGGACACCACGGCTGGCCAGGGAGGCCGGCCGGCGCAGCTGCACCAGCGACAGGCCGACCCGCTCCCCCAGCCTCTCCAGCAGAAGCTCCACCCCGGCGGCGCGGAATCCCACCGACGCGCGGGGCTGCCCCGAGGCGAGGCGGGCCACTGCCGCCGCGAGCTCAGCGGTGACGTGCACGACGCTGTCTTCCGACAGCCCCGCCGCGAGATCGACTCCATCGACCTCGATGCCGACGGCATCCATGATGGCAGTGCGTTCGCCCGTGGCTCTTCGCAGCTGGGACAGGAGCCGGGGGTCTTGCCTCCAGGCGCGCCCTGGGTGGATCCGGATCATCGGGACGACTCTAGCAGGTCTCACCGCGAGGCGCGTGGCCGAAGCTCGTTGACGCGGGAGGAACGAAGCTCCTAGAATGCCGCGCTCCCGGCCGACAGGGCGGGAAAACCTATGACATTTCACGAAGCTGGGCTGGAGATTCTGGAGCGGGCGGGCCGTCCCCTGTCCTCGCAGGAGATCACCACCCGGGCGATCCAAGAAGGTCTCTTGTCCCACGTCGGTCAGATTCCGGAACAGACGATGCGGGAGAGGCTGGCGGCGCTCGCTCGCCGGAGCCGTAACCGCCGCGTGGTGGTGGTCGGCCCCGATCAGTTTGCGCTGACGGACTGGGGGCTGGCCGAGGATCCGGCGGCGTTGGAGAAGCTCGACGCACCCGAGATCCTGGACGAGAGCCCTCCGCGCCGCGGCCGCGAACGCCACCCTGCGACCGTGCCGCCTCGGGGCGGCCGCACCGAAGCAAAGGAATCCTTCGGGCGCCACCGCCGCAAGAGGCTCCCGCCGCTCACCGAGGTCGCCTTCGAGATCCTGGGAGAGTCGCACCGGCCCTTGACGCCCGAGGAGATCCTGACACGGGCCCGGGAGCGGGAGCTCGTGAGCGAGGAACTGCCGGTCGAAACCTTGTCGAACGCCATCGCCGAGGAAAACCGGCGGCGCGCGGAAGCTGGCCGGCGCCCGGCTTTCTCCTTCACCGAGGGCGGCTCGATCGAAGTGGTCGAGGGACCGGCCGAGGGTGCCCCCGAGGAACGCCGCGCGGGCGCGCCGCGCTGGCAGCAGCAGGCAGCCGAATCTCGCCGCAACGCGGCGAAGCTCCTGCGACGCCGGGTCGCTGAGCTGGATTTCGGCGGATTGGAGCGGATGGCAGGGATGTTGCTCGAGCGGAGCGGCTACCGCGACGTCCGACCCATGCGGCGGCCCGCGGCGCCCGAAGGTGCGCTCCTCATCGCGCGCCGCAAGCTCGGCGTGTGCGACTACCGTTTCGCCGTGCGCATTGCGCCTTCCGGCGCCGAGGTCACCCGCGAAGACGTGCAGCAGCTCCGTCGCGACATGGTGGCGCAGGGTGCGCACGCCGGCCTGGTGATCGGGCCTGCCGAGGCGGGCCGCGAGGCCAAGGCCGAGGCCCAGCAGATAGGGCTGCCGCTCGTCACCCTGATGTGCGCCGACGCCCTCGCCGAAGAATTGGTGCTCCGCCAGATCGGTGCCCAGATCGTGGAGATCAGCCAGGTCGATGAGGGCTTTTGGAAGGCGCTCCGCCGCAGCCCGCCCCTCCGGGCGCCTCCTGCCGAGCCCGAGGCCGTCCCCGTCCGCCCGGCCGAGACGGCTGCGGCAGAGCCTGTCCTACCCTCGGCCGCCGCGCCTGGGACCGCTCCCGCCCTCGAGGGGACCGATTCGTCGACGGTGGAGACCGCTGCCGCGGAGGAGGTTCCGATCCCCGAGTCCGGCGAGGCCGAGTGACTCCGCCTGGCGGTCCGCTCGGTGGCCTGCGGATCCTCGACCTCACGCGCCTGTTGCCGGGGCCGTACGCGACGCTGGTGCTCGCCGATCTCGGCGCCGACGTGGTCAAGGTAGAAGAGCCGGAGGCCGGCGACTACTGTCGTGCGCTGCCGCCGCTCGTCGGAGACGGATCGGCGCTCTTCCACCTGCTGAACCGCAACAAGCGTTCCATCGCGCTGGATCTCAAGAAGGCGGAGGGGCGGGAGGTCCTGTTCAAGCTCCTCGAGCGCTTCGATGTCGTCGTCGAAAGCTTTCGTCCGGGGGTGATGGACCGGCTCGGCGTCGGTTACGATGCCCTTCGCCATAGGCAGCCCCGGGTGATTCTCTGCTCCATCTCCGGTTACGGTCAGGACGGTCCCTACCGCCTGCGGGCAGGACACGATGTCGACTACCAGGCGCTTGGCGGCTTGCTGGCAACCACGGCAGCCGCTCCTAGCGCCCAGATCGCTGACATCGGCGGAGGGGCCTGGCCCGCCGCGTTGGGCCTGCTCGCGGCGGCTTACGAGCGGGAGCACACCGGGCAGGGACGGCGCATCGACATCTCCATGACGGAAGGTGTTCTGGCCTTCCTGGCGCCCGAGATGGGCCGTTGGGCGGCGGGGGCAAAGGAACGCGCCGTCCTCGGTGGGACATTCCCGTGCTACCGCCTCTACCGTGCCGCCGACGGCCGGCGGGTCGCACTCGGCGCCTTGGAGCCCAAGTTCTGGGCCGCGTTCTGCGAGGCCATCGGACGGCCCGAATGGATCGCGAAGCAGTGGGACGAGGGCGCCTTCGTGGACGAGGTCGAGGCCTTGTTCGCGACCCGACCCAGCAAGGCGTGGCTCGATCTGCTGGCCGTGGCAGACTGCTGTTGCGAGCCCGTGCTCGAGCAAGACGAACTGTTCGAGCACCCGCTGCACGTCGAGCGTGGAGCGTTCTTCAAGGTCTCGGGGCTCGGCGCCGAGGTGCGGCACGTTCGCACGCCGGTCCGCTTGGATGGCCACGAGATCCCGCGGGGGCCGCCCCCGCGGCTCGGCCAGCACACCGCCGCGGTGCTTGCCGAGGGGGGCTTTGACGCCCAAGAGATCCAGGAGCTGGAGCGACGAGGAGCCATTCGATGTCCCACGCGTACCTGATGTCTCCGCCGCCGCGCGGCTGGTACATCCGCGGCGGCAGCAACTACAAGTCGCAGGGCCGGCCCGCGGTGAATCCCCGGCAGGCGCTTCAGGAATGGCTCGGCTTGGCTGATGCGATCGAGTCGGCGGGGGGCAGGGTGGCGTTCCTGGAGCCCTCTGATGAGCCGTTGCTGACGGGCCTCATGTACACGGCCAATGCCGGCTGGCTTCGCTCCGGAGGCTCGGATCCCATCTTTCGCCTCGCGAACGTCAGCGTCGAGCACCGGCATGCGGAGCGGGCAGTCCTCGAGGTCGCGCTCCAGGCGGCGGGCTTTCGCACGGAACGAGCGGCGGCGATCTGGGAGGGGCAGGCGGACATGTGTCACCTGCCCGACCGAATCATTCTTTCTTATGGAGTTCGGAGCGTTCGGGAGAGCGTGGACGAGGTCGCAGCGGCCCTGCCGCCGGGGACTCCGTTTCATGCGGTTCGGCTGCGCGATCCCTACTTCCATGGCGACACTTGCATGGACCCGCTTCCTGGTCCGCGGGGGCCCTTGTGGGTGGCGTTTCCCGGAGCGTTCGCGAGCGCTCGCGAATACGATGCCGCGCGGCGCTTCGCTTCCGGCGCTGCCGACGTGGCCGAGATCTCCGAGGAGGATGCGCTGGCCTACGCCTGCAACTCACTTCCGGTGGGAGACGAGTTGCTCGTGCCCGGAGGACTCTCCGCGCACTTCAAGGATCTCGTCCGCAGTCAGGGATACAAGGTCCGCGAGCTGGCGATGGGCGAGCTGTTCGGAAAGGGAGGAGGGGGGCCGCGCTGCCTGGTGAACGAGTTGCGCGGCCTGGCCGAGGTGCCGGCGTCGTTGGCGTACTCCCGCGTGCGCCCGAGCCTCACCGCTCGCGCGGCGGCATACCCGACCCACGCAGGCGGCTGATCGTCGGTCCCACTCGCCGTCGGCCTGGCTGCCCTGGAATGCGATGTCGGTGGTTCAGCTGCCGCGCAAGTGCAGGCGAAGAGCGTGGCGTTCGTGCTCACCGAGGTGAACGAAGCGCAGCCCAAGGCGGGCCCGGCCCCGGTGTTCCTCCGCCCGTTGCACGACGGCTTCGATTCGGCTCGGGGAGCCGCCGATCTCGAGCTCCAGCAGCACGAAGCCCCCCGGCCGCTTGGCGCCCTTCTTCGACAGCTCGACCAGGGCGCCGCCCTCCGACAGGTTCAGCGCCGTCCCCGCCACGGTGTTGCGCTGGTCGAATGGCCGTATTTCGACGGAGACGCGTGCCTGCTGGTGCCGTTCGCTCGCCCGGCGGTTGTTCATGCAACCGCCGAGCCTAGACGGAGCCGCTCGTGCTGTCTAGAGGGGCCGTGCGCTTGGGGGCCTGGCATGCCCCTGAGCAAGATAAAACTATGTAAAATCATTAACTTGGACGACAGCGGCCGCCTCGGCCTGCCAGGTCGTGCGGTGTAGGTGTCTTGACTCCATGCGGAATTTCTGATACAAACGACGGGTTTTTCGTATCATCGGGACAGGAGGTTGCATGGCAAGCCAGTCGTCGCAGACCAAGCAGTTCAAGATCGGAGACAAGGCGGTCTATCCCGGGCACGGCGTGGGTGAGCTCACCGGCATCGTCCACGAGGACATCGCCGGGCAGCGCCAATCGTTCTACGAGCTTCAGATGCTCGATAACGGTCTCAAGATCAAGATCCCCATCAACAAGGTGGGGAGCGTGGGTCTGCGCGACATCATCCAGGAAAAGGAAGTTCGACAGGTCTACTCCATCCTCAAGGAGAAGGACATCGCCGTCGACTCCACGACCTGGAACCGTCGCTACCGCGAGTACATGGAGAAGATCAAGACCGGCTCGGTCTTCGAGATCGCCGCGGTGCTGCGCGACCTGTACCTGCTCAAGTTCGACAAAGACCTCTCGTTCGGCGAGCGCAAGATGCTCGACACCGCTCGATCGCTCCTGATCAAGGAGCTCTCCCTCGCGAAGAATTGCGACGAGGAAGAGATCGAGGGTGATTTGCGCGCAATCTTCAACTGCTAGTGTGAGCGAGGGGCGTCTTCGGGCGGGTGTGGTCGTCACGGCCGGGGGCAGCGGTGCGCGCTTCGGGGGATTGAAACAGTTCGAGCGCCTCGGTCAAGCCAGCGTGCTCGCAAGATCCGTTCAGGTCGCCGCTTCCTGCGCGGAGAGCCTCGTCGTGGTCGTTCCAATGGGCGAGCAGGAACGCGCGGCAGCCGATCTTGGCGGCCTGGGGCTGCCCGTCGAGGTCCGGATCGTCGCCGGCGGCCCGACCCGAGCCTTGTCCGTCAGGGCCGGTCTCGAGGCCCTGCCGCCCGAGACGACCCTCGCGGCGGTGCACGACGGCGTGCGCCCCCTCGCATCTCCCGCGCTCTTTTCGCGCGTGCTCGAAGCGGCGTCACAGATCGGCGCGGCGATTCCTGGGCTGCCGTGCGCCGAGACGGTCAAACGAGTGAGCGGAGATCGCGTCGTCGACACCGTTGATCGGACCACGCTGCGGCTGATCCAAACGCCGCAAGCCTTTCGGATGGCCGTTCTGCGCGAAGCGTACGAGAAGCTCGGAGACCGGGCTGCCCAGTTCACCGACGAGGCAGGGCTCGTGGAGGCCGCCGGCTTCCCGGTGGCGGTGGTCCCGGGCGAAGCCGACAACGTGAAGATCACCGAGCCGCGTGATCTGGAGGCGACGGCCCGCAGGCTCGGTGTCGGTACGCGCCCGCGGATCGGTTTCGGCTATGACGTCCACCCGTTCGCGGAAGGGAGACGGCTCGTGCTCGGAGGTGTCGAGTTCCCGGGTCACGGCCTCGCCGGTCACAGCGACGCCGATGTCGTTGCCCACGCCGTCGCCGATGCCGTTCTTGGCGCTGCCGGCCTCGGCGATCTCGGTGGCCATTTCCCGGACACGGACCCGAGCTTTCGCGGCGCCGACAGCCTGGGCCTGCTGCGCATGGCGGTGGCCCGCGCCCGCGAACTCGGCCTCGCCGTCGAAAATGTGGACCTCACCATCGCGGCACGTCGACCGAAGATTGCCCCTCGCGCCGCCGAGTTGCGAACCAACCTGGCTGCTGCTCTGGCGGTACCGCCTGCACGCGTCAACGTGAAGGCAACCACCGGGGAAGGGCTCGGCTTCGTCGGCCGCGAGGAGGGAATCGCGGTACAGGCCGTGGCGCTCCTTTGGACGATGTAGCCGAGGGGCGCACCGAGTCAGCGCCGGAGTTGCCGCCGCACCCACGGCCGCTGCGTTGGGTGATTCCAGCGCTGGGCTTGTTGCTGAGCACCGCCTTGCTCTGGCAGCAGAGGAGCGACCTGCAGTACCTGCTCTCGTCGGCGACGTCGGTCGATCTAGGTCGGCCAGGCGCGTACCACCTCGAAAGAGCCGCCGCGTCCCGGTACGCGACCATCACCGGCCACCCGGGACCGGAGGTCAGCCATTACCGGCACGCGCTCTTCGAGCGGGATCTCGTTCCGCTTCTCGAGGTGCCCGTGCTCGTCGACCTCCCGCACGGCGAGGTACCTCCGCGCGCGTTTGGACCCGCCGGCTCGCGCGATCAGGATCGCTTTCCTCGCGAGGGCGCGGCCTCCTTCGACGGCCGACTGGAGCCCGACGTGCACGAGCCGCAGCTCAGGGAGGTCATCCGGTACTTCATCGAGAAGGACGAGCTCGCGGCCCCCGGAGTGCGGCTGCAAACCCCGCACGTCTGGGTCCTGACGGTTGGCCAGCGCCCGTGGCACCTAGGCTGGAGCGTGCTCTGGTGCCTCGGACTGCTCGGGTTGGTCTCCTTCAATGCGCTCTGGTTGCTGCGCCGGCTGGAACGCTGAGCGGCAGGTCGAGCGCCGAATCCGAAGGTGCTCCCCCGCCACTCAACGCGACGGCAAAGCTCTCGCGGACCGGGTAGCAGGCGGCATGAGTGACGGCGTCGCAGACGCTTGCATGAACGCGAGCTCGAAGGGTGCCCGGGCCCTCGAGGGACAAGCCCAGGGGGATCGTCACCCGTGGCCCCGCGCTCGCTTCTCCCTGGGCCGCGGAATCGTGGAGGCGCAATCCACCGTCGGCCGAGAGTTCCACGGCCCAGGGGGCGGCTTCCGAGAAGGTGAAGCCGGCGGGCGCGACGAGGTGCAGCTGAATCCGATCGACGCCGGTCGAGAGCTGGCGCGGCGGGAGTTCCTTCGCAGGGTGGACGCCCGGCGATGCGGTCGGTGATGCGGCGGTCCCTAGCACCGAGACTTCCTGGGCAGCTCGTACCGGCAGCGATCGCGCGGCGCCGGCCCCGGGCGAGAGCCTCAGCAGGCGGCTGCGATCGGTGTCGGCGACGACGAGCGACCCATCCGCCTCGATCGCCAAGCCGGCCGGCCCCGCGAGGGGCAGCCCCTCCGCCTCCACGAGCACCGTCGAGAGCCCCGTGAAGCCCGGATCGAAGCGTTTGATCTTTCCGTTGTAGCTGTCCGCCACATAAAGGCCGCCCTTCGACCAGGCGACCGCAAGCGGGTGCTGAAGCATTTGTGGACCCAGGGGACCGTCTCGGTCGCCCCAGTCGAAGAGGCCAGTTCCAACGATCGTGTGGACTTCGCGGCTGGCCACGTCGATGGCTCGGATGGCCGACGATTCGCTGTCTGCGACGTAGAGTGTTCCGTCAGCGAGGGCGAGCCCGCTCGGCTGCGCGAACGAGGCGAAAGGCCCGGGTCCGTCGGCCAGCGTCTCACGGCCATTGCCGGCGAAGCGCGCGATCTTGCCGGTCGTCAGGTCGAGGACGCAGATTTGGTGCGAGCCTGCCATGGCGACGTAGAGCAGGTTGCCGGCGAGCGCCAGGTCCCACGGCGTGCGCAATTCCGCGTCCGACGCGGTCTGGGCGCGCCCGAAGGGCGCCCCGCCCAGCGCGCCCGTCCCTGCGATCGTCACGATCTCGCGCCGGGCCAGGTCGGCCTTCCACAGGGTCTGGCCGCGCGCGTCGGCGACGTACAGGAGGTTTGCGCGGCGATCGAAGGCCAGGCCTTGAGGGTCGTCCAGCCGTGCGTCGTCGAAGGTCCCCGACGCTCGCCCTTGAGACCCCGAGCCGATGGTTTCGAGGATCCGACCGTCGTGTCCGAGCTCGAGGACACGATGGTGGCGGGAATCCGAGACGAACAGCCGGCCATCGGCGGCGGCGATCACCTTGCCGGGGTAGGCCAGGGCGCCCGGTTGAGCCTGCAACTGACGCGGGGGCAGGGCCTGCGTCTTGGCGAGGGTCCCGTTGGCTCGCGCATCGTCGAGGATCTCGCCCACGGCCTTGTCCAGGACCTCGAGCGGGACCTCTCCGGGAATGGCGCCGGCGATGTGTCCGTCCGGGCGGATCAGCACGAGCGTCGGCCACGCTTGCACGCCAAAGCGATCCCAGATGGCCATGTCCGCGTCGACGACGACTGGGTGGTCGATCCCGTAGCGGGCGACAGCGGCACGCACGTGCGCCGGATCCTTCTCGCTGTCGAACTTGGCTGAGTGAACGCCGATTATCGCGATCGGCTGGCCGGCTCTCTTTTCCTCGAGTGCTCCCAGCACGGGGAGCATGTGCATGCAGTTGACTCAGCCGTAGGTCCAGAAGTCGAGGATCACGAGCTGCCCGCGCAGCTGCCGGAGGCTGATCGGATGGTCCACGTTGATCCAGGCGAGGCCTCCCTCGAGGTCCGGCGCCAGGGGCGAGTCGTCTTCCTTCGCGAGGGCCACGGTCGGGTGACGCGCCTCCCAAACGGCAAATCCGGCGATGATGCCATAGAGGCCAAGAGCGGCAGCCAGGGCGATGCGGCGCATGAGGAACCTCCTTCGCTTGGCAAGTCTGGCACCTCTACGGCTGCATGCAACGTTCAGATGCCTCGGCCGGACTCTCGGTTGCGGTACGGCCCTTGCACAACCCCCGCCCGTGAGCCGGTCGAATGAGGCGATGGATCATTATAAATTCAATGGGTTGCCGGTTCCGTCAAAGGTTTGCGGCACCTCGAGAGGGGCGCGTTCCATGATCCGGATGTCGCGGCTGGGTGGGTTTTCGTTGGCCTATCTTCTGGCGTTCGGCGCCTGCAATCCGGCTTCCCAACAGCGGGTGGCTTCGGACGGTACGCTCGGCATCTCGAACGACGGCGCACTCCTTTATACGGC
>DATJNL010000145.1:0-6643 GCA_035508175.1 Myxococcales bacterium
GATGAGCCCTCCGTCGATGAGGCAGCCGCTCACGCACTGCCCGTTCAGGCAGAGATTCGCGCCGGGGCAGCCACCGTCCAGGGGGGCACCCGTGAGCGAGCTCCAAGCGGTCGTCCACCGGGACGGGTCGCAGACGCGGCAGGCGTTGCCGGCCTCGAGGGCTCCGGCAGGCTCGAAGCCCAGGTCGGGGATGACGCAACCGCTCTGGCAGGTCCCCGCGTTGCAGACCTGCTGCGAGGTCGCGCAACCCCCGCTCGGCGGGAGTCCTGTGAAGGTCGAGAAGACGCTCGCGCTGATGGCGGGCTGGCAGGTCTGGCAGGGCTGGTTCGGGTTGAAGGTGCCCGCGGGAAAGGTCCGGCCGTCGACGGTGCAGGCAGCACCGGCGTCGTTGCCCGAGACCGGTTTGGCCGAGGAGCAACCCGCAAGGGCGAGTGCGACGGCGGCGACGAGAAGCGAGGGACGCACGCAGGGCTACGGGCACTGGCCGAGCAGGACGGAGATCGCCTTCTGGGTGTTGTTCACGGCTGCCAGATCGGGGAGGGAATCGCCGTTGAACTTGCCCGTCGCGATTGAGACCAGCCCGTCGGCCAATGGATAGGCGAGTTGCGGGGCGAAAGTCAGGGAAGCGGCTCCGGAAGTGGTGTCGATCAGGAGCGAAACCGTTCCGCTGTCCTTGTTCGCGACCGCGAGGTCGTTGAACCCGCTGGCCGCATGACCGCTGAAATTGCCCGCGGTCAGTCCCGTCGGATCGGTGCCTGCGGCGAAGGGGCCCTGCACCCCGCTCCAGGCGCCGCTCTGGTTCAGGAACGCGCGAACATCGTTGGTCACGTTGCTGGCCGCGGCAATGTCCGGCTTGCCGTCCCCATTGAGATCGGCGGCGATCACCGCGTTTGGTTCGGGGGCGCCGTTGCCCAGCGGAAGTGTCGCCTGGGTGGCAAAGGTGCCGTTCCCGTTGTTGGACAGGACGGTCACGGTGCCGTCGATCTGGTTCGCGACGGCGAGGTCGCCGAAGCCGTCGTTGTCAAAGTCGGCCATTGTCACGGAGCTCGGCGAATTGCCGACTTGGTAGGCCTTTGCGACGCCGAAGGATCCTGTGCCGTCATTGAGCAGGATGCTGACCTCGTTTCCCGTCGCGCCCACCACCCCGAGGTCCGTCACCGCGAGGTCCACGCTCGTCTTCGTCTTGAAGTTGCCGACGACAATGGCCGTGGGGCTCGGTCCGACGGCGAATGGCGACGACGGGGCAGGCGCGAAGCCCCCGTCGCCTTGGTTCAGCAGCACCGACACGGTGCCGTCGCCGCTGTTGGCGATGGCCATGTCGATGAGGGAGTCACCGTTGAAGTCGGCGAGTGCCACCGAATTGGGACCGTTGCCGGTGCCGAACGTCACCGCGGACTTGAACGTCCCGTCGCCATTTCCATAGCTGACGCTGACGCTGACGCTGAGCAAATTCGCTGCCACCAGGTCTGCCTTGCCGTCATTGTTCAGATCCGCGACGGCGATACCCTGAGGCGACGTTCCTGTCGCCACGGTCTGGCTCTCGACGGCGAAACCGAGGGTCCAGCCAGTGGAAGCGGCGAGGGGCACGCAGCATTCGTCCGGGTTCTCTGGATCGGGCGCCCCCGCACTCACGAGGCCCGCGTCGGCGATCAGGCACTCGGGCGCGCAGCTGCCCGAGTTGCAGAACGTCCCACCGCCCGCGTCGCAGGCCGTCCCGTTCGGGAGGTTGCTGTACGAGACGGCGGACGACGTCGGCTGGCAGCTCTGACAAGGATTGCTCGCGTCGATCGTCCCAGACGCCACTGCGGTACCGGCCAGGTCGCAGGCTGCCGCACAGCTTCCACCAATGCAGTACTGACCGGCGTCCGTGCCGCAGGCGACTGCCGTCCCGGCCACCGGGCTCCAGTTCTGGGGATCGTTGGCAGTTTCGCAAGCCATGCAGGTGTTCTGCGGGTCCTGCGCCCCGTTGGCCTCGATCTGGCCGCCGATGTCGCAAACGTTGGCGCAGACGCCGTTCTCGCAGAAGTGACCGCCGCTCGTGCACGACGTGCCGTCCGAGGCGTTCGTCCAGTCCGTCGGATTCTTCGATGGATTGCAGCTCTGGCAGCCGCCGGAAGCTGCATTCTGCGCGCCGGCCGCCTCGAACGAGCCAGCGATGAGACAGCCGGCCTGGCATACCCCGCTGTTGCAGATCTCACCGGCGGAGCACGCGCCCGCGGGCGCTTCACCCGTCAGCGGCATCCAGCTCGTCAGGCTCGCGAGCGTGTTCCCAGGCATGCAGCCCTGACAACCAGCGCCTGGCTCTCCCGCTCCGGCGTCGAAGAAGCCGCCGTCGATGAGACAGCCGCTCACGCACTTGCCGCCGCTGCAGAGCTGGCCCGAGGGGCAGCCGCCGTCGGAGACGAACGTGGGCTCCTGGAGCGCCGTCTGGGAGACCGAAGGCGTGCAGATCTGGCACGCGTTCGAGCCGCTGCCGCCCGCGGGGATGTAGCTACCGCCGACGATGCAGCCCGAGGCACAGTGGCCGGCGTTGCAGACGGCGTATTGCTCCTGGCAGCCCCCGGCGGCGGGAAAGCCGGTGATCGCGGTCCAGTTGCCGGAGTTCGTGGACGGCTGGCACTGCATGCACCCCTGGCCTTGCTCGAACGTCCCCGCGTCGTACGTGACTCCGCCGATCACGCACACCGTGGGGCCGGCGTCGCCGTTCGAGGGGCCGGCCACGCAGAGGCCGTAGGTTTGGTCGCACACCTCGCCCGGCCGGCAGTCGGCGGTGGTGGCGCAGGTGATTCTGAAGCCGTCCACCTCCGGCGCGCCGATGGGGCAGGCGGCGAGGGCGACGCAGAGGGCCCCTCCGAGCAACGTCGCGCGCATCGATGGGATCCTCCCGGCCACGAGTGGCGGCAGAATAGAAGCGGTGCCCGCTGGCGTCAACGAATCGGACGCGCGGGGGCTCAGTCGGCGGCGAAGCCCTTGCGCACGTAGGCCTTCGCGTACCGCGCGGCCTCGAGGAGGCTCTCGCCGAGCGCGAGCTTCGTGGCCAGGGCGGAGGCGAAGCGGCAGCCGCTGCCGCGGGCGCTGCCGGGCAGGCGCTTTGCGTCGAGCCAGTGGCCCTTCTTGGCGTCGAGCACGTAGTCGGGCGAGGTCTTGGCCTCGAGGTGGCCGCCCTTCAAGACCACGGCGCGGCAGCCGAGCGCGAGCACGCGGGCGGCGGTGGCCTCCATCTCGGCCTTGCCGGTCACCACGGGGGCGCCGGTGAGCTTCTCGGCCTCGATCACGTTGGGGGTGAGCACGGGCCCGAGCTCGAGGAGCGGCTCGTAGCCGCGGCGGGCGGCGCCGGCGAACAGGGCGGCGCCGCTGGTGGAGCGGAGCACCGGATCCACCACGATGGGCGCCTTCACGCGGTGGCCGAGCACGGCGCCGAGCGCGAAGGCGATGGCGGAGTCGCCGAGCATGCCGAGCTTCACGGCGGCGGGCTTCTCGTCGTCGAGGAGCACGGCCACCTGCGACACCACGAGCTGGGGCTTCAGGAGCTCGAAGCCGCGCACGCCCTTGTGCGACTGGATGGTGATGGCCGTGGCGGCGCACAGCGGCCGCCCGCCGGCGGCCCACACGGCCTCGGCGTCCGCCAGCAGGCCGGCGCCGCCCGAGGGGTCGAGACCCCCGATGCAGAGCACGGCGGGGCGTTCAGCCACGCGCGGCTTCCACGAGCGCCTCGAAGAGGTGGCGCTGGGGCGGGCAGGATTCGATGAGCAGCTCGGGGTGCCACTGCACGCCCACGACGAAGCGCGCGGCCGGATCCTCGAACGCCTCCAGCAGGCCGTCGGGGCTGTGCGCGGTGGCGACGAGGCCGCGGCCCAGGGTGCGCACGCCCTGGTGGTGGGCGCTGTTCACCTGCACCTGGCCCTCGCCCACGGCGCGCGCGAGCCGGCTGCCGCCGGTGACGAGCACGGGGTGGCTGGGGTGGCGGCGGTCCTCGGCCTGCTCGTGAGCGAGCGTGCCCTCGAGCTCGGCGGGGAGGTGCTGGTAGAGCTTGCCGCCGCGCGACACGTTCAGCAGCTGCATGCCGCCGCAGATGCCGAGGACGGGCAGGCCGCGGCGCTCGGCCTCGGCGACGAGCGCGAGCTCGAAGCTCGTGCGCGTGGGGCGCAGGGGCCCGAGGCCGGGTGCGGGCGCTTCGCCGTAATGGGCCGGCGGCACGTCGCAGTCGCCGCCCGTGACGACGAGCGCGTCCACGTGCGACACGAGCTCCTCGGCGAGGCCGACCTCCTCGGTGGGCGACAATAGGAGTGGCAAGCCGCCGGCCAGCGCCACCGCGTCGGCGTACGCGGCGCGCAGCTCGTGGCGCCGGTAGGGGCGGCCCTTGGGGCTTTCGGAGTAGTCGGTGGTGATGCCCACGCGCGGACGTCGCTTCACTTACGATGCCTCCAGTTGGCCGGCGGTGAAGGCGGAGGCCAGCCGCCGCGTCGCGTCGAGAGGATCCGCGCTGCCGCCCACCGCGCCGATGGCGGCCGCGCACGCCGCACCGGTGCCGGCGACGGCGGCGATGTTCTTTTCATCGATGCCGGAGATGGCCACCACGGGCGCCGGGGCCACCGCGCGGCACACCGCCGAGAGCCCGGCGAGGCCGAGCGCCGGCACGTCGAGCGCCTTGGTGCGGCTCGGGAAGACCGGCCCCACGCCCAGGTGATCGGCGCCCGCGGCCAAGGCCTCGCGCGCGGCCCCGCCGTTGCGGGCGGTGGCGCCCACGAGCAGCGCCGGCCCCACCACGCGGCGCGCGTCGGCGGGCGTGAGATCGGTCTCGCCCACGTGCACGCCGTCGGCGCCGGCGAGGACGGCCAGGTCGGGGCGGTCGTCGACGATGAGCAGGGCCTCGGGGAGCGCGGCGCGGATCTCGCGGGCCAGGGCGAGCGCCTCGCGCGGCGTGGAGCGCTTGAAGCGGAGCTGCACGGCACACGCTCCGCCCGCCCAGAGCGCCTTCGCCCAGGCGACCGGGGGGAGGGGGCCTTCGTCGCCCACGATGCCGTAGAACCCGGAGAGCCGCGCCAGCCGCGCGGCGTGCTGCCCGTCGGACATTGCTACACCAGTAGAAACGGCAGCGGCGCGGCGCTGTCAAGCGCCGGTTGCCCTGTAAGGGCTCGTGACGCTTGGTCTTTGACAGGGACAGCGAGGCCCACCTAAACTTGAGGGGCATGGTCCGCGCATTTCGCCGTTCGTTTCCGCAGGTTGCGATGCTGGCCGCCCTCGCGTGCGCGGGCTCGGCACGGGCGCAGCTGGAAGAGCCCACGTGCCGGACGCGGGCATGGCTCGGGGGGAGATCGCTCGGAGAGCCGGAGACGCTGGAGCTGGAGGCGGAGAAGCCGGCTGCGGCGACCCCGAAGGCGCCGCCGGCCCGGACGGCGACCCCGACCCCGACCGCGACCGCGACCGCGACCCCGACCGCGACCGCGACCGCGACCCCGACCCCGACCCCGACCCCGACCCCGACCCCGAAACTCGCCGCGACCTCTCCCGTCGCCGCGAAGGCCTCGCCCGCTGCGAGCGCGACCGCCCCCGACGACGAAGACGACGATCTCGACACCGAGCCCGAGGTGCAGGGCGAATCCGCCGAGCTGCAATCCGCCAAGGAAGTCGAGGCGCGCGCGCTCGCTTCCGACGAGGCCCTGCGGCTCTTGCGGGCGCGGGAGTTCGCCCAGCCGGGGATCGGCAGCCCGCTCGCGGGCCGCATCCACGACGCGCTCAGCGGCGACGGCGCGGGGGCGCAGGCCGACGCGCGGCAGGAGCAGGAGATCCAGGACGAGATCCAGCGCTTCGCCACCTTCGACATCGGCTCGGCCGCCTCGCACTACGACATCCCCGTCGAGCTGAACGATCAGGTGAGCCAGTACATCCGGCTCTTCCAGGGGCCGCTGCGCGACCACTTCGTGCTCTGGCTCTCGCGGGCCACGCGCTACGTGCCGCGCATGCGCGAGATCCTCGTCTCGAAGGGCTTGCCGGCGGACACGGTGTACCTCGCGCTCATCGAGAGCGGCTTCAACACGCTCGCCTACTCGCGCGCGCGCGCCGCCGGGCAGTGGCAGTTCATCGCCTCCACCGGGCGCCGCTTCGGGCTGCGCAGCGACTTCTGGCTCGACGAGCGGCGCGATCCCGAGAAGGCCACCGTGGCGGCCGCCGCCTACCTCACCGAGCTGCACGCGCAGCTCGGCAGCTGGTACCTGGCCTGGGCCGGCTACAACGCCGGCGCCGGCACGATCATGAAGGCCATCCGCCGCCGCGGCTCGACGGATTTCTGGTCGCTCGTGCGCGGGCACGTCCTGAAGAGCGAAACCAAGGGCTACGTGCCGAAGCTCATCGCGGCAGCGCTCATCGCGAAGCACCCCCACGCATTCGGTTTCGACGACGTGGGCTTCCTGCCGCCGCTCGAATACGAGGAAGTGCCGGTGCCGCATCCCACCGACCTCGACGTCGTCGCGCGCGCGGCCTCGGTTCCCGTCTCGGTCATCCGCGAGCTGAATCCGGCATTGCGGCGCTTCTGCACGCCCCCGTCCGCCGACGGGGCTCCGTACCTCTTGCGCGTGCCGGTGGGCACGAAGGCGGCGGTGGCCCAGGCGCTCGCGATGTTGCCCAGGACGGGTGGTCTCGCGTT
>DATJNL010000146.1:0-4620 GCA_035508175.1 Myxococcales bacterium
ACGCGCGCCTGAGCCACGCCCCCGCGCCGGGCACCGCCCGGCGCCGAGCCGCCGCCGGGGGCCAGGCCGGGGCCCCGCAACGAGGGAACGCTAAGCTTCCGCGGCCGATGTTCAGCAAGGTCCTGATCGCCAACCGCGGGGAGATCGCGGTCCGCATCGCGCGCGCCCTGGAGGAGATGGGGATCGCGAGCGTCGCCGTCTACTCCGAGCTCGACCGCGACACGCCGCACGTCAAGCGCGCCGACGAGGCCTACAACCTTGGCGACGGCCCCGCCGCCGATAACTACCTGCACATCGAGAAGATCCTCGACGTCGCCAAGCGCGCCGGCGCCGAAGCGGTCCACCCCGGCTACGGCTTCCTGGCCGAGAACGCCCCCTTCGCCCAGGCCTGCGAGGACGCGGGCATCGTCTTCATCGGCCCGCCCGCCAGCGCGATCGAGGCGATGGGCTCGAAGACCCGCGCGCGCGAGCTGATGCAGGCCGCGGGCGTGCCGATCGTGCCGGGCACCACCGAGCCCGTCGCGACGGTCGAGGACGCGCTGCGGATCGCCAAGGATGAGATCGGCTTCCCCGTCGCGGTCAAGGCCGCGGGCGGCGGCGGCGGCAAGGGCTTCCGCGTCGCCCTCTCCGAGGACGAGCTGCAGGGCGCGTTCGAGGGCTCCAGCCGCGAAGGCGAGAAGTTCTTCTCCGACCCCACCGTCTACCTGGAGCGCTACCTGCACGACCCGCGCCACGTCGAGGTGCAGGTGCTCGCGGACCGCCACGGCAACGTGATCCACCTTGGCGAGCGCGACTGCTCGATCCAGCGCCGCCACCAGAAGGTGATCGAGGAGTCCCCCGCGCCCGAGTGGGTCGTCACGCCCGAGATCCGCGAGCGGATCGGCAAGATCGGCGTCGACGCCGCGAAGGCCGTCGACTACGTGGGCGCCGGCACGATCGAGGGCCTGTTCTCCACACACGCCGGCGAGGGCTCAGAGCCTGAGTACTTCTTCCTGGAGATGAACACCCGCGTGCAGGTGGAGCACTGCGTCACCGAGATGACGACGGGTATCGACATCGTCAAGGAGGGCATCCGCGCCGCCGCGGGCGAGCCCCTCTCCTACAAGCAGGAGGACATCGAGCTGCGCGGCCACGCGATCGAGTGCCGCATCAACGCCGAGGACGCCTCGAAGAACTTCGCGCCCGCCCCCGGGAAGATCGGCGCCTACCAGGAGCCCACCGGCCCCGGCGTGCGCGTCGACTCCGGCGTCGAGGCCTACGGCGAAGTCTCGCCGATGTACGACCCGATGGTGGCGAAGCTGATCGTCTGGGACGCCGACCGCGAGCAGGCCACGCAGCGGATGCTGCGTGCTCTGGGCGAATACGAGATCGAGGGCCTGAAGACGCTGATCCCCTTCCACAAGGCGCTGCTCGCGACCGAGGACTGGAAACGCGGCAGCACCTGCAAGGAGCTGCTGGAGGACAAGCAGTGGCTGAAGACGCTCGCCTTCGAGAAGGCCGCGCCGCCCACGGGGGAGGACGAAGAGGAGAAGGTCGAGCAGACCTACGCCGTCGAGGTATCGGGCAAGCGCTTCGACGTGCGCGTCGTCGGTCCGCCGTTCGCCGGCGGCGGCGTCGCGAGCAACGGCGCCGCGCCGGCGGCGGGCGGCGCGAAGGCGCCGAAGCGCTCGGAGCGCAAGTCCTCCGGCGGCGGCGGTGGCGCCGACGTGCTGCCCTCGCCGCTACAGGGCAACATGTGGAAGGTGCTCGTCAAGCAGGGCGACACCGTTGCGGAGGGCCAGCTGCTCTGCATCATCGAGGCGATGAAGATGGAGAACGAGATCACCGCCCACAAGGCCGGCGTCATCGCCGAGCTGCCGATCGTCGAGGGCGAGCCGATCCAGGCGGGCGCGCCGATCGCGACGATCACCAGCGCCGCCGAGAGCGAGGGCTAGGCCCGGCGCGGATCGCGCCGCCTAGCAGCAGAGGGACCGATGGCCGCGGCCGTCGTCGGCCACGAAGTCAAATAGGCCGGAGGAACGCCTACAGCCGCGCGAGGTTCTGCGCGTGCAGTTCCCGCTGGGTCTTCGAGCGGCGCCCGGATGGCAGCTCGGCGTCGCCTCCGCGCTCGCGTAGCGCCTCCAGGTAGGCGACGTCCTCCTGCAAGATGCCCAGGGCTCGCTCACGGTCGAGGATCGAGCCGTGGCCCGGGACAACGTGCTCGGCCGCGGCCACGAGCGGGCGCAACCGCTCGAGCGTCGCCAGATATTCCTCCAGCGCACTCTGAGGCGGGTAGCCCGCCGACCGAAGCCAAGGCTCCTCACCGCGCAGCACCGGCAGCTCGACGTCCGAGACGTAGTCGCCGCTGACCAGCACTCGCGCCCAAGGTATCCACACCGCCATGCCGTCACCGGTGTGCCCCGTCGCGGGATGCAGCTCCAGCTCCGCCTCACCCACGGCGCAACGCCCCGGCACGGGGAGCGCCTGCACGCCGCCGAGCGCCAGCGGCCGCGGGCGCTCGATCACCAGCTCCTCGTCGAAGTCGCGCAGCTCGCGTTGCGCGGCGCCGGGCTCGGCCCGCAGCCGCTCGGCGGTGCTCTCCGCGCAGCCGAGCGTGGCGTCCGGGTAGGCGAGCGGCCCCAGCACATGATCCCAATCGGCGTGCGTCGCGAGCAGCCCCCCCGGCTTCGGGAACCCGGCCTGCTCCACGACCGCGGGCAGCAGTTCGAGCTCTTCAGGCAGCACCGGCGAGTCGATCACGAAGGCCTCGCCACCGGGGCCGCCGACGGGCCTCTCGCCGCTCGGCCCCCCGCCGGACGCGCCCTGCGCCTGCGGGCCGCGCACGAGCGTGCAGTGCGCCTGCAGGACCTGGCTCGTGACGACGACCACGTCACGGTGCAGCGCGACCGCCTTCATGACCGCGTGCGCAGGGCGCCCTGCATGCGCGCCGCCCGCGCGCCCACCTCAGGAGGCGCCGAGCTGTTTCGCGGCTTCTTTGAGGTTCGAGACCTCGACGGTGGGCTTCTTCGCCGAGCCCTCCAACTGCTCCTTGGAGCGGTTCACCCAGATCACGGGCACGCGCGCTTTCACGCAGGGCACCACGTCGTGGTAGTGGCTGGAGGTGACGTGGACCCAGCCGCGCTTGCCGCCGATGCGCCGGGCGCACTCGGTGAAGTGGGCGGCCTCCGGCTTGTAGGAGCGAACCTGCTGGGCGGTGACGACGAGGTCGAAGTCGGTGGGGATGTGGCGCCGCGTCTGTCCCAGCAGCTTGTCGTCGATGTTCGAGAGCAGGCCCAGCTTGTATTTTTTCGCGAGCTTCTGCAGCTGCGTGTTGGTCTCCTTGAACGGCTTCCAGCGCTGCACGGAGTCGGGCAGGAAGCCCGAGCGGGAGGGCTCGAGCGGCCACTCCAGGCGTTTGGCGATCTCGATCGCGGTGCGCCGCAGCACCTCGGCGTACAGCTCGTAGGAGCCGCCCTCGATTTCGCGGGAGATCTCGTGGAACAGCGCGATCAGCTGGGTACGGTCGATCTCGAAGTCGTCGCGCGCGGCCTCTTTCGCGAACGCTTCGTAGATGCCCGTCTCCCAGTCGATCAGCGTGCCGTACACATCGAATGTGACAAAGGTGACGTTCTTCGGAATTGGCATTGGGCGGGCATTATGCCCTGCAAAGGCGGGCGAGCGCGGTCAGCCTCGACCAGCGGGCCACGGCGGGGCGGCCCGGCGTCCGGACCAGGACCCGGTTTGCGTTAGAGTCCCGCGCCGTCATGGATCTGTTGGAGTACCAAGGCAAGCAGCTGTTCGCCCGCCACGGATTGAAGGTCTCTCAGGGCAAGGCGGTCACCACCGTCGAGGATGCGCTCGTGGCCGCGGACGAGGTCGGCTACCCGATCGTCGTCAAGGCCCAGGTGCTGATCGGTGGGCGCGGCAAGGCCGGCGGCGTGAAGCTCGCGAACAACGAGGCCGAGGCGCGCGAGCACGCCGGCAACATCCTTGGCATGGACATCAAGGGACACGTTGTCCGCACGCTGTGGATCGAGCACGCCTCGGACATCGCCTCCGAGTACTACGCCTCGATCCTGCTCGACCGCTCGGCCAAGCAGCCGCTGGTGATGTTCAGCACCGAGGGCGGCGTCGACATCGAAGAGGTCGCCGAGAAGACGCCCGAGAAGCTGATCCGCAGCCACGTCGACGCGCTGGCGGGCCTCTCCCGCGAGCAGGCCGCGCAGATCGCCCGCGACGGCGGCGCGGACGCCGACGTGATCGACGGCGTCGCCGACGCGCTCGTCGCGCTCTACGAGGTGTGGCTGCGGGAGGACGCGACGCTCGCGGAGATCAACCCGCTGATCGTCACGCCGGAGCGCGAAGTGAAGGCGCTCGACTCGAAGGTCTCGCTCGACGGCAACGCGCTCTATCGCCACGAGGAGAACCAGGGCCTCTCCGACAAAGAGAACGAAGACCCGCTCGAACGCCGCGCCAAGGAAGAGGGCGTGCAGTTCGTCAAGCTCGACGGCGACATCGGCATCCTTGGCAACGGCGCCGGGCTCGTGATGTCGACGCTCGACGTCGTCTCGCAGGCCGGCGGCGCGCCCGCGAACTTCCTCGACGCCGGCGGCGGCTCGAACGCCGAAACGATCAAGCAGG
>DATJNL010000147.1:0-11666 GCA_035508175.1 Myxococcales bacterium
GAGGACTTTGTGACCGTGAGAGACCAGGGTCCGGACGCCAGCCGGGACCATGCCGACCCGGTATTCCCTGGTCTTGATCTCCTTGGGGACTCCGATGATCATGGCGTGCTCCTCTTCGATGGGCCGCGGACGCTAGCAGACGCTTGCCCACCTTTCAACCGGCGCGCCCATGGCCATGCGACTGCTCCTCGGTGACGAAGCGGGCCGTGTGTTCGAGCACGGCTCGCTCCTGCCGGCGGTTGCCTGGGGGGACGAGTGGCGGCCGGCCGCCGGGCCGTTCGCGCCCCTGCCCGCCGGTGCGAGCTTGGCCGTGCTGCCGGGCTGGCAGCCCGTCGGCTGGGACGCTGGCGGGCGGCGCTTCGTGGTGGTGGACGAGGTGCGCATCGGGCGGCGCATGGTACGGCCGCGCGCGGTGGGTGCGGTACTGCCTCCAGGCTGGACTCGGGCGGCGCTGCCGGCGGGCAAGCGATCGATTCTGGCTCCCATGCTTCCCCAGTGGGCGTATACCGCCGCTGCGTTCTCGGGACGCGGCTTCGTCGTCGCGGCGCTGCGGACGGAGACGCGCAGGCATTGGGCTCCGGCCCGCTTCACCACGCCAGAGCTCCCGGGACTCGTCCGCGCGGCCCGGGCGCGCAGCCCGGACAACCGGGTGCTTCGGCAACTCGAGATCTGCGCGCTTCGCTACCGCTGTTTCACCTCCCAGAACGTCTTCTACGAGCGCGACGAGGGAGCCCTGCCTGCCTCCGACAGCTGCAACGCTCGCTGCGTCGGCTGCATCAGCGAGCAGCCGAGAGGAGGCCCACCGTCCTCGCACGAACGGCTGGCCCGCGCGCCTCTCTGGGAGGAGCTGGCGGAGGTGGGGGGGCGTCACCTCGCGCGGGCGGAGGGGCGCGTGATGGTGAGCTTCGGCCAGGGCTGTGAGGGCGAGCCGCTCACCCGTGCCGCCGAGCTCGAGCGGGCGATCCTCGCGATGCGCGCCGCCACGCCGCGCGGCTCCATCAACCTGAACACGAACGGCTCGCTGCCGCAGCAGCTCCGGCGGCTGCTGCGGGCAGGCCTCGACTCGGTGCGCGTGAGTCTGAACTCGGCGTCCCCCGAGCTGTACGAAGCCTATTACCTGCCGCAAGGCTACGGATTCCGTGACGTCGACCGCTCGCTGGCGGCCGCGCGGAAAGCGACGGCCTACCTGGCCCTGAACCTGCTCACCTTCCCGGGCGTGACCGACCGCGAAGGGGAGGTCGAAGCGCTGTGTGAGCTGGTGCGACGCCACCGGATCGATCAGATCCAGACCCGTCCCCTGGCCATCGATCCGCTGCAGTACCTCGACGTGGCTCGGGATCGGGGAGCCGGCGGTCAGCCCTTGGGCCTGCGAGAGATGCTTCGCCGCCTGCGGCGCGCAGCGCCCTGGATCCGGATCGGGAACTTTGCGCGAGCGCTCGGGGAGCGCTGACGGCCGGCCGCTGGCTCGCCCTCACCCGAGAGCTGGTCGCGCCTCTCTCGGGGACGCCAGGCCGCCGAGGTCAGCGTCGGCCACCAGCCGGCCGAGCTCGACCTTGAGCTTCTCCTTGGCGCGGATCTCGAGCTGGCGCGCCCGCTCTCTCGAAAAGCCGAAGTGGTCGCCGAGTTCCTTGAACGTCATGGGGCGGTCGCTCATGACGCGCTTTTCGATGATGAAGCGCTCGCGCTCGTCCAGACGGAAGAGCGCCTCCTCGACCCGCCGGTTGATGAGCAGCTGCTCCTCTTCACGGGCGAACTGCTCCTCCTGGCCCGCGGCCTTGGAGACGACGAAGTCCACGTGGCTGTTGCCGCCGTCGTCCCCCATCGGTGCATCCAGGGAGAGATCCCGTCCCTCCATGCGCTGCTCCATCTCGCTCACCTCGGTGGGCTTCACTCGAAGCTTGCGGGCGATCCGCTGCACCGAGGGCTTCTCGCCGTCCGAGGAACCGTCCAGCTTCTCGAGCTCCCGCTTGGTGCGCGCGAGCGAGAAGAAGAGCTTGCGCTGCGCCTGGGTGGTCCCGAGCTTCACGAGGGACCAGGACCGCAAGATGTAGTTCTGGATGTACGCGCGGATCCACCACACCGCGTAGGAGATGAGGCGGATTCCCTTTTCCGGGTCGAACTTCTCGACGGCCTTCATGAGGCCGATGTTGCCCTCCTGCACCAGGTCGGCCATCTTGATGCCGTAGGAGCGGTATTCGTAGGACACCTTCACGACGAAGCGAAGGTTGCTCGTGACGAGCCTCTTGGCGGCCTCCGGATCGTTGCTGCGACGGTAGAGGCGGGCGAGCCTGCGCTCCTCGTCCTGGGTCAGGAGGGAGTAGCGGTTGATCTCGCTCAGGTAGACGGCCAGCGAGCCGGAAGTGGATGACGTCGACGCCGTGGATTGCATGCTGCCTCCTCGATGTGATGGCCCTTGCGAAGCGGCCTTCCTCATTCTCATGAACGCCCGCCCCCTTCCTTTCGGTTCCGCGACCTTCGGAAGAAGGTGGCGGTCCCATCCGGGTCGGGCAAGCGCGGCGACCGAGGGCGCGACCCCCGCGCCCCCTTGCTTCTGCTTCGAGCGCTACCCCGGTGGGTTCCCCGAAGGGCCCACCCCGAAGCGCTGCAGCCGGCGCAGCGGCGCGGGCGCATTGGCGAAGGTGAGCTTCTCGAACAGCGCCGGGCGGGACCGAAGGCCATGCGAGAGGAGCGCCGCTCCGAACTCGGAGATCTCCTGCACGCCCGAGAGATCGAGGACGATGCGCTCGCGGCAGCGCGCGGCGAGATCGGCGAGCCGCTCGCAGATCGTTCGAGCGCCGGCCCCATCGACGATGCCCCGCAGCGACACCCTCATGTCCTGTCCATCCGGCTCCCAGCCCAACGACAGCTCGTCCGAACGAGCCCCCTCGGCATCCATGTCGTACCTCCCTGTGCTGCGAACGTCACGCCAGCCCGTCTGAAGCAAGGTCGGGGCCCGCGTTCGGGCCGCCTCAAGCGGAGGTTGTTCACAGGCGTCCACAGCGCAGAACCGAGAGTTGCCGCTGGGCCTGCGGAGAACCTGGCGAGGAGGCGAGCGGCTCGACTGCCGCTCGTTGAAACGAGACGTGCAACGCGAACGTTCCTTGAAACTGGGTCGGCGCGGCGTGAGGCAGTCCCGCTCGTGCGCTCGAGGATCGACCTTGGAGTGACGATGCTCTGGACCGCCTCTGCCATCCTGACCGTGCTCTGGATTCTGGGGCTCGCGAGCGGCGCGGCCTTGGGGCCGTGGCAGCACATCTTGCTGTTTCTCGCCGCCCTCAGCCTTGCGTTCGCGGCGCTCGCGGAGGTGTTCCGTGGAAACGGTCGATCTGGGGCTCGCGCTGCGGGAGCTTTGGGGGCGGCGCTGCCCGTCGTGCCACCGCAGCTTTCGCATCCGCCCGCGCCCGCGCCAGCTCTCCGGGCTGGCCCGGGAAGCGGCGCGCCGCCTGCCCCACGCCAATCCGAGTGAGCTGCCAGAGCGGGCCGATCTCGCGCTCTGCCCCTACTGTGGCCGCAGCGCCGACGTCGCCACGTTCCTGACGCGCGCGGAGGACGAATTCCTCGACGCCACCTCGGCCTGGCTGGCAGCGGTGGTGACCTTCGAGCAGCTGGCCTTCATCGAGCGGACGCTCGGGCAGAATCCCCGCCCCACGTTCTTCGTCGTCCGTCCGGCGGCACCGACCAGGCCGGCGCCGGCCGCAGTCGACCTGCGGCCGGTGCCCCTGGGTTGCTGCGGTGAGGAGATAGACCTGGACCCCGCGTGGTTCGGCGAAGTCCGCTGTCCCTACTGCGCTGGCGCTACTTCGCCGCCAGCTTGAAGTCGACGGTGGCCTTTCCGCCGGCCGCGACCGTCACCTTCTGGTCCTGCTCGCCGAGGCGCTCGTGCCAGACGTGCAGCGTGTAGCTCCCGGCCGGCACGTCGGCCAGCGTGAACGAGCCGTCGTCACCGGTCACGGCGAAGTACGGGTTGTCCTCGACCGCGATGGCGCCGTTCATCCAGCCGTGCACGTCGCACTTGAGGTGGATCAGCCCCGCCTTGTCGAGCTTCTTCGGGGGAGTCTTCTGGCCCTTGATGGGCATCGCGTAGTTGAAGACCGTAGCGGCACCCTGCGATGCATGAACGTTGTGAAGCACGCCGTCGCTGTTGATCACCACCAGGTTCGAACCCATCGGGACCGCCTGGACGTGCGGAACGTAGGAGCACTTGGTCTGATCGAGCGTGGCATCCATCGGGGCCAGCTTCTTGCCGGAGTGAATGTCGGTGATCGCGACGATCGCGTTCTTCACGCCCTCTCCCGGACCGACGATGAGGCTCTCGTTCGGACCGCTCGTCCCGCAAACCTTGGGGTCCTTGTTGCGCTTCTCCGGCTCTAGCTTCGGCTTCGCACCCATCAGCGTCACCTTGCCGCTGATGGTGCCGCCGTTGGTGACCGCCGCCTCCGTATAGCCCGTGGCGGGCGCCGCGGGGGCCGCCGTCGGCGCGGCGGGAGCCGCCGGCTTAGCGGGGGCCGCCGGGGCCGGCGTCTCCTGGGTGGTGCAGGCCGCCACCGCGCCGAGTGCGAGGGCGATCATCGCGCCTCTGAGGGTCCGCTGGATCAGGTTCGACATCTTCGTCTCCCTTCGTTGTGTGGCGGCGCCGAGGGCCCGACGCTGCGCTCGCCCGACTCACTGGTGAGCGGGCGGTTCTTAGCGCGCACTGCGTCAAGCTTCAAGTAAAATCCTGCGGACGCGACGTCAGGTGCGCGCGTCGCCGGCCTGTTCTCCGGTCAAGTGCAGACCGCGCCGTAGGGCCGCGCCACCAGCTTGCCGTTCTTGACCACGGCCCGAGTGTGATCGATGGCGAGGTGGGAGACGAGGTGCCGGTGGTCGCTGCAGCCAAAGAGCGCGAGGTCCGCCTGGAGCCCCACGGCGATCCGGCCCAGGCGTTCTCCGAAGCCCAGCGCGCGCGCGGCGCCGGCCGTGAATGCGTGGAGCGCTTCGCCCGGTTGCAGGCCGTAGGCCAGGCATGCCGCGGCGAGCGTGAGCGCGACGCTCTCGGTGGGCGCGCTGCCGGGGTTCCAATTCGTGCAGAGCGCGATCGTCACGCCAGCGTCGAGGAGGCGGCGGGCCGGCGCGTAGGCCGGCAGGCGCAGGAACCAGGTTGCCACCGGGGCGAGCACCGCCACGGTGCCGGCCTTCGCGAGGGCTTCGATGCCTGCAGCGGTGACCTGCTCCAGGTGATCGGCCGACAGGGCGCCGAAGGAGGCCGCGAGCTGGGCGCCGCCGCCGGGGCTGAGCTGATCGGCGTGGAGGCGGCGCGCGAGGCCGTGCCGTCGCGCCGCCTCGAACACCACCTCGACCTCGGCCGCCGTGAACGCGCCCTCCTCGAGGAAGGCATCGACCATTCCACAGAGACCTTCGGTCGCAGCGCGCGGCACCAGCGCCGAGGCGATCTCCGCGACGTAGCCGGCCCGATCCTCCCGTGCCTCTGCAGGCAGCGCGTGGAGGGCGAGGAGCGTGGGGACGATCTCGAGGGGCGTGCGGCCGACCAACTCCTGGATGGCCCTCAGCAGCTCCAGCTCCGCCGATACCGAGAGACCGTAGCCGCTCTTGACCTCGCAGGTCGTCACTCCCTGCTCCAGGAGCCGCGTCGCACGGGCGACGGCCAGCGCGACCAACTCCTCCCGTGGCATCGCCCGCGTGGCCTGCACCGTCGCCTGGATGCCGCCACCCGCCCGCGCCACGTCGAGGTAGCTGGCGCCGGCCAGTCGTTGCGCCAGCTCGCCGCACCGATCGCCGGCGAAGAGCAAGTGCGTGTGCGGGTCGACCAGACCCGGCGTGACGACGTGTCCGGCGGCGTCGAGTATTTCCGCGTCGGACAGCGTCTCGACGTGGTCGGCCACCTCCGCCGACGGACCTGTCCAGATGATCCGCCCCCCGCGCACCGCGACGGCGCCGTCACGCAGGACACCCGCCGCCGCCGCCCCGCCCCCCGCCGGGCCCACCATGGTGCAGAGCTCAGCTGCGTTGTGAACGAGGAGATCGGCGAGGAGGCGCTGCGCCATCAGCAGCCGAGGCCGCCCACGCAGACCGAGGCGCCTGCGTCGCAGCTCCCGCTGGGGCTGCACGACGTGTCGTCGCTGCAGCTCGTGAAACAAAGTCCGGGGCCCGCATCGCTGCAGCCGTAACTGCCGCAGCAGGTGGGGGTGCTCGGGCAGTTGCCCGCCCCGTCGCAGGTGGCGCTTGCGGTCGCGCTGCAGCCGGTGGCGTCGCAGCTGCAGGTGCCGCCGCAGGCCGTCGCGGGGTAGTCACAGGCGCCGGTGGCGTCGCAGGCGGTGGCGCCGCACACGGGATCCGACGTCGAGCACGCGGCCGAGCAGCAGAACCCGCCAAAGCAGAGGGCGGTCGTGCACATGTCGTCGGCCGCGCTCGTCGGGGTCGGGGCGCAAGCGCCAGTGGCGATCTGGGGCGCGCAGGCGCCGTCGTTGCAGTACGAGCCCGGGCCGCAGTCGCTGCTGGCGCTGCAGCCCCCGCTGGTTCCGCCGCCGCTGCTGCTGGCACCGCCCGAGGACGAGCCCCCGCTGGCCGAGCCGCCGGAGCTCGTTCCGGCCGCCGTCGAGCCGGTCGAGGCGCCGGCGCTCGCGCTGCCAAATCCGGCCGAGGTGCCGGTCGTCTGGCCTGCGCCGGTCGAGCTCGCCGACCCGGTCGTGGCGCCGGCGCTGGTGCTCCCGCCCGCCGAGCTGGAGACGCCGCTCGACGTCGTGCCCTCGACGCCCGTGCTGCCTTCGCCCCCGCTGGCGGAGCCGCTGGCGCTGCTACCCTGCGCTTCGCCAGTGCTGGTGCGGCCGGTGGCGCCGTTGCCCGTGCCGCCGCTCGCGCCTGCAGGTACACAGAGCGAGCCATGGCACACGAGCGTTGGGGGCGCCGGCAGGCAGGCGGCGGCCGGCAGCGCGAACAGCAGGATCCATCCCGACCGGTTCACCATGTCACCACCGCTCCCACGACGCCTCCGACGGTCGCTAGAAGCAAGGCCGCGGCGCCAATCTCCCAGTGCTGGGCGTTGACGTACGTCGCGGCTTGCTGCTGATAGTCGCTCTGGCTGACGTGCCCGTAGGTCTGAAGCGCCGCGTTGTTGCCGTTGGCCAGCTGGACGTAGTTCGCGACCCGCAGGATGCCGTAGGCACCCATCACGGCGGCCACCGCCGAGGCGCCGGCCAGGGTCAGGGAGAGGGCATGGGTGGGCCCCGGAGGTTCGGCCTTCCGCACGATCGTCGGCGGAGACACGGCCGTAGGCGGGACCTTTGGCAGCACCTTGGGCGGGGGTTTCGGCTTGGGCGGCGGCGGAGTCTCTGCGAGGGCCGCGCGCGCCTCCGCGCGATCGAGCTCCGCGAGCCTGGCCCGCACCTGCTCGGCGTTCGCGGCGTGGGGCCGCGCTTCGAGGTACCGCCGGTAGTAGAAGGCCGCCCGGCGAAAACGATGCAGCTCGAAGTGGCACTGGCCGAGGTTGAAGAGGATCTCGGGCACGGCGGCGAGCCGGTAGGCCGCCTGGAAGTCCCGCAGGGCCGCCTCGAAGTCCTGCTGCTCGTACTCGGCGCTCGCGCGCTCGAAGAGCCTCTTCGCCTGGTGCCGCTCGGAGGAACTCGACGCGAGAGCGAGCGAGAGGAGGGCGACGGCAATCGTCACTCCTCCACCTTCCGATCGCCGCCCTCCGCCGTCAAGGATCCGGCGGCGTCTCGCTCACTCCGGGAAGGGCAGCAGCGGCTCCGGGGTCGCGTGGTGGTGGTGCCTCGTCCGGCTCCTCGGAGGCGCGCCGATCTGCTTGCGCGTGGTCTTGACCATGGGCTCCCTCGCCGGGATCGCGGGCAGCGGGGAGGGGGGCGCCGGCAAGGGCGCGGGAGGAGCAGGGGTGACTGGCGTGGGTGTGGGTGGTGGGGCGACCGCGTGCGCCACCGGATGCGCGCTCGGGGCGCTGGGCTTCGTCACGGGCACGGACGGCCGCGTCGCAGCCCAGCCGATCGCCACCGCGGCGGCGACCCCGAAGCCAGCGAGAGCGATCCACCTTCCGGGATGGCGCGCCCGAATCGCGGGAGCGCTCGACGTGACCGCATCCGGGGGAGAGGAGACCGTGGCGTGGCGGGTGGGGGCCGCCGGCGGTACCGAGGGCGTCTCTGCGATGGCCGGCAGCTTGTCGAGGGCAGCGAGAAACTCGCGTCCGTTCTGGCAGCGGTCCTCGGGCGGCCGGGCGAGGCAGCGCGCGATCAACGCGACGAGCTCGGGCGGCACCGGTTCGCCGGCCGCCGAGACCGGCGGCAGCGGCGGCGCCGGGGAGCTCACGCGCGCTCGGCGCTGCTGCTCGAAGCTCGCGCCGTCGAAGGGGAGCTTTCCCGAGATCAGCCAGTAGAGCACGATGGCGAGGGAGTAGATGTCGGACCGCACGTCCACCGGGACGCCCATGGCCTGCTCGGGCGACATGTACTCGGGCGTTCCCATGACGACGCCGGTCTGCGTGGACGACGGAATGCCCGTCGTGCTCTCCGGGACCTTGGCGAGGCCGAAGTCGAGGAGCTTCACGAAGTCCGGGTCGTTCTGGCGACGAATCAGGAAGATGTTCTCCGGCTTCAGGTCGCGGTGCACGATGCGCTTGTCGTGGGCGGCGGCGAGCGCGGCAGCCACCTGCCGGATGATGTGCAGCGTGCGCTTGAGCTTGAAGGGGCCCTCGTTCGCGACGGCGATCCCGAGGTCGTGCCCCGACAGCAGCTCCATGACGAGGTAGCTCAGCCCGTCCGCTTGCTGCACGAAGTCGAAGATCTCGACGATGTTCTCGTGCGCGATCTCGTTGGCGCTCTTCGCTTCCTTGAAGAACCGCTGGATGATGTCGATGCGGCTCGCGAGGTCCGGGAGCAGGACCTTGATGGCCATGCGCCGGCCGAGCATGCGGTGCTCGCCGATGAAGACCATGCCCATGCCGCCCGAGCCCAGCAGCGCCGAGAGGCGGTAGGGTCCGAGCTCGGTGCCGACGACCGGCGCGGGGGGCGGCCCCGCCGGGGGATCGGGTGCGGCCATCTTGGGTTCCGAGACGGGCAAGGGCGTGAACCCACCGAGGGGCGTGACGAATCCCCACAATCCCGCAGGTTAGCACCCACCTCCAACACCGGGCAAACGCCCGGGCGGATCCTACAGGCCGGGCACCTTCACGCCGCGTTCCTTGGCCACCCTCGCGGCGTCGGCGTAGCCGGCGTCGGCGTGGCGCAGCACGCCCATCGCGGGGTCGCTGGTGAGGACACGCGAGAGGCGCTTCGCCGCCGCCTCGGTGCCGTCGGCCACGATCACCTGGCCGGCGTGCAGCGAGTAGCCGATGCCGACGCCGCCGCCGTGGTGGAAGCTCACCCACGAAGCGCCGTTCACCGCGTTGACGAGCGCGTTCAGGATGGGCCAGTCGGCGATGGGGTCGGAGCCGTCGGCCATCGCCTCGGTCTCGCGGTTCGGCGAGGCCACGCTGCCGCAGTCCAGGTGGTCGCGGCCGATGACGAGGGGCGCCGACACGCGGCCCTCGCGCACCAGCTCGTTGAAGCGCAGGCCGGCCTTCTCCCGCTCGCCATAGCCGAGCCAGCAGATGCGCGCGGGGAGCCCCTGGAACGCGACGCGCTCGGAGGCGAGCTTGAGCCAGCGGTGCAGGTGCGCCTTCTCGGGAAATAGGTCGGCGATGGCGCGGTCCGTCACCGCGATGTCGCGCGGGTCGCCGGAGAGCGCCACCCAGCGGAACGGCCCCTGCCCCTCGCAGAAGAGCGGTCGAATGTAGGCGGGGATGAAGCCCGGGTAGTCGAAGGCGTTCGCAACGCCGGCCTCCTGCGCCATCGCCCGCAGGTTGTTGCCGTAGTCGAAGACGTGGGCGCCCGCCTTCTTCATGGCGAGCATGGCGCGCACCTGGAGCCCCATCGATTCCTTCGCGCGCGCCACGTACGCCTTGGGGTCTCGCTGGCGCAGCTCGGCGGCGGCCGCGGGCGACAGGTCGGCGGCGACGTAGCCGTTCAGCGGATCGTGCGCGGAGGTCTGGTCGGTGACGAGATCGAAGCGCGCGCCGCGGCGGACGAGCTCGGGGTACACCTGCGCGGCGTTGCCGATCACTCCCACGCTCAGCGGTCGCTTCTCCTGGGCAGCCCGCTCGACCCTGGCGAGGGCGTCGTCGAGGTCCTTCGCGACCTCGTCGAGGTAGCGCGTCTCCACGCGCCGGAAGGCGCGCGCGGGATCGATTTCCACGCCGAGGAACGCCGCCCCTGCCATCGTCGCCGCGAGCGGCTGCGCGCCGCCCATGCCGCCGAGCCCCGCCGAAAGGATCTTCCTCCCCCTCAGATCGTCGCTGCCGAAGTGCGTGCGGCCGGCCTGGCAGAACGTCTCGTAGGTCCCCTGCAGGATCCCCTGCGTGCCGATGTAGATCCAGGAGCCGGCCGTCATCTGGCCGTACATGATCAGGCCCTTCTTCTCCAGCTCCCAGAACGTCTCCCAGTTCGCCCACTTGCCCACCAGGTTCGAGTTCGCGATGAGCACGCGCGGCGCGTCGGGGTGCGTGCGCAGGACGCCCACCGGCTTGCCGCTCTGCACGAGCAGCGTCTCGTCGTCCGAGAGCTCGCGGAGCGCCGCGACGATTCGATGGAACGACGGCCAGTCGCGGCAGGCCTTCCCCGTGCCGCCGTACACCACCAGGTCCTGGGGCCGCTCGGCCACGTCGGGATCCAGGTTGTTCATCAGCATCCGCATCGCCGCTTCCTGGATCCAGCCCTTGCAGGAGAGCGTCGTGCCGCGCGGCGCGCGGACGGTGGGGGTCGGCATGGCGCCGTCGTGTAACGCCCGCGACCGGGGTGGTCAAGCCTCGGAGCGGTGCGCTACATTCCTGCCCATGGAGCCCTGTCCCGTCTGCGACGCGCCCCAGCCGCCGGGCGCGCTCGAGTGCGCCGTCTGCGGCAAGGTCTTCACCGCGGCGGAGAACGCCATCGCCGCGGCGCCCCGGCTGCCGGAGCTCGAGCCCACCGCCCTGGTCGCGCGCGGGATCGCCGTGCCTCCCGACGTCGTGCCGGGGCTCGAGGTGACCTCGCTCGGCGTGCCCGCCGCGGTGCCGATCGCGCCCGAGGCCGTGCCCGGCCTCGAGACGACCCAGCTGCCGGTGCCGGCCGGGGCCATCGCCGTCGACGCGGTCCCCGACCTCGAGCGCACCGTGCAGGATCCCGTCGGCGGTCCCAGCCCCCGCGTCGTCTATTGCCCGGGCTGCGGGGCCACCGGACAGGCAGCGGGAGTCTTCTGCGACCGCTGCGGCACGAAGCTCTCTCGCCCTCCCGAGGATGACGGACTCGAGCTGGTCGAGGGCGAGGCGTTCGACGAGGACGCCGGCCCCTGCCGCTCCTGCGGGGCGCGCCGCATCGTGAACGGCGTGTGCACCGACTGTGGCATGCGCGCCGCGTGAACCCCGCCGGCTTTCACCGCGCCGCGCTATTGCCCCCCTACGTCTTCGCCGAGATGGCGGAGCTGAAGGCACGGGCGGCCGCTGTCGGTCGCACCGTCTTCGACTTCTCGCTCGGCAATCCCGACGGCGATCCGCCGCCGCGCGTGGTCGAGGCGCTGGAAGGTGCCCTGCGGTCCGGCGCCTACCGGTACCCGGCCGCCAACGGCACGCTCGAGCTGCGCCAGGCGATGGCGCG